>JALDYL010000002.1:0-85158 GCA_032153965.1 Achromobacter sp. | reverse complement strand
GCCCGCTCCAAGGCCGACTAGCCTGAATCAGCGCTGCACCGGACGCAGATTCAAGGTACCGGCCTTCTCGCTATCCACCTTGGCGCGGCTGAACGCCATGGGGAAATACTCGCCCGTTGCCCAGCCCTTGAGCAGGTTCTGGTAGTACGGGCTGCGCGGGTCGGCGGACTGCCCGGGCACGTTCTGCATGCGCGAATTGTCCCAGTCGGCCACGTCTATCACCTGGCGGTACGACGCGCCGCTGGTCTGGCGGAAGTCGCTGGCGCGGAAGGTGGCGCGATGCACCGTATCGTTGTCGCCGCTGACCGGATAGCGCGGCGTGCCGTAGGCATTGGCGGTGGCCTCGGGCAGCAGGCTGGCCAGGCTGTGCTCGAACTGGATGTGGTGCAGCTTGCCCCACTGCCATTGCGAGGAGTCCGGCCCCAGCTTGGCGCGCAGCTTCTGCAGGCCGTCGTTCAGCGCCTGCAGCAGCAACGCGTCGCGGCCCTGCTGCGGTTGCGGACCGAAGGCGCTGTCCGGGGAGGCCAGCTTCTCCAGCGTTTTCGCCGTGGACAGATTACCGAACGCGGCGCGGCCGTTGGCGGGGACATAGAGTTCGGACACGCGCTTGACCACCTCGGGCAGCCAGAACTCGTAGACGGTGGCCGTGCGCGACTCCGTTTCCACGCGGGCGTCCCAATCCTTCAGCATGCTCAGGGCCTGCGACGTTGCCGGATCCGCCGAGTTCAGCGACTTGGCGTAGCCCGCCAGCGTGCGCGCCGGAATCGACAGGTTGTCGTACTGCAGCGTCTGCGAGTTCTGAACCGTCTGGCCTTTGCTGTTGGCCAACACCTCGCGTATGCGCTGCACGCGATAGGGTTCGGCCCAGGTGCGGGCGGACATGTCCTTATAGCGATAGTCGGCGGGCAGGTTGTACTCGTTGGCGGTGGCGAAGTAGCCTTCGGGCGGGTTGTAGGCGCGGGGCAGCGCGCTGCCCGGCAGAATGCCGCGCCATTCGAACTCGCCGTTGCCGGGCACGGGCAGCATGCCGGACCAGTCGGCGCGCGGACGTATCGGCGCGATGCTGCCGCCGAACCAGCCGATGTTGCCGTCCACGTCGGCATACACCATGTTCTCGCTGGGGGTGTAGTGCTTTTCCATGCCGGCGACGAACTCGTTCCAGTTTTGCGCCTGGTTCAGCCGCAGGCTGGCCAGATAGGCCGCGGTTCCCGGGAATTCCAGGTAGGCCGCGCGCAAGGCGTAGGCCTTGCGCCGCACCGGGTCCACGTAGATTACCGGGCCATGGCGGGTGAACTTCAGCTGCCGCACCGCGGCGGCCTGCCCGCGCACCGGAATCGATTCATCCACCTGCCGCATCTTTTCCCAGCGGCCGTTGTAGCGGTACTCGTCGGGCTTGGCCGGGTTGATGCCGTAGACATACAGGTCTTCCTCGTCGCCAAAGGCGAAGATCGTCAGCCCGAAGGCGATGCGGTCGTTGTGCCCCATGGACACGCCGGGCAGCGCCGGTTCGCCCGCGCCGATCACGTTCCAGCCCGGTGCGTTCAAATGCACCATGTAGCGCAGCGACGGCATGGTGATGGACCGGTGCGGATCGCCGGCAAGAATGGGCTTGCCGCTGGCCGTGTGCTGGCCGGCGATGGTCCAGTTATTGCTTTCATAGCGAGTCGCCATGGGGTCGAACGCCGGGTCCAGCGACGCCAGCAGGTTTGCGGACAATTCCTGCGCCAGTTTCTCGCGCTCGGCGGCCGCCAGCGGGCTGCGCGGGAAATCGGCGGCGACGAATTTCTGCCCGTTGCGCGCCAGGTTGTAGTCGCCCAGGACCTTGCTGTCGACGTCGCGCACGTCCAGTCCGGCAGGCACCTGCAGCGCCAGGGGCGGCTCGAAGGTGCTGAGTCCCTGCACGGTGTTCAGGCCCAGCGCCGCGACCCGCTGCGCCATGCGGACCTCTTCGCTGAGATTGCGGGTCAGGCCGTAGATGCGGATGAGCGAAGTCTCGGGGCTCCAGTAGCCGGGTTCGGTGCCGGTCAGCTTGAATTCCGGCGGCATCTGCTCGGGATTCGCCCGGGCCCAATCGATGTAGGCGTTGATGCCCGCCGCGAAGGACGTGAGGATCGCCTTGCCCTGCGGATGGTAGCTGGCGAACTCGGCCTGCATGTCGCCGCGGTACAGGAACAGGCGCGCCGCGCGGTCCTGCTCGACAAAGCGCGGGCCGAACTGTTCGGCCATCTTGCCCTCGCCCTGGCGGCGCCAGAGGTCGAGCTGCCAGAGGCGGTCGCGCGCCGCGTTGAAGCCTTGGGCGAAGAACAGGTCGTCCTGGTTCTGCGCGTAGATGTGCGACACCCCGTGGCGGTCGCGCACGATCTCCACCGGCTGGGACAGCCCCTTCATATCGACGGTTTCTTTCTTGCCTCCGGGCGACGCGCAGCCTGCCAGCACTGCCATGAGCCCGCTCGCCAGGAATGCCGCGGCCCTGCGATTGAACGTACGCATTGACTCCTCCTCGGGTTTGTTTGTCTTCTAGCTGCCTGCCGGACATCGAGGGGTCATGCCGCCCAATGCGACAGTCAGGGCCGCTCCAGGCCCTTGCCATATGTACAACCAAATCGGCCCGCCGTGGAACGCTGTTTCATTTGATCAGCTTAGTCAGAATATGTAACCAGCGTCGAGCCGTGCCGAGGTTCAGGTAGACGTAAACGCAGGGGCAGAAAATGGACTGCACAAGAACTTGCAGGAGACAACATCATGTCTCGCAGACTATTGCTCGCCCTGCCCGTCCTGGCGCTGGCCTTGTACAGCGCCGCCGCGGCAGCGGCTCCGGCGCCCGACATCCTGCTGGGTGCGTCCGTGCAACTCACCGGCCCCGTCGCCAATACCGGGCGCTATTACCGCGATGCCTACCAGATGGCGGTGGAGCAGATCAACACTGCAGGCGGCGTGAAGATTGGCGGCGAAACGCGCAAGCTGGCGCTCAAGATTTACGACAACCAGTCGGACGTCAATCTGAGCGTGCGGCAGTACACGCAGCTCGTAACGCAGGACAAGGCCAATCTGCTGCTGGGGCCCTTCGCCAGCAATTTCGCACTGGCCGACTCGGCGGTCTCGGAAAAGTACAAGGTGCCCATGGTCCAGGGCGGAGGCGCCTCGGATCAAATCTTCTCGCGCAAGTTCAAGTACATCTTCGGCACGCTGGCGCCTGCCAGCAATTACTTCGGCAGCACCGTGGAAATGCTGAAGACGCTCAAGCCCGCGCCGGCCAGCGTGGCCTTGCTATACGCGGATGACGCCTTCGATGTCTCGGTGGCCCAGGGCACCCGTCCGCTGCTTAAGTCCGCAGGACTGCGCATCGCGATGGACGAGCGCTACAGCACCAATGCCACCGACTTCAACTCGCTGCTGTCGCAGATCAAGAGCAAGAACGTGGACGCGGTGCTGGTGGCGGGACACGAAACCGAGATCCTGAATTTCGTGCGCCAGGCCAAGAGCCTGGCCGTCGCGCCCAAGATGTATTCCTTCACCGTCGGTGTGCCGTCGGAGGATTTCCGCAAGGCGCTGGGGCGCGACGCGGACTACGCCTTCGGCATGACCGCCTGGCTGCCTTCGACGGCGTTGAAGGACCGCTGGTTCGGCGACGCGGAGCAGTTCGCCCGCGCCTACAAGGCCAAGTTCGGCTATGACCCGGACTACCACGCCGCATCCGGCGTGGCCGACGTCGAAGCGCTGGTCTACGCCATGGAAAGCGCGGGCAGCGCCAACCCGCAGAAGGTGCGCGATGCCCTGGCCACGATCAAATTCGACAGCCTGTACGGCCCCGTCGCCTTCAACGCCCAAGGGCAGATCGACCTGCCTCAAGTCGTGATCCAGGTGCAGGACGGCGGCCTGGCCGCGATCTACGGTGCGAAGGGCTACATCACTCAGCCCAAGTACCCCATGCCGGCCTGGAACGCGCGCTAGGGGCTTGGGGAGCACACGATGGATCTGCTCGCGCAAATCCTCGTCAACGGCATACTGCTGGGCGGGCTGTATGCCGTGATGGCGCAAGGTTTGGCGCTGGTCTGGGGCGTACTGAACATCGTCAACCTGGCGCACGGCGCGTTCATCATGCTGGGGGCGTACGCGTCCTGGTACCTGTATAACGATGCGGGCATCGATCCCTTCCTGGGCTTGCCCTTGACGGCCGCCGCCATGTTCCTGCTGGGCTACGCCCTGCAGCGCGGCCTGCTCAATCTGGTGGCGCGCGCGCCCATGTTCAACACGCTGCTCATCACCTTCGGCCTGGAGGTCGTGCTGACCTACCTGGCGCAGCTGGCGTTCTCGGCCGACTTCCGCACCATCAATCCGCCCTACGCCGGCGACAGCCATGCGCTGGGTCCCGTCACCCTGCCCGTGGCGCGGCTGGCCGCCTTTGGTGTGGCCCTGGCCATTACGCTGGGCATGTGGCTGTTCCTGCTGCACAGCCGCCTTGGGCGCGCCATCCGCGCCACCGCGCAGAATCTGGTGGCGGCCAGACTCTATGGTGTCGAGCCGCGCCATCTGTACGCGGTGACGTTCGGCCTGGGCCTGGCGCTGGCAGGCGCTGCGGGCGGCCTGTACGGCACGGTCTCGCAGATCAACCCCTACATCGGCGCCACGCTGACCGCGAAGTGTTTCGCCATTTCCATCATCGGCGGACTGGACAATCCGCTGGGCGTGATGGTGGGCGGCCTGTTCCTGGGCATCGTGGAATCGCTGACCACGCTGTACGTGGGGCCGACCTACGCCGACGTGGCGAGCTTCGGCATCCTGGTGCTGGTGCTGCTGGTCAAACCCAGTGGCCTGTTGGGCAGAGCGGCATGAAGACGCCGGGCGCCGCGCTGCTGGCATTGCTGGCGCTGGCCGTGCTGGCCGGCGTGCCCTGGTATGGCTCGGACGTGCTGGTGCAGTTCGGCATCAACACGCTGTTGCTGGCCGTGCTGGCCCAGGGCTGGAACATCATCGGCGGATACGCCGGCTACGCGTCCTTCGGCAATTCGGTCTTCTACGGCCTGGGCAGCTACGGCGTGGCCATCGCCATGGCGCAATGGGAGCTGCCTTTCGCCGCCGGGCTGGCGCTGGGGGCCGCACTGGCCGTGGTTTTCGCCGTGGTGCTGGGACTGCCCGTGCTGAGGCTGCGCGGCCACTACTTCGCCATCGCGACGCTAGCGCTGGCGCAGGTCATGACGGCGATCGTCTCCAATATCGGGCTGGCCGGGCAGAACATCGGCCTGGTGCTGCCGCCGCTGAACAACGACACGCTGTTCTACGAACTGGCCCTGGGCCTGCTGGCGCTGGCCACGCTTACCGTCGCCTGGCTCACGCGCAGCCGCTTCGGCTTCGGCCTGATCGCGATCCGCGAGAACGAAGAAGGCGCGGCCGTCATGGGCGTGAACACCACGCTGTACAAGGTGGCGGCGTTCACGATCTCGGGCGTGTTCAGCGCCTTGGCCGGCGGCATACACGCCTACTGGATCACCTTCCTCGATCCGGAAAGCGCCTTCGACATCAGCTTGAACGTCAAGATGATCATCATGGCCGTGTTCGGCGGCGCGGGCACCGTGCTCGGCCCGGTGGTGGGCGCGTTCTCGCTATCGGCCATTTCGGAGCTGCTGTCCAGCGAGATCACCAGCGTGGCGGGGCTGTTCTTCGGCGCGGTGATCGTCGCGGCGGTGGTGCTGATGCCGCGCGGGCTGGCCGACCTGCTGCGGCGCGCGCGCAAATCGGGCTGGCGCTACTTCGTCGACAACATACGGGCGCACCGGCTATGAGCGCGATCCTGGACGTGCGCAACGTGACCCGGCGCTTCGCCGGGCTGGTGGCCGTGAATCAGGTCAGTTTCACACTGGGCGAAGGTGAGATCCTGGGCCTGATCGGCCCCAACGGCGCCGGCAAGACCACGCTGGTCAGCCTGATCAGCGGCACGCTCGCGCCGACAGCGGGCGAAATCCTGTTCCAGGACAAGCCGATAGGCGGATTGCCGGCCTATCGCCGCGCGCGCCTGGGCATAGGGCGCACCTTCCAGATCATGCGGCCTTTCCCCGGCCTGTCGGTGCTGGACAATGTGGCGGTGGGCGCCTTGTTCGGCCATGGCGGCGGCCAGCCCAAGCTGGCGCTGGCGCGCGAGCAAGCCCGAGCCTGTCTGGACTTCGTCGGTCTGGGCCACGCCGCGGACCAGCGCGCCGACGAGCTGGGCGGCCCGGGCCGCAAGCGGCTGGAACTGGCCAAGGCGCTGGCCATGCAGCCCAAGGTGCTGCTATGCGACGAGGTCATGGCCGGGCTCAATCTGGTCGAGATCGACGAGGTCATCGAGGTCATCCGCAAGGTCCGCGCAAGCGGCATCAGCGTGCTGGTGATCGAGCACGTCATCAAGGCGATCAAGAGCCTGTCGGACCGGCTGCTGGTGCTGCACCACGGCGAAAAGATCGCGGACGGCGCGCCCGACGAGGTGCTCGCCGATCCCGAGGTGGTGCAGGCCTATCTGGGCAAGAGACGCGCATGAACGCCGCCGCTCCGCTCTTGAAGGTGGAAGGACTGAACGCCGGCTATGGCGAACTGCCGGTGCTGCGCGACATTGCGCTCGAGGTCCGCCGCGCCGAGATCGTGGCGCTGGTGGGCAGCAATGGCGCGGGCAAGACCACCCTGCTGCGGGCCCTGTCGCGGGTGCTGCCCTGCACCGGCAGCATCGTCATGGACGGCCGCCAATTGGCGCGCGCCACGCCGGACCAGGCCTTTGCCAGCGGCATGGTGCAGGTACCCGAGGGACGCCAGTTGTTCGACCGCATGACCGTGCAGGACAATCTGCTCATGGGCGCCTACCGCCGCCGCGGCAAGGCGGCCATCGCGCGCGACCTGGACCGCGTCTACGCCTACTTTCCGCGACTGTCGGAACGGCGCCGCCAGCTCGCCGGCAGCATGTCCGGCGGCGAACAGCAGATGTGCGCCATGGCGCGCGCGCTGATGGCGGCGCCCGCGCTCATGATGATCGACGAAATGAGCCTGGGCCTGGCGCCGGTGGTGGTAGAGCAGTTGATGGAGGTGCTGGCCGGTATCCGCCAGGAAGGCGTCACGGTGCTGCTGGTGGAGCAGGACATCCACCTGGCGCTGACGGGCGCCGACCGCGGCTATGTGATGGAAACCGGCCGCATCGCGCTTTCCGGTCCGGCGCAATCGCTGCTGTCCGATCCCAAGGTGCGCCAGGCCTATCTCGGAATCTGAGCACGCGCGCGGCAGCGCTTGCGCCGGCCCGCTTTCGAGCCTACATTGAATATTGTCGCCCGCCGCCAGGCCCTTGCAAGCGCGCGGCGCGTATGGCGTCACTGGGTTGTTTTTCTGTCTTTTGTTCCTCCAAGGAGCGATGCGATGAAAGTGAAACACCTGTTAGGCCCGGCAGCGCTCGCGCTGTCATTGCTGGTCGCCGCGCCGGTCGTGGCGGCGCCTACCGATCCGGCGCCCATCATCACCGGCAAGCAATGGACCGAGTCCGACGCGAATCTGAAGAAGGCCTACCTGCTGGGCATGGCGAACCTCATCCAGGTGGAGCAAGCCTATCAGCAGCGCCGCGCGCCGGCGGACAACCAGACGCTGATCCCGCGTTTCGCCAAGGGCTTGCAAAGCCATACGCTCGATTCCGTGCGCGAACGGCTGGATGGCTGGTACGCGGCCAACCCGACCCGGATGGATCGCCCGGTGGTCGAAACGCTCTGGTTCGAAATCGTCGCGCCCGCGGCGCCGGCCACGCCCGCCGCTCCCGCCAAGCGCGCCCGCTAGGAGTCAACCATGAAAGTCATCCGATCGATCGCCATAGGCCTCATGATGGGGTCCCTGGTTGCCTGCACCAACATGAGTTCCAAGCAGCAAGGCACGCTGTCGGGCGCAGCCATCGGCGCCGCGGCCGGCGCGGGCATTGCCGCCATCGCGGGCGGCAGCGGCTGGACCGGGGCCGCCATCGGCGCCGCCGCCGGCGGCATTGCCGGCAATATCTATGGCGACAAGCACTGAGTTCTTTGTCCTTGCGCAATGACCAGTCCCGGGCACAGGCCCGGGACTGCGGCTACAGATTGCCGGTGGACTTGCCGATCCGCCAGTAAACGCCGCCGCCCGTCATGCCGCCGTCGACCGGCAGGTCCGCGCCGGTAATGAATGACGCCTCCGGCCCCAGCAGGAACATCACCGCCGCCGCGATCTCGTCGGCGTCCGCGCCGCGCGACAAGGGCGTCGCGTCGCGGTTGCCTTCGTAGAACAGGCGCGCCCGTCCGGCGTCATGCACGGCATTGGGCTGCATGATCATGGGCGTTTCCACCAGGCCCGGGCATACCGTGTTGACGCGTATGCCGCGACCGGCCAGTTCCAGCGAAGCTGCCCGCGTCAGGCCGCGCAAGGCCCACTTGCTGGCGGTGTAGGCCGCGCTGAAGTATCCGGTAAGGCCGGCCGTCGAGGACGTATTGACGATGGCCGCGCCCTGCGGCATCAGTGCGGCGAGGTTGCGGATGGCGAGGAACGGCCCGTCCAGATTGATGTCCAGCAGGCGCCGCCATTCCGCATGCGTGGTTTCGGTCACGGTCTTGCGCAGGGTCACGCCCGCGTTGTTGACCAGGCCGTAAAGCGGCACGCCGGCCTGCGCAATCTCTTCGGCCAACGCCAGCCAATCGGATTCGCGGGCCACGTCCGCCACCCGGATGCGCAGCCGTTCGGCGTGGGCGCCCGCCGCGTTGCGCAGTTCCGCCCAGGTGGCGTCGCCTTCGGACAGCACGTCCAGCGCGTAGACGGTTGCGCCCGCCTGCAGCAGGCGCAGCGCCTCGGCCGCGCCCTGCCCCCTGGCCGCGCCCGTCACGACGGCCGCTTTGCCGTTCCACCAGGAGGCGATGTCCATGTCCGTCCTCATGTCTTGGAGACTCCGCCGTCGACCATCAGCACGTGGCCCGTGACATAGGCGGACGCCTGCGAGGCCAGGTACAGCGCCGCGTCGGCGATCTCCGAGGGCTGGCCGACGCGCCGCGCCGGCAGGCGTTCGACGTACTCGGCATAGGTGGCGGCGTCGGCGTGCATCCAGCTGCTCATCGGCGTTTCGATGAATCCGGGCGCGATGGCATTGACGCGCAACCCCTTGGGGCTCCATTCCAGCGCCAGGCACTGGGTCAGATGGGCCACGCCGGCCTTGGCGGCCGCATAGTCGGCGCAATTCGGGCGCGGCTTGACGCCGGCATAGCTGGACAGGTTGATGATGGCGCCGCTGCCTTGCGCGATCATGTGGCGCGCGGCCGCCTGGGCGCCGAAGAACGTGCCCTTCAGGTTGATGTCCATGGTGCGTTGCCACGCGGCCTCGTCCAGGTCCATGGCGGGCATGCGGGCCATGAAGCCGGCGTTGTTGACCCACACGTCCAGCGCGCCGTACTGGGCGGCCACGGCGTCGGCCAGCTCGCGCACTGCCTGCGCTTGCGTGACGTCCAGTTGGCGGCAGTCCGCATCCACGCCTGACAGCGCCGCCAGCTCCAGGTCGGTGGCGACCACGGTCGCCCCCTGTTGACGGAACGCCGCCGCCATGGCGCGCCCAATCCCGCCCCCGGCGCCGGTGACGACCGCGATTTTCCCTGCCAGATCCGGATAGTTCATGTTGCTCATGTGATGATGAAAGGATTGAAGTTCAGTTGAATGCCGCGCGCTTGGCGGCCTTGTCGGCCACCGCGTTGCCAGCTTCCTCGCCCGGCAGGCGGATGTCGTTCAGGTCCATGCCCGCCGTTTCCTTGATGAGGAAGGCGCCGGCAAAGGCCATCAGCCCCAGCGCCCCCACATAGGCCGTGTAGACCCAGTCCAGCCCCTGCGCTCCCAGCCACGCATTGATGTAGGGCGCGGTGCCGCCGAAGATCGCGACCGACAGCGAAGAGATGAAGCCCACCCCCATGGCGCGCGCGCCGGTCGGCACCTGCTCGGCCACCACAGCCGGGAAGATCGCGGCCAGCAGCGCCCAGACCAGCAAGCCGATCAACTGCCCCACGAACAGCGTCCAGGGCTGGTCGGTGACGATGTGGGATACCGGGAACACCGCCAGCGCCACGCCCAGGCCGAAAGCCATCACCATGGGCTTGCGGCCGTAGCGGTCCGCCAGCCAGCCGCAGACCGGCAGCCACAACAGGCACACCAGCTGCGCGATCAGGCTGGCCGTGTAGGCGCCCGCCGGATCCATGCCCTTGGTCGCGATGGCCGTGGCCGGCGCGAAGGTGACCCAGGTGTAGTAGGTGGCGTTGGACGCCGCGGCGATCATTACGATGTTGCGGGCGATCTTCAAAGCCTGGCGCGCCGATATCTTTTGCGCGCCGCCCTGCTCCGCGCTGTGTTCGAAGACCTCGCTTTCGCTCGCGCTGCGGCGCAGGAACAGCGCGTAGACGCCCAGCAACGCGCCCACGCCGAAGCCCACGCGCCAGCCCCAGGCTTCCATCGCCGGCTTGCCCAGCCAGGAAGTCAGCAAGGCCGCCAGCGCGGTCGCGGCCATGACGCCGATGGTGACGCTGACGAACACCGAACTGGACCACAGCCCGCGTTTGGCCGGCGGCGCGATTTCGGCCACATAGGTATAGGCCACGCCGGACTCGCCGCCGTGCGCCAGCCCCTGCATCAGGCGGCAGACGAACAACAGCACCGAGGCCAGCACCCCGGCCTGCTCATAGGTGGGCAGCAGCGCGATCGCCAGGCTGGTCAGGGCCAGCAGGCACATGGTCAGGACCAGCGTGAACTTGCGGCCGTAGCGGTCGCCGATACGGCCGAACAGCCAGCCGCCTATCGGCCGCGCCAGGAATCCGCCGGCAAACACGGCCAGCGTGGCCAGCAGCGCCGAACCGCGGTCGGACGGGTCGAACAGGTTCATGGCCAGATAGGCCGAGAACGTGCCGTACAAGGTCCAGTCGAACCATTCCAGGGCGTTGCCCACGGCCGCCGCGCGCAGCGAAGCCTGGCGGCGTTGGCGGTCCTGTGTCTCCATCATTATTGTCGTCGTCATGTTCTTATCCGTGCTGCTCTTGGCCGAGGTGCTGCGCGAACCAATTGGCCGCCGCGCTGCTGGTGCGTTCGAAATGTTCCGTATAGACCGAGTAATGGCCGCCGGGCAGCAGCAGCAATTCCTTGGGCTGGTGCGCCGCGTTGAACGCATCCTGCTGCAGGTCGGCCGGCGTCAGGCCGTCGCCGGTGGCGACGATCATCAGGAGCGGCGTGGGCGCGATGCGGCGCACGTACATGCCGGGCTCGTAGGCGCGCGCCAGTTCCAGCGAACGCAGCGTGACTTCGTTGACCCAGCTCGGGCAGCGTTGCGCTTCGCCCGTCATGTAGTTGTAGGAATCCGGGCCGGGATATGCGACCGCCGCATCGGGGTCGGCGTCGACCATGCGCAGCCTCGCCGGCGGTTGGCCCGCGTCGCGCGCCTCGCGGTCGGCTTCGAACGCGGCCTGCAGCGCCTGCGCCTTGTCGTAGCGCACGCGCCGTTGCGCCGCCGAGAAGCCGCTGGTGGTGGGCACCTGGCTGACCACGCACTTGACGCGCCGGTCGATGGCGGCGACCGTCAGCGCATGGCCGCCGCTATAGCTGCTGCCCCAGATGCCGATGCGCTCGCGGTCCACTTCCGGACGCTGGCGCAGATAGGAAATGGCCGAGCGGAAATCCTGGATCTGCCGCTGCGGATCGATCTCCTGGCGCGGCACGCCGGCGCTGCGGCCAAGATTGCGGAAGTCGAAGGTCAGCGCGGCCAGGCCGCGCGCCACCACCGCGGCGGCGTACTCTTCCAGGTCGCCGCCGGCGACCATGGACCAGCCGTGCGCCAGCGCGACTGCGCCAACCGGACCGCTGGCCTGCTCCGGCAGGTAGAAGGTGCCGCGCACCAGATCCCCCTCGACCAGGAATTCAATCGGCTCTGCCGATCCTTTTAGGCTTGGTCGTTCTGGCATAGATGAACTCATGCCTGTCTCCTTATCGCTCATCAATGAGCTAAGCTTGTGTGAACAGGTCGAATTCTGCCCATCGGGCCAGGCGCGAACAAGCGCTATTATTCACGCAATCAATCGCCAATTCCGATTGATATAAAAATGTCTGCCTAGGCCTGCACAGGCCCCACGGAACCATGGATCTACGCCAATTCGATTGTTTTCTGGCCGTCGCCGACAAGCTGCATTTCGGCCGCGCGGCGGAAGCGCTGCACATGAGCCAGTCCTCCGTATCGGAAGCGGTCAAGGCGCTGGAAAAGACGCTGGGCGCCCCCTTGTTCGAGCGCAGCAGCCGCCGCGTCGCGCTGACGCCGCTGGGCCTGACCCTGAAGCTGGGCGCCGGGCCGGCGGTCGTCATGCTGAAAGCCGCGCTGGACGACTGCAAGCGCCAGGCCGCCGGCAAGCCGCGCCATCTGCGCATCGGCTTTCTGGGCGGCGGCTTCTACGAGCTATACCGCCCGCTGGTCTCGGAATTCAAGGCGGCGCATCCCAATGTGGAGCTGGAGTTCGTGGAACTGACTTACGTCACCCACTATGCGGCGGTGGCCGATGGCTCAGTCGATATTGCGTTCTGCCGCCTGCCGCTGGGCGCGGACGGCCTGTGCCATGGGCCCATCGTGCTGCGCGACCAGCGCATGCTGTGCGTCCCGCTGGATCACCCGTTTGCCGGGGCGACGCTGCTGGACCCCGAACTGCTGGCCGAGGAACGGCTGGTGCGCATGGTGCCGGGATCGGTTAACCAGGAGTGGCAGGACTACCACTTCCCGCGTCACACGCCCAAGGGCAAGCCGATAGGCGACGGCCCCGTGGTGCGCACCATCCGCGAGGGCATCGCGGCCGTGAACACGCGCGAGGGCCTGCTGATGCTGACCAAGCGCGCCGCCAGCTACTACGCCACGCCCGAGATCGCATTCGTGGAAATAGACCTGCCCGCCATGCCCTCGGCCCTGGTCAGGCGGGTCGATGACCACCGGCCCATCCTCCAGGAACTGGAAGCCTTGCTGCTGCGCATCGCCGAGCGGCATGGCGTGGCGGCCTGATCCGGACCGCTTGCGCCCGGATCGCCGCCTACATCGAAGTGGATCAGCGCTGCGAATCCAGCACTTCGTTGTTCCTCGCCACTTCCTGCGCCTTGGAGTAGCTTTCGATCAACAACTGGTAGGCCGGGAACACCTTGGTATAGACCTCGGCCCACTGCATGGCGTCTTCACGGTTCCAGGTCTTCTGCAATTCCGAGGCCACGGCGGCCGTGTCCATCGGCACCACGCCGGCCTGCACCACGCGCGCCAGCGTGATTTCCTGCGCCATCTTGGTGTACGTGCCCGAGGCGTCGATCACCGCGAACACCTTGTAGCCATCGGCGACCGCGCTGATGGCCGGGAACGCCATGCACACGCTGGTGATGGTGCCGGCGATGATGAGCGTCTTGCGGCCGGTGGCCTTCACCGCGGCGACGAACTCGGGATTGTCCCAGGCGTTGATCTCGCCCTTGCGCGCAATGTATTGCGCATGCGGCGCGTTGGCGTGGATCTCGGGAATCAGCGGACCGTTGGGGCCTTGCGGCACGGAAGCCGTGGTGATGACGGGCATCTTGGCCAGCGCGGCCATCGACGCCAAGGCGCCAGCGCGGGCGCGCAGTTCCGGCATGGGCATGTCGCCCACGGTCTGGAACAGGCCGCTTTGGTGGTCGATCAGCAGCATGACGGCGTCGTCGGCGTCGATGACGGGACGCTGGCCGTTGAAGTTGGCGGGTGCGGACATGGTGTACTCCTGGATTGAAAAGTCGACGGCCTGGGGCCGGATCAGAAGCCTGATGGCTGCACAAATAATAAAAATGGAACAAAATTAGCGGAAGACCCATTTTTTGCTATCAGCGTTCTATTTTTTGAACCAAAGGGATGCCATGCAGGATCTCAACGACCTTTTCTATTTCGTGCAGACCGTCGAGCACCAGGGCTTCGCGCCCGCCGGACGCGCGCTGGGCATGCCCAAGTCCCGCCTCAGCCGCAGGCTGGCCCTGCTGGAAGAGCGCCTGGGCGTGCGCCTCATTCAGCGCTCTACCCGCCACTTCATGGTCACCGACATCGGCCAGACCTATTACGAGCGCTGCAAGGCCATGCTGGCCGAAGCCGAGGCCGCCCAGGAAGTGATCGACGCGGCGCAGGTCGAACCGCGCGGCGTGATCAAGCTGACCTGCCCGATCGCCCTGCTGCACACCCATGTCGGCGGCATGCTCGCGGACTTCATGCTGAAGTACCCGCGCGTCGTCATCCAGCTCGAAGCCACCAACCGCCGGGTCGACGTGCTGGGAGAAGCCGTGGACGTGGCGATCCGCGTGCGCCCGCCTCCGCTGGAAGACAGCGAGCTGGTCATGCGCGTGCTGTCGGACCGCGGCCAGAGCCTGGTGGCCAGCCCGGTGCTGGCCGCTGAATGCGGGCAGCCGGCAACGCCGGACGACCTGGGCGCCTGGCCCAGCCTGGCGCTGGGCACGCCCAATCAGGCCTATCGCCTGGAGCTGTACAAACAGGACGGCCAGCTAGCCACGGTTTCGCTCGCCCCCAGGATGATCACCACCGACATGATCGCGCTGCGCAATGCGGCCGTGGCCGGCGTGGGCGTGGTGCAATTGCCCACCATGATGGTGCGGGAACAATTGCAGGCGGGACAACTGGTCCGCCTGCTGCCGGACTGGGCGCCGCGCCGCGAATTGATACATGCGGTGTTCCCGTCGCGGCGCGGCCTGCTGTCGTCGGTGCGGGCGCTGGTGGACTATCTGGCCGAGCGCTTCGGCAAGCTGCAGGAGGACTAGCCCGCGGCTGGACACGGCCTGAAGTTGCGCTAATTAACAACAAATTCAGGACAGTCAGGTCAATTATCAACCACTAGCGCTGCAATATCCCATTCTCTAAGCTTATCGGACGTCATCGAGTCCGATGATCCAGGCCGCCCGATCCGGCGGCGCCGTACCAAGAGAGAGAACCCCATGAAGCACACCTACGCAGCATTTCTGGCAACCACCTTCCTGGCCCTGAGCAGCCTGCCGGCGCAAGCCGCGCCCGTGGACTACCAGATCGACCCGGAACACACGGAAATCGTGGTCACCTGGGACCACCTGGGCTATTCCAAGCCCACCGCCCATGCGGGAGCCGTGACGGGCGTGATCCGCTACGACGCCGCGCAACCTTCGAAATCGTCCGTGGACCTGAGCGTGCCCGTGCCGCGCCTGACCTCGCACGTGCCCAAGCTGGATGAAATGCTGCAAGGCGCCGAATTCTTCCAGGCGGCCAAGTATCCCGACATCCAGTTCAAGAGCACCTCCGTCGCCGACCAGGGCGACGGCAAACTGAGCATCAGCGGCATCCTGCGGATCAAGGGCATCGAAAAGCCCGTGGTGCTGCAAGCCCGCAAGAACCAGCAAGGCGTCCACCCGATGCTGCAGCGGCCGGCCATCGGCTTTGACGCCACCACGGTGCTCAAACGCAGCGATTTCGGCGTGGACGCGTTTGCGCCGGGCGTGAGCGACGCGGTGCAGTTGCGGATCACCGTCGAGGCGGTCGCCAACGCGGCGCGCTGATAGCCGACCCAATAGACGCAGGCCCGCCCTGGCGCTGCGGTCTGCCTGCCGCGAACGCGATCCTCGCGGCGATTGCAGGTTTCTTTTCCGCGCAGAGGCGCGCAACGCGTCCGCGCCAGCGTTCTTTTTATAGGACGCATCAGGCGGCTGACGGCGACTACCCCGGCCCTAGCGCTTACCTTATCTTCCCCGCCTGGCCCATTCATCACACGCTGCTCCCGCATGCGCCGGCCGCAGCCCAGGCAACTTGAACCTCATCCGTCTCGCAATCCTCCCCCTGGCCGCGCTGGCGCTCTCGCCGGCGCAGGCCGCCGAACCCGCGCTGCCGCCCATCGATCCCTGGCGCTATTCCGAGGACTACAGCTACCTCGACGATCCCGCCAGGCGGACAGGCGCCTGGGGCGAGGCCGGCAAGTGGATCCGGCTCGGCGAGTCCGCGACGCTGACCCTGGGCGCCGAGCTGCGCGCGCGCTATGAGCGCTACCGCAACAACGAATTCGGCGACGCGACCGTGCCCGACGAGGGTTATCAGCTTTACCGCTTCCTGCCCTATGCCGACCTGCGGCTAGGTCGGCAGGTGCGCGCCTTTGGCCAACTGAACCTGACCCACGCCGAGCGCGACGCCGGCTCCATCGGACCTCCCGACAACACCGGCCGCGATGTGCTGCAGGCTTTCGTCGACGTCTCCTTTCCGGGCCATGCGGGCACCTGGACCGCGCGCGCCGGCCGCCAGGTCATGGCCTACGGCAGCGAACGCCTCATCTCGGCGCGCTACGGTCCCAACGTGCTGCGCTCGTTCGATGGCGGCGCTCTCGGCTGGCTGGGCGGGGATCTGCGCGTGGACGGCTTTCTGGTGCGGCCGGTGCGCAACGATCCGGACAATTTCAGCGACCGCGCCGACCCGCAGCGCAGGCTCGGCGGCCTCTATGGCACCTGGTCGGCGCCCGGCGGCATGGCCGACGCAGGCCTGGATGCCTACCTGCTGTCGCTGTCCAGCGACTCGGCCCGCTACAACCAGGGCAGCGGCCCCGAAACCCGCAACGCGCTGGGCACGCGCTACTTCGGCAAGCACGCGGACTGGCGCTGGGACCTGGAAGCGGTCTATCAATACGGCAGCTTCGCCGGCGCGCCAGCGCGGGCCTGGTCGCTCGCCAGCGACGTGAGCTACACCTTCCGCGGCACGCCGCTGCAGCCGCGCGTGGGCCTGAAAGCCAACATCGTCAGCGGCGACCGCAATCCGGACGATCCCAAGCTCCAGACCTTCGCCGTCTTCTTCCCCAAGGGCAAGTACTTCGGGGAAGCGGGCCTGATCGGCCCCTCCAACCTGATCAATCTGCATCCCTCGCTCACGCTGGACCTGGGTTCCGGCTGGACGCTGGGAACCGCGGCGGTCTTCTATTGGCGTCAAAGCCTGCAGGACGGCGTCTACGGCGTGGCCGGCAATCTGCTGCGGCCGGCCGGCGCCAGCCGTGCGCGCTACATCGGCACGCAGGCTGACGTGGTGCTGGGCTGGGAAGTGTCGCGCCACCTGAGTTTCGAAGCCGCCTACTCGGTGTTCCGGCCCGGCAGCTTCATCCGCGATACGGGCCGCGCCGAAACCGTCCATTTTTTTGGCCTGGAAGCGCTATGGCGCTACTGAACACCCTCGATGACCGGAGACTACACATGAAAATAGCCACAACGCTCGTCCTCGCATTAGTCGCGGCGCTGCCCTGCGCCGCCCACAGCCGCGACGCCGACCTGGTGCTGCGCAACGGCCAGATCATCACCATGGACCCCGCGGCGCCGCGCGCCACGGCGCTGGCGATCCAGGGCGAACGCATCCTGGCGGTGGGCGGGGACGGCGATGTCGAGCCGCACGTCGGCCCGGCCACGCGCCAGCTGGATCTGCAGGGCCGCACGGTGATACCCGGCCTCATCGACACGCACATCCACGCCATCCGCGGCGGCCAGACCTACGCGTTCGAAACCTACTGGTACGACGCGCCCAGCCTGGCGGGCGCCCTGGACCGCCTGACGCGGGACGCCGCGCAACGCCCGCACGACCATTGGGTCGCGGTGGTCGGATCGTGGCATCCGCGCCAGTTCCGCGAACGCCGCGCGCCCACGCGCGCCGACCTGGACCGGGCGGCGCCCGCGCATCCCGCCTACGTGCAGTACCTGTACGACTACGCCCTGCTCAACAGCCGCGGCATCGAAGCCCTGGGCCTGGACGGCCCGCAGCCGCCGGAATTGCATGGCATCACGGTCGAGCGCGACGCGCAGGGCCGCGCCACCGGCAGGCTGCGGGGCGGCATCGGCCCGTTCAACGCGCTGTTCGCGCGCCTGAGCCATACCGCCGACCGCTCCGCCGGGCTGCAAGCCTTTCTGCGCGCCATGAACGCGCGCGGCCTGACCGGCTTCATCGATCCCTCGGCCGGCGCCGCTGAAGCGTACGAGCCCCTCTACGCGCTGCGCGACCGCGGCGAACTCACCGTGCGCGCGGGCTACCGGATTTCGGCCATGCGCGCGGGCGGCGAGGCGCAATGGTTCCACGACATCATGGCGTTCCGCCCGCCGCGCCATGACGATGGCAAGCTCGCCTTCCTGGGTTTGGGCGAAAACCTGGTGTCCGCCATGAACGACGGCGTGCGCATGGGACCGGGCTTCAACCCTCCGGCAGAAGCGCGCCAGGAACTCGCCCGCATCGCCAGGTACGCCGCCGAACGCCGCATCCCCCTGGAGATACACGCCTACACCGACGATGCCGCCGGCGCCATCCTCGATGTATTCGAGGAAGTGGGCCGCGACCACGACCTGCGTCCGCTGCGCTGGTCGATCGCGCACCTGAATACCGGCTCGCGCCGCACGCTGGAGCGCATGGCGCGCCTGGGGCTGGCCTATACGGTGCAGATGGGTCCGTACTTCGAGGGCGAGGCGATACGCGAGGCCAATCCCAAGGGGGCGGAGCTGGATTCGCCGCCGCTGCGCACAGCACTGGACCTGGGCCTGCCGGTCGCGGGCGGCACCGATTCCACCCGCATCGGCGTGGCCGGGGTCTGGCAAGCGGTCGAGTATCACGTCCTGGGACAAGCCATCGGCGCCACGGCGCAGCGCAAGCCCGAGGCCTTGCTCACGCGCGAGGAAGCGCTGGCGCTCTACACGCGTCAGGCCGCCTGGCTGGCGTTCGACGAAGACGACCGCGGCCAGTTGAACGCCGGCAAGCTGGCCGACCTGGCGGTGCTGGACCAGCCTTACCTGACGATGCCGGCCGACCAGATCCATGCCATCAACGCCGTGCTCACCCTGCTGGGCGGCAAGCCGGTCCATGACGCGGACGTGCTGCCGGCGGTGCCTGCCAAGGTGGTCCGATAAAGGAAGCGGCCCCGCCCTTGGAGCGGGGCCGCAGACCCGGGCGCACGGCGCCACGCTCAGAACGAGTGGCTGATCCCGACCTGGAAGCCCTTCGAGTTCGCGCCCGGCACGCCTTCCGGCGCGACGTCCCCGGTCACGAAGGCGGCGTTGCCCTCGTTCTTGATGAACGACGCCGCCGTGTACAGCACCGTGCGCTTGCTGAGCGCGTAGGTATAGCCCAGCGCAAACTGCTGGGCGTCGTCGCCTTCGTATTGCCCGCTCTGGGTGGAACGGGAGTACGACAGTTTCACGTGGCCGCCGCCCACGGGCACCGACGCGCCCGCCAGCGCCACGTGCTGCTTGTCCGCCCCGATCTTCTGCTGCAGGTAGTTGGCAAATAGCTTCGCCACGCCGAAGTCATAGCTCGCGCCCAGGGTCGCCGTTTCATAGTGCTCGCCGCCGCCCATCGAGGTCCTGCCATAGGCGGCCGCGACATTGAGCGGACCCGACTGGTAGCCCAGCCGCCCGCCCGCGTAGTCGGCGCCGCGCAGGTCTTCCTCGCGCGCATAGTTCAGATGGCCGTAGACGCCGCCCAGTGCCTTGGGCAGGAAGTACGCCACCATATTGCTGGCGCGCGAGAGCGTGGTGGCGCCTTCCATCCCCAAGGGCCAGCCCTTGATGATGTTGCTGCTGCCGCCCACGCCCACGGTGCCGAAGGGCGAGAACGAAGACACGTTCCAGAAGGCCGCTGTGTAATCCCGGCCCAGCCGCAGTTCGCCATAGCGCTCATTGCTCAGGCTGATGGTCGAGCGCCGGGTCCAGTTCAGTCCCTGCGGCCCGCCGGTGTTCGGCAGGATCGGCGCCTCCAGCCAGAACCCGACCGAGTTGCCGTTGCCCAGGCTCTCGGTGCCGCGCATGCCGATGCGGCTGGGCAGCATGTACCCGCCCTGGTCCATGCCGATCCTGGACGCGCCGCCCGCCGTGGCGCTGGTCACGTTCAGGTCGATGTGACCGAACAGCGTCAGCGACGACGATTGCGCAAACGCCGGACCCGCCAGCGCACAGGCTCCCAACAGCCCGATTTTTCTAACTATAGACATATCCCCCCCAAAAACTCGCAGCTCAGTTGCCGGCACGTATGCCGGCGCTGCGGATCAGGCTGCCGGTGCTTTCCATTTCGCGGCCGATCAGCTCGGCGAATTGCTGCTGCGGCATAGGCGCGGGCTCGGCCCCCAGGTTCTCGAAGCGCTCGCGCGTGGCGTCCGAGCGCAGCGCCTGTTCGGTGCCGGCGTGCAGCTTGGCCAGAACCGCCGGCGGCGTCGCGGCAGGCACGAACATGGCCACCCAGAACTGCTGGTCCACGCCGGGGTAGCCGGCCTCTTGCGTCGTGGGTACATCTGGCAAGGCGGGCGAACGGCGGTCGGCGCTGATCGCCAGCGCGGTCAGCTTGCCGGCCTTGACCATTGGCAAGGCCAGGGGCAGCGGCAGGAAGAACCAGTCGACCCGGCCGGCGATCACGTCGTTGACCGCTTCCGGCGTGCCGCGGTATGGCACGTGGATCGCCTGGATGCCGGTCGCCGCCCTGAACTTTTCGCCCGCGATGTGCGCGCCGCTGCCGCTGCCGGACGAGCCGTAGGTGTACTGGCCGGGTTCGGCGCGGGCGCGCTCCACCAGGTCCTTCAGCGACTTGAAGTTGCGCGCGTTCGACGCCACGACCACGTTCGGCATCGACGCCAGCATGGTCACGGGCGTGAAGTCCTTGAGGGTGTCGTACTTGAGGTTGGCGTAGAGCGACTGGTTGGCCACATGGGCGGCAGAATGCACCAGCAAGGTGTAGCCATCGGCCGCCGCGCCTGCCACCATGGTTGCGCCCAGCACGCCGCCGGCGCCCGGCCGGTTCTCCACTACCACCGGCTGGCCGAGTTTCTTCTCCAGCTGTTCGGCCACTGTCCGGCCGATGACGTCGGTGGTCGATCCCGCCGTGAACGGCACCACCATCCTGATGGGGCGCGCCGGATAATCCGGCTGGGCCTGCAAGGTGGAGGAAAGCCCCACAACGCCAGCCAGGGCCGTCGCGTATTGAAGGAAATGTCTGCGGTGCAGTGTCATGGTTTGTCTCCTTTTATGCTTCTGCTGCGCGAAAAAAAGCCGATCGCCCATGACGGACAGGCGATCGGCCGGATAAAGCGTGTCGCGGATCAGGGCGCGAGGACGGGCCTGTCCTGCGCGCCTTCCAGCACCTGGATGTAGGCCTCGCGGGCATGCGCCAGCGGCACCACGGCGCCGGGGCTTACCGGGAAGGACTGCAGGCTGCCGTCCTCGAAGCCGGGCAGCAGCTCGCGGAACACCGCGGCGCAGCGGGCCGAATCCAGCTTCAGGCTGTCCACGCCGATCAGTTGGAGGTCACGGCGGTAGAAGGCCTGGATGTCGAAGGGCACGTTGCGGTCAGGCGTGGAAATGACGATCTGCCGCCCGCCCACCTTGAGCGATTCCAGCGCCGCGGCGAAGTACGGCGAGCCCACCGTGTTGTAGGCAATGTCGGCGCCCGCCTGGCTGGTCAGCTCCATGACCCGCTGCGCGATCCCGTCGCGGCTGCCGTCGATGACCGACACGCCCGACACCGCATGGCCCACATAGCCCTCACCGCCGCGCTCCACGCCGATCACCCGGGCGCCGACACGGCTGGCCAGCTGGATGGCGGCCTGGCCGACCTTGCCGTTCGAGCCGAACACCACCACAGTCTGGCCGGCGCCCGCCAGGCCGGCGCGGCGCAAGCCTTCATACGCTGTGACGAAAGGCACGCCCGCCATGGCCGCGCTGGCGGCGGCGATGTGCGCGGGCCTGCGCACCAGCGCCGCGACAGGCAGCAGCAGGTAGCGCGCATGGGTGCCGTCGCGCGTGATGCCCAGGTCGCCGCCCGTGCCCCAGACTTCCTGCCCTATCCATTCGGCCGGACCGGCGATCACCTTGCCGGCGTAGTCGCGTCCAGGCGTGCGCGGCCAGATCGCGTAAGGCATCATGCCCATGGCCGCCTTGACGTCGCTGGGATTGATCCCGGCCGCGCTGACTTCGACCACGGCATGGCCTTCGGGCGGCTGCGGCATGGGGATATCCACCAGGACCGGCTGCAGGTCGGCGACGGCGGAAACGCGTTCGATCACGCGCAGGGCTTGGGTTCTATTGTTCATGTCTGTCTCTGGATTCTGGTTATCGAGGGCAAAGGCTGCCCGGGGCGCGGCAAGCCGCGCCGGATGGAGGGCGAATTCGGAAAGGCGGAATCAGGAAAGCGGCGGCTTGGGCATGCGGGTTTCACCCGGCTCCAGCTTGAGCTCCACGTCCAGGCGGTAGGTGCCGTCGCCCGCCGGCTCGAACTTCCTGAGCAGCGACCCCACCGCGCCGAATGCCGCGTCGCTGTAGGCGTAGGCGTCGTTGGCGTCGAAGATCTGGGTGGTCAGGACCTTGTGCCCGGGCGCCGAGGCGATGAAGTGCAGATGCGCCGGCCGCATGTGATTGCGCTGCTGCAACGCCAGCAGATCGCCGCAAGGACCATCGATAGGCACGCCGTAGCCGGCGGGCTTGACGCTGTCGAACCAGAAGCGGCCGTTCGCGTCGGTCATGAAGACGGCCCGCAGATTCATGTCTTCCTGCTCGGGATCCTGGTTCTCGTACAGGCCGCTGGGCGCGGCCTGCCAGGTTTCCAGGCGCGCGCCCGCCAGCGGCCGGCCGTCCAGCGTGCAGATGCGCCCGCTCACCAACAGCCGTTCGCCGGCCGTATCCTCGGTGGCGATCGCCGCGCCATTCTCGAGTATGGGCTGGTTGGCGCGCCAGAACGGACCGATCAGTGCAGGCTCCGTGCCGCCGGCTTCCAGCACGCCCTCGGCGTCCATCAGCAGCACCAGCGTGGCCACGCCCAGGATATCGGCCAGCAGGATGCCCTCGTGGCGCAGCGGATTGCTGGCCTGGCCGACCCGCACCATGAAGTCCAGGCCCTGGTGCAGTTCCTCGTAGCTCAGTTTCACGTCCGTCGCGAAGGCATGCAGGTGGCGGATCAGAGAATCAAGGATCTCGCGGCTGCGGGGATCCTTGGCCTGGTTGGCCGCGAGGACAGCTTCCAGCAGCGCCTGCGGCGTGGCGGGTATGGCGCGCTGTGCGCCTGCGGCGCGCGCCTGCGCGGAGGAATTGGCATGACTCATAAACATTCAACCCTGTAGTCTGACTAATGAAATTTGCGTGCCGCGCTTCAGTCGGCCGTTATTCCCGCTTGGGACGCGGCGGCAGCCCACTTGGGGACCTCCTGCGCCACCCGGGTCTTCAATTCCTCGGACGAACTGGCGACCACCCGGAATCCGAGGCCGTTCAGTTGCTTGCGGACCGGCTCCTTGCCCAGCACTTCGGCGACGGCCTTGTTGACGCGTTCAACCGTGGCGGCAGGCGTGCCTGCCGGGGCGAACAGCGCCTGGATGGTTTCGGAGCGGAAATCCGCAAAGCCGGATCGCGCGATCGTCGGCACGCCGGATAGCGCCGGCCAGCGTTCTTCGCTGCCCACGGCCAAGGCCCTGAGCCGGCCCTCGGCAAGAAAGGACTGGGCCGCGGGCAGCGCGGCCAAGGCGCAATCGACTTGCCCTCCCAGCGCCGCCACCACCGCGGGCGCCGCGCCCGAATACGGCACGTGCAATGCCTGGACGCCCGCGCGCCGCCACAGCAACTCGGCCGCCAGATGCACGCTGTTGCCGTTGCCCGGCGTGGCGTACGTGAGCGAGCCTGGATTGCGGGCGGCGGCGTCGAGCAGATCCTTGAGCGTGGCCAAGCCGCTTTCGGCGCGGACCACGATGACGTCGGGAGAACTGACCGCCAGGCTCACCGGCGCGAAGTCGCGCACCGGGTCATAGGCGGGCCGTTCGCGGGCAATCGCGGGATTCGTGACGAACGAGGACGACACCAGCAGCAACGTGCTGCCATCCGCCTCGGCCTTCGCGACCGACGCCACGCCGATGTTGCCGCCGGCCCCCGGGCGGTTCTCCACCATCACGCTCTGGCCCAGATAGGCCGGCAGCTGCGCGGCAAGCAGGCGCGCGATGATGTCGGTGGTGCCCCCGGCGGCAAACGGCACCACCAGGCGCACCGGCTTGCGCGTGCTCCTGCCGAAGAAGGGAACGAGCTGCTTGGCCTGGCCCATCGCGGGGACCGCGCCAAGCGCGGCCGTACAGGCGATGGCCCGAAGCACGCGTCTTCTTGCCGCCAACCGGGATATGCCATAGTCATCGCTCATTCCATGTCTCCTCAATGATTCTTCTTTATCGATGGCGCCGCGCACAGGCCGGCGCAGGCCATCGTCCTGCATCAGCTGTCCGCTTTTTCCTTCAGGAAGCCGTCCGTGCCATAGACCAATCCGGTGTTTTCGGCAGCGCGCACCACGTCCGGATGCCAGGCGATGCGGCCGCATTCCTCGTCGGTGCCGCCGACCACGGAATAGACGACCAGCGCATGCGGGTTGGGATTGCGGAATCCGCGCATCACGCCGATGGGGCAGGAAATCACGTCCCACTGGTTCAGCATCACCGAGTGCTCGCCCTTCTCGCCCCAGATCACTTCCATCTGGCCGTTCAGCGGGCAGAAGACTTCCTCGGTCTTGTGGGCATGCAGGCTGGCGCCCTGTCCCACGGGAATCTCAATGAAGGTCACGCCGAAACGGTGGTTGCCGGGGATGGCCGGCTCCACGCCTTTGTTCTCCAGCACGCCGCGGTTCATGATCTTGTAGATGTTCTTCTTCATGCCGGGCAGCCGGCTCTCGATGAAGGTCTCGCGGTAGGGTTCGACCTTGCCCCAGCGCGCGATGCGGGTGGCTTCCATTTCCTGGGCATTGATATCCATATCATTCCTTTTTTTGATGAGCCTTTAACGGAGAATTGCTGCGTATTTCTCGCGGCTGATGCAAGTTAAGGCTTGGCGCTAAACAGCGTCCACTACCATTTTTTTACTGCTCTCATATAATTTTGTTATGACTCAATCCACCACATGGAACAGCTACGAAAATGGATCTGCGGCAACTCCGCTACTTTGTCGTCCTGGCCAACCAGGGGCACTTCGGCCGCGCCGCGAGCGTCCTGCATGTGGCCCAACCCGCGCTCACGCGCCAGATCCAGCTGCTGGAAGAAGAGCTCGGCGTCCAGCTCTTCGTGCGCCATTCGCGCGGCGCGTCGCCCACCGAAGAAGCCGCCTTCCTGCTGGAGCGCGCCTCCTTCCTGCTGCGCTACGCAGAACAGCTCAAGCAGGACATGTCGGCCCTGCAACGCCATCCCAGCGGCCCCGTCGTCATCGGCCTGTCTCCCGGACTCGCCATGACGCTGGCCGTGCCCCTGACGCGCGCCGTGCAGGAACAGCTCCCTGAAGTCCGGCTGCGCTTCGTTCAAGCCTTCTCTCCCACGCTGCACGAGATGCTGCTCAAGGGCCAGGTGGACCTGGCCGTGCTCAACGGCCCGGTACCCGTGGCCAATCTGCTCACCTATCCCTTCCTGACCGAAGGCATGTGCCTCATCGGGCCGCCCGCGCATCGCAAGGCCCGGCCCGCACGGATCGGGGTGCGCGACCTGGCCGAGCTGCCGCTGGTAATGACCGGCCTGGCCAAGTCCGGCGTGCGGCTCGAACTCGAAGCCCAGGCGGCGCACGCCGGCGTGCATCTGAACCAGGTGGTGGAAGTCGAGACCATGGAAGTCGCCAAGCGCCTCATAAAGGAAAAGGTCGGCGTGACCGTGCACTTCGCGGCAACCGTGCTGGAAGACATCGAAGCGGGCCGCCTGTCCGCCCAGCCGATAGATGGCCTCAGCCTGCGCCGCATCCTGGCCCACCCTTCGGATCGGCCCGCCTCGCGCGCCACCAAGGCGACGGTCGAGATCCTGCGCCAGGTGGCGCGCGAGCTGGTGGCGCAAAAGCGCTGGCCCCACGCCACGCTGGACTTCTGAACCCGCCCCCACAGGTTGCGGCATTTTTATCATCGTCCCGCGTTCCAGACGCAGGACGCAGCGTACGGTTGCCGCGCCTTCCAAAAGACCCCGCGTTCCGGCAGGCATGAACCCGACGGCGCGGCTCTCGGCATAAACTGCTACGCGCCACGCCCGTCCCGGACCCCGCCATGCAGACGCCCAATCGATGATGTACCTCTTGTGGTCCTTACCCGCCCTGGCCGTCATCGGCGCCATCGCCAGCGGGCGCCTGAACACCACGGCCGCTGCCGTGCTGGGCCTGATCGCCGCCGTGCCCATCGCCCTGTATGCGGCGCCCGCGTCTTTCAGCGCCGGCCAGCTCGGGGTGGCTTTGGAACGGGGCCTCTGGATAGGCTGGATCATCACCCCATACATCCTGGGCGGCTTGCTGTTCTGGAACATGGCGGCGCAAGGCCGTGCGCCCCGCCAGTCGGCGGACGGCGACAGGACGGCGTTGTCCAACCCCTTGGCGCGCCGCCGGCTGCTGTTCTTCGCCTGTTTCCTGGTCGGTCCGTTCGCCGAGTCCGCCACCGGCTTTGGCGTGGGCATGCTGGGAACGGTCCTGCTGATCCGGCCGCTGAACCTGAAGCCGCGCGACATCATGGTGTTCGCGCTGCTGAGCCAGACCCTGATTCCATGGGGAGCGATGGGCAGCGGCACGCTGCTGGCATCGGCCTACGCGCGCGTCCCGGCAACGCAGCTGGCGCTGTACGGCATGGCGCCGGTGGCCTTGCTGACGGTGCTGTGGATGTTGCTGTACTGGCGCACGGCAAGACGCGCGGGCCTGCGGGCCGAGCCGGCCGAACATGTGCGCGAGGCCGTCTGGATGATCTCGAGCCTGGCCGCGCTGAGCGCCGCGACGGCGCTGCTGGGGCCGGAAACCGCGCTGTTGTCGGCCTATGGTCCGCTTATCGTCTTGCGCTTCCTTCTGGACCGCCGGCCGGACCGGCCCACGATGAAAGCGGCGGCGCGCAAGGCCCTGCCCTACATCCTGATGATCGCCTGGCTGGTGGCCACACGCTTGCTGCCGGGGCTGAGCAGCGGCTTGGCCGGCTTGGCGGCATTCAGGCCATTTACGGACCTGCCCGGCTGGATGCCCTTGCTGCATGCCGGCAGCTGGCTGCTCATCGGCGCCGTGCTGATGGCTGCCCTGTGCCGCCAGCGCGGCTTGCTCGCGGCGCAGGCGCGCGCGGCCTGGAGCACGGGACGCCACGCCGTGTATTCGGTATTCCTGTTCGCCATGATGGCCGAAGTCCTGGCGGGCGCCGGCATTTCGCAAGCCTACGCCGACGGCCTGTTCGCAAGCCTGAAGGACTGGACCATCCTGATCACGCCGGTACTGGCCGGAGTCTTCGGCATCCTGGCCAATAGCGGCAACGCGCCCAACAGCCTGTTCATGCCCGCGCAGTTGTCGCTCGCGCTGAATGCCGGCCTGAGCGTCCCGGCCGCAGCGGCGTTGCTGCATGTGTCGGGCACGTCGATGGGGATATTTTCCCCGGTTCGGATGTCGATCGCGGCCGGACTGGCCCATGGCCGCGGCGAAGAGCGCGGCGTGTACGCGCAACTGCTGCCCTATGCGCTGGCGGCGTTCGGCGTGCTGCTGTGCCTGGCGGCCCTGGTGGTGTTGGCGGGATCCTGAGCCGCGCCGGCTTGCCGCCACGCTCGGGTGCGGGCCTCAGGCGTTCGCGTACATCCTCAGGATGCCTTGGCCGATCACGCCCTGGCTCAGCGCGTATTGGTGAAACGCGTCCAGCGGCATCGGCCGGCCATGGTAATAGCCCTGGGTCACCTGCACGCCCAAGGCGCGCACCATCTCGAGTTCTTCATGGGTTTCGATGCCTTCGGCCACCACCGTCATGTCCAGCGACCTTGCCATCTCGATGGTGCAGGCCAGGATGCGCTGGGCGTGGCCCTGCCGGCCGGCGCGGGCGACCAGGTCGCGGTCGATCTTCAGTTCGTCGAAGGGCGCGCACAGCAGACGGTCCAGCGATGAGTCGCCGGTACCGAAGTCGTCGATCGCGCAGCTGAAGCCGCGCAGGCGCAACTGCGTGATGGCGCCGGCCAGTGCGCCGTTGGAGCGCGCGCCGCCGTCTTCGGTGATCTCGATGACGATGCGGCCCGGGTCCACGCCCGCGCGCTCGGCGCGGTCGGCGACGTCCTGGGCCCAGCTGATGGAGCCGGCAACCACCGCCGGCACGTTGATGCCGATGACGCAATCCGGGCGGCCGCCCAGTTCTCGTTGCGCCTCGAAGGCGCGCGCCAACATGTAGTCGGTCAGGGGTTCGAGCAGGCCGGCGGCCTCGAAGGCCGGCAGGAACGCCGCTGGAGGCACCATCGCGCCATCCTCCCCAACCCAGCGGGCCAGCGTTTCGGCGCCCCGCAGTTCGCCGGTCGCGGCGCAATGCTGCGGCTGGAAATGCGCAGTGATCTCCCGCAGCGCCAGGGCGCGCAGCAGGCGTTCGCGGTCCAGGCCGGCCAGCACCGCGCCGCTGCTCGCTGCCGCCGCGCGCAGCGTGGCAGCCCCATCCGCCAGGGCCGAACGGGCCAGCGATTCGATCATCGAAATCAGGCAAGCAGCTTCCAGGGGCTTGCCCAGCGCGGCGATGATGGGCAAGCCGCGGTTGCGGGCGTAGGCGGCCGCTGCCTGCAGGATGCGCGAAGGATGGCTGCTGGCAATCGCGATGCCGCCGCAGCCGCCGGCGTCGGCCAGCGCGTCTATCATCTGCAGCCCGGTACGGTCCGCCATGTCGAGGTCGACGATGACCAGATCCCACTGCCGTTGCCGGATTGCCGCCACCGCCGACGCACCATCGTGCGCCATTTCGACCTGGGGCACGCCGATCTTGCCCAGCATCCGCGCCAGCGCGAAACGTTGGAATTCGTCTTGATCGACAACCAGGGCGGATTTGAGCATGATGTTCCCGATGAACGGAGGGCCCACGGCGCCGCGGCAAGGCGCCTGCAGGCGGGAGGCCAGGCAGCGAACTGCCGACGAATTCATTGTTCCACCCGCTGTCCGAAATGGAAATCAGCCGAGTCCTATTTTGCCGATTCCGGCCTGTTTGGTTCTATCATGGCGTCACCCATCCCGGCGGAGCCGAATCCAGCATGGCCGCGCAACCCCAAGACGTCCGTGAGCCCGAGGCTGCCCGCCGGCCATCACGCAGCGCCATCAGCATCCTGAACCGCTATCAACGGGCCTTGCTGTATGTAGGCGGCGCCGTCACCACCCTGGTTCTGCTGGCGGTCACCGGCGTCATGCTGTTCGCGCAAACCAAGGACTACGTCGCGGAACGCTACGCCGGCTTCGTCATACGGAAAACGCTGCTGCATAGCGCGCTGGCCGTGCGCGAGGGAGCATTCCGCATCGGCCTGTCGCACGAGGAGTACGCCTGGCCCGTACGCCTGTCCTCATCGGCGCCAGAGCTGGTCCAGACCTTCGCGCGGCAGCAAGGCCGCATGGAATTCCAGCGCAATCCCAACTTCCCTCCGGTCGTGGCGCTGGCCGACATCGGGCCCGGCCGGCCTGCCGCGGCCTATCTGCCCTACCTGCATCTGACCGATGAAATCAGCTATTCGGCTGCCGCCTACGCCAAGGCGCTTTCAGTCAGCGGCTTTTTCTACAGCCCCGACCGCAGCTTTCTTGGCCTGGGCCCCATGTCGGAGACCCTGGACCCGTTGGCGCGGGCCGGCGCGCAAGACGTCCCCCGCCTGATCCAGGCGATCGCTCCCGACCTGGGGGACCTGAACTCGCCCGAAGTCCAGCAGCGCCTCATGGCCGCCGGCGGGCCGCGCTGGCTGCCGCCGGCCATCGATCCGTTGACGCACAAGCTGTCCTTTCGGCTGTACCAGGCCGCCGCCAGCCAAGGCCGGATTTTCGCGATCTTCGTCGCGAGCTACCCGACCGATACGCTGAACGCCTACCTGGCGACCACGCGCTACGAAGAGGCCGCCCTCATCGTCGACCAGGACGGACGGCAGCTCCTGCCTGCCGGCATAGGCGAGGACGAGGCACGGCTGGCCGGCAGGATTCTGCAAGCATCGCTCCAGGCTCCGTCCAAACCATCGGAACTGCGCTATCGCGACGGCCTGTTCATCCTGAGCGATCAGATCGCGGAATCCGGATGGAAACTGATCTACGCCTTTTCCTGGCGTACCATCATCGCCGACCTATGGCCGCGCCTGGCCGGCTACGCGGTCGCAGCCCTGCTGATGGTGGCGTTCGTCTGGGCAGTTCTGCTGCTGCTCGACCGCAAGGTTTTCAGACCGGGCTATGCCCGCTCGCAGCGCATCTTCGAAAGCGAGAACCTGAACCGCACCATGGTCGCCACCGCACCCTCCGGCCTGGCCCTGCTGTCGCTGAACACGGGCGAAGTCCTGCTGCAGAACGAGGTCATGCAGGGCTACGCCGCCAGCGGCGCGGCCGACGGCCCGCCCTTGCATGCGCGCCTGCTCGCCCTGTATGGCGGCGCTGCGGACGCCGGCAGCTGGCGTGCCGATCTTGAGCTGCCCTACCCGCGCGCCGACGGCAGCCACAGCGATCTGCTGGTGAGCGCAGTGCGGACCAAGTATCAGGGCGAGGATGTGCTGCTCTGCAACTTCACCGACATCACTGCGCGCAAGCAGCTTGAACAGAAGCTGGACGAAGCCCGCGTCGCGGCCGACACGGCGAACCAGGCCAAGTCCGCGTTCCTGGCGACCATGAGCCACGAGATCCGCACGCCGCTCAACGCCATCCTCGGCAATCTCGAACTGCTGGAGCGCTCCGGCCTGACGGCCGCGCAGAGCGAGCGCCTGCGGGCGGTGACGTCGTCCTCGGCCACGCTGCTGGACATCATCAACGACATCCTGGACTTCTCCAAGGTCGAATCCGGCCAGATGAGCGTGGAGTCCATTCCCTTCGACCTGGCGGAGGCGGCCCGCCAGGTCATCGCCGTCTTCACGCCGGCCGCGCAGGCCAAGGGGCTGGAGCTGGATTGCAGCATCGACGACGGCCTTGCGCGCCGCTACCGGGGCGACCCGACGCGCATCCGCCAGATTATGTTCAACCTGGTGGGCAACGCCATCAAATTCACGTCCCGCGGCGATGTGCTGCTCGAGGTCTACCGCCAGGACGACAACGATCCGGACACGCCCATCGTGATCGGCGTCAGCGACACAGGCATCGGCATGACCCCGGCGCAACAGGCCACGCTGTTCCGGCCGTTCACGCAGGCGGACTCCTCCATCGCCCGACGCTATGGCGGCACGGGACTGGGCTTGGCGCTGTGCGGCCGGCTGGCGGCGCTGATGCAGGGCAGCATAGCCGTCACCAGCAAGCCGCAGGAAGGCAGCACCTTTCTGGTCACCCTGCCCCTGCGCCCCGCGTCAGCCGAGTCCCAGGATATCCCCGCCGCGAGTGAGACGACGGCCGAGGAACCGGCCCGGCCCGTTGCCGCGCGCATCCTGGTGGCGGACGACAACCCCGCCAACCGGGAACTGATGAAGATGCAGCTGGAAACGCTGGGCTACCAGGCGGATCTGGCCGAGGACGGCAGCGCCGCCCTGGCGCGCTACATGGAGCAGGCCTACGATCTGGTGATCACGGATGTGAACATGCCCGGCATGGACGGCTATGCCGTGGCGCGCTGCCTGCGCGCGCAAGGCGCAAAGGTGCCCATCATCGCTTACACCGCCCACGTCGGTGCCCAGGAGCACCAGCAATGCCGTGATGCCGGCATCGACGCGGTCCTGGTCAAGCCTCTGCTGCTGCGCAAGCTGGACGAGGCGATCCGGCGCCTGCTGCGCGCCGGCATGGCGCCCGCCCCCGCTCTGCACGCCGGTGACGACATTGCGCAGGGCCCGCTGCCCGCGCGCGTCCATGAGGCCCTGGCGCTGTCGCTACGCCAATCGCTGGCAGCGATCCGCCAGGAGATCGCGGCGATCCGGGACGGCAATGCTCCCGGCGAAGCCGTGGCGCCCGCGCATCTGCATTCCTTGCGCGGAGCCTACGCCATGATTCACGAGACGGCGCTGGCGGACCTGTGCGCACAGATGGAAGACATGGCGCGCGACGGCCGTATTGATGCGCTGGCCAGCGCGTTGGACAGCTTCGAGCCCATGGCCTTGGCGGTACAGGCAAGGCGCAACCCCCTCGCCCCGGAAAAATAGGCTTAGTCCTACCCGTAGCGCCCTCGCAATAGGACCAGGCTGCTTATCCGCCAGACGCCGCGCACATACAGTCTGTCCTGCGCCTGGCGTCCCCGCCAGCCTGCTCCTATCCTGTTCCATCATGAAGCCACTCAATCTACGCGTGGTGGTCGCCGACGACCATCCCGCAGTACGCGCCGGCGTACAACACACGCTGGCAACCAGCAGCACCGTATCCGTGATCGGCGCGGCCCGCGACTCCACCGAACTGATGGAGATGCTGGGCCGGCATCCCTGCGAAGTCCTGATTTCCGACTATTCCATGCCGGGGGGCCACTTCGGCGACGGCATTACGCTGTTCGGCATGATCCGGCAGCGCTACCCCGCCCTGAAGATCGTTGTGCTCACCATGCTGGAAAGCCCCGGCATCGTGCATTCGCTATTGAACCTGGGCATCCCCGCCATCCTCAGCAAGTCGGATTCGCTGAATCATCTATTGCCGGCGATACATGGCGCCCATGCCAACGGCCGTTATCTTTCGCCGCGGATCGCCGAACTGGCCAACGCCTTGGATCGCGGCGACTACGGGGTCCACATGCTGACCCGGCGCGAGCTGGAGGTGGTGCGCCTGTTCGTGACCGGCTTGACGATCAATGAAATCGCCGAGCGCCTGCATCGCAGCAAGAAGACCATCAGCACACAGAAAGGAACCGCCATGCTCAAACTGGGATTGGAGCGCGACATCGAACTGCTGCGTTACGGCATTGAATCAGGATTGGTCAGCGCCAGCCCGTCCGCAGGCCCCGCCGCCGAGACGCAAGAACCAGCGCCGGCTTGAGCCCGCGCGCGCATAGGCCTCAGCCCGGAGTGCCCGAAGCCTGCTCCTGCCCCGCCGGCACGGACTCCTCGGCCAGCGTAGCCGTCAAACCGTTCTCCATCGCATACCGGAACAGGTCGACCTCGCGCTCGATGCCGAGCTTCTCCATGGCCTTCGCCTTCTGGGTGCTGATGGTCTTCTTGCTGCGATGCAGGCGCTCGGCGATTTCATTGATGGTGAGGCCCGAGGCATACAGCCGCACGACCTCGGACTCGCGCTGGCTCAACACGCTGTCGGCACTGCGCCCACGCCGGTTCCAGTCTATGGATTGGATGATCTTGTTGGCGCTGGGCGAGTAGTATTTTCCGCCGGTGTGGGCGGCGTGGATGGCGGGTATCAGGTGCGCCAGCGCGTCCGACTTGCTGACGATGCCGCCTATGCCCAGCGTGACCAGCGTGTGCATGACCGCCGCATTGTCCAGCATGGTCAACACTACCAGCTTCAACTGGGGATAGCGACGCTGCAGCAACCCGAACAGCGAGGCCCCGTCGCCGAAGTCGCCGGCAGGCATGGAATAGTCGGACACCACTACATCGCAAGGCGTGCGGTCCAGCAGCGCAACCAGTTCGGTGGAATTGGCCGCCGCGCCCACCAGCGCAATCGTGGCCACCTCGGCCAGCGCATGCTGCACGCCCGCGACCATCCCTGGATGGTCGTCCGCCAGCATTACCTTGATCTTGAATTCGTCCATGTCCGCGTCTCTAGGGACTGCTCATCTGAAAAGAAGCCCTTGCACAGGGCCCTGGGGCCGGCGCTTCTCTGCCGGCCCTATGCATAGCCCGTCGCCGCCGGCGCACGCTTGCGCAGACGGCGGCGACCAAGGTTAGTCGTAGGCCAGCGTAACGATGGCCTTGGCCGGTCCCGCCTGAGGATGAGTCCGGCTGGCCGTAAGCGCCAGCGCGCCGCCGCCCGCCGGCAAATGGCAGGTTGCGCCTGGCTGCATGTGCACGCCCGCGCAAGCCAGGCCGTAGGACGCCGCATCCAAGTTCCGCAGGCTCACGGTCGCGCTGCTGCGTTCGACCCGCGCGCCCTGGAACTGCAGCGTCGCCCCGCTCGGCGCCAGCTGCAGATCGTGCGTAAATGAAGCAGCTGAAATTCCCCCTGTGAACGTGATGGTTCCCGAGGCGGCATGAGCCGCCATGGGTATCGCACCCGCCGCCAACACGCCTGCCATGACCATACGAACAGAAACCCTCGCAGGATGCCTCATGCCAACTCCTCAACAAATGCGGCAGGGGCGCCGCAAATTCTTCCGTGATGTTTCGATAACGGCCGGCGGCCGCCAGGATTGAGGGTGAATGCTTGCCGCGCGCCGCTGACCAGGCCCTCGCTTGCGCCCCGACAACCTTGCGGAGCAAAGCATCGTGGGATCACGGCGCGGCCGCCTGTCCTGACGCCACGCAAAGAAGCGCGGCGGATTTGAGTCAGCCTGGCGGCCGGCCGCCGTGTGATCGGACCGATCCGCACATGCAGGCGCGGGATCGGGGTAGCGGTCCGCAGCCTGCCCGCAGTCCTGTCTTGCGGCAAATTCATAAGCCCTGTCCTAGTTCATACGCCTTTGATATAGGACCAGTCCGAATACTGAAAAACAAATGCAAATATAGCCCTGAAAACGGATTGCAAGCCGGATTTTCATGGGATTCTTCGCTTCTGCATCAGGCGCGCCACACCTCCCGCGCGCGCGACCCATACCTGATAGACCGATATGCCAAACTCCACCGCCACGGCCAGCCTTGGCGATACGCAGGACCTGCTCAGCGCGGGCGCGCAACATGCCAAGGAACTCAGCCTCCTGAGCCGCTATCACTCCGTGATGCTGTTCGGCGGCGGCATGGTGCTGTCCGTCCTGATCGTGGTCGCGGCATGCCTGGTTCTGTACAACGCGGCGCATGCCGCCATCGCCAGGCTGCACGCAGAGCTGGTGGCGCACCAATCGTTGGTGAACCTGGATCTAGAAGGCAAGCAGACCGCCATGCGGCGCGGCGTCATCAATGCCGAGCTGCTGTGGCAAGCCCGGCCCGCCCCTACCCGCGAGACCGAGGCCGCATTCCGCGCCGGCCACGGACTGGTCCGGTTGCAGGCCAGCGCCGGCCTCACTCCCATCCTGGCGGCGGCCGATGCCGCGGCGGCAACGGCCGCGGACAACTACGCCCGCTATCTGGGCATGGTGGAACTGCAGGCGTACACGGCCACGGCCAGTCAGCAGGAAAGAAGGTCGCCGCTGATGGCATACGGATACAGCCCCGACCTGCGCTTCCTGGCCTTGATGCCCGCGCCAAAGATGGACTTTCCGCAACTGCTGGAGCGCGTTGGCGCGTCGGACACCGCGGGTCTCATCAGCCGCCTGTCCTACGACCTGGGCGCCTTGTCGAATCCGGACCTGGCCGCGCTATGGGTCTCGACCCGCCGCATCCTGTGGCAGCCTCCAGCGCTCAATCCTCTGACGGGCCAGAACGTGATCAAGCTCGTCGAACCCGCATTCGACGGACTTCAACCTTTCATGGTCTTCGTGAGCGACTATCCTGTCAGCGCCTTGGCGGCGCGCCTGGACGACATCCCCGCCGGCACGACCGTGGCACTGGTGGATGGCGCTGGCCGCATCCTGCTGGAGGCCGACCGCGCGCCGTCCGCCACCGCCGCGGACCGGCCGGCGCGAACCGCCTTGGCTTCCCGGTCATGGAAGCAGACGGCGCCAGAGCCGCAAACGCGCTATCAAGATGGCATCTTCAGCGTCAGCGGCCCATTGCTGGACACCGGCTGGACCCTGGTCTACGCCTATCCGTGGCGTACCGTCGCCGCCACGCTCCTGCCTAGCCTGGCGCTGTATCTGACCGTGACCGTCCTGCTGCTCGGCACGCTCTGGGCGCTGTTGCTGTGGTTCAACCGCAAGGCCCTGGTCCCTGTGTATCGCCGTTCGCAACATGTGTTCGAAAGCGAACACATGAACCGCTCCATCATTGCGTCGGCGCAGTTCGGCGTGGGTCTGGTGTCGTGCGCGAGCGGTCAAGCGCTGCTGCAGAACGCGATGATGGAGCGCTACGCCGCGCGGGCCGCGGCCGGCGTATCGCTGCATGGCCTGCTGCGGGACTGCCACGTCCGCGGCGACCGCGACGCGTGGGTCCAGCGCGACCGCGAAGTCACCCTGAAGCTGGACGACGGCCGCGAGTGCGAGCTGCTGGTCAATATCGTCAAGACGCGCTACCACGGCGACGACGTGCTGCTGTGCAGCTTCTCGGACGCCACGGCGCGCAAGGATATCGAGAAGCGGCGCGAGGACGCCAGGATCGCCGCCATCGACGCGGCCCGGGCCAAGTCCGTATTCCTCGCGACCATGAGCCATGAAATTCGCACGCCGCTGAACCTGGTCCTGGGCCATCTGGAACTGCTGGACCGGGATCCTGCCGTGGGCCAGGGCGGGCGCTTGCGCACCGTGCGCGAGGCCTCGCGCGCCCTGGTCGATCTGATCAATGACATCCTGGACGTGTCGCGGATGGAGTCCGGGCAGATGACGATCGAGCGCATACCGTTCGATCTGGCGCAGGTCGTCGCCCAGGTCGTCGCCATGTTCGAACCCGCGGCCCGCGCCAAGGGATTGCGGCTGTCGTTCAGACCCAACGCCGAACTCGCGCAGTTTTATGCCGGCGACCCGACCCGGATACGCCAGGTCCTGATGAACCTGGTGGGCAACGCGGTCAAGTTCACCGATGCCGGCGAAGTCGAAATCACCGCGACGCCCGGCCGGGGCCTGGCCGGCGGGACCGGCGTACAGCTACGCGTTCGCGACACCGGCATAGGCATGACGCCCGAGCAGGCGGCCCAGGTGTTCACCCTGTACGCACAGCCCGACCGTTCCATAAGCCGCCGCTACGGCGGCACCGGACTGGGATTGCCGATCAGCAAAAAACTGGCTGAAATGATGGACGGAACACTGTCGGTCGCCAGCTCCTGCGGCAGAGGCAGCGTCTTCAGCGTGGCGTTGCCGCTGGAAGCGTGCCCGCCAACGGTTGGCGCGGCGCCGCTGCCCGCCGGCCCGGTCGGCCCCCACGCCGCGGCCGGGTCTTGCGGGCTGGCCCGCGATGTCCGCGTGCTGGTGGTCGACGACCATCCTGCCAACCGCGAACTGATCCTGGACCAGCTCGCCGCCCTGGGCATAGCCGCCGACGCCGCCGAGGGCGCGGCCGCCGCCATGCGCTGGGTAAGAATGCGCCGCTACGACATGGTGCTGACGGATATCTCCATGCCAGAGATCAACGGCTACGCCCTGGCTCAGTTCCTGCGGGCGCGCGGCCCCGCGCTCCCTGTGGTGGCGGTCACGGCGCACGTGGAACCCGACGAGCTGCACAGCAGCGCCGCGGACTTTGACGCGATATTGCTCAAGCCCTTGTCGCTACGGGCGCTGCAACGCACGATACGCGAGCACATTCCGCAAGCCCGGCTTGGCGATGAATCCCTTGCGTTCACCGACCCGGCGACGCTGCCGCCGGAACCCGCGGTGCTGGCCGCGCTGGACTCCAGCCTGGGCGCGTCGTTGGCGGCGATCCGCGAAGCGCTGACGCGCGCGGACTTCAAAAGCGTGCGCGAGCAATGCCATTCGATCCGGGGCGCTTTCTCCATGATAGGCAAGACCGCCGTAGCCGACCTCTGCATGCAGATGGGGCAGTACGCCGTGGTGCAGGACCGCCAAAAGCTCGAGGAACGGCTGCCCAGCCTGGAGACCGCCGCGCGCGCGGCCCTGCGCTGAATCCTGGGTGTTGCCGATTGTCCTTCGGGGCGCGTCCACGTATAACGTCGTCTTGGCCGCCAGCCCAGGACCACCGCCCGGCCGGCGCGGCGTCAACCCATAACCAGGTGTCATCCCGCATGAAGGCATACTTCCACGACGACCAGAAACTGCACCATCCGCAGACCTATTTCTCGCGCGGCAAGATGCGCACGCCACAGGAAGTGCCCTCGCGCCTGGACGCGTTGGCAGAGGCCGCGCGCAAGCTGGGCTTTGACGTACAGCCGCCGCCCGACCAAGGCGCCGGCGCGATTTCGGCGGTCCACACGCTGGACTACCTGCGTTTCCTGCAAGGGGCGCACGCCGCCTGGAAACAACTGCCCGACGATTGGGGCGACGAAGTCGTCTCCAATGTCTTCGTGCGGGAACCCAACGCCTTGCGCGGCGTGCTGGCCCAGGCCGCGCGCTACCTGGCCGACGGCAGTTGCCCGGTCGGCCAGCACACCTGGCACTCGGCCTACTGGTCGGCGCAATGCGCCATCGCCGGGGCCGACGCGCTGCTGGCGGGCGAGCGCCACGCCTACGCCATCTGCCGTCCGCCCGGCCACCACGCCCGGCGCGACGCGGCCGGCGGCTTCTGCTACCTGAACAATGCCGCCATCGCCGCCCAGCGCCTGACCGCGCGCTTTCCGCGCGTGGCGATCCTGGACACCGACATGCATCACGGCCAGGGCATCCAGGAAATCTTCTACGAGCGCAGCGACGTGCTGTACGTGTCCATCCACGGCGACCCCGAGAACTTCTATCCCGTGGTCGCCGGCTATGCCGACGAACGCGGCGCCGGCGCGGGCTATGGCTACAACATCAACCTGCCCATGCCGCATGGTTCACCGGAATCGGTGTTCTTCGACAAGCTGGGAGAGGCGCGCCGCGCCATCGAACTGTTCCAGCCCGACGCCCTGGTGCTGTCGCTGGGCTTCGACATCTTCGAGAAGGACCCGCAGGCCATGGTCGCCGTCAGCGAGAACGGCTTCGAACGCCTGGGCCGGGAAGTCGGCGGCCTGAAACTGCCGACCCTGATCGTGCAGGAAGGCGGCTATTACATCGAGGGCCTGGAATCGAACGCCTCGCGCTTCTTCGGCGGGCTGGCGTCAGCCTGACTTCAAGCATGGCCGGCGTCCCGCCGTGGACGCCGGCCGCAAGCCACCGCCGCAGGCAAAAGCGGCGCTAGTGGTTTTCCCTAGAAATGGAAAAGCCCGGTTCACAAGCCGGATTGCCTCCGGTACATTTCGTCCAGTGGCCTGACCACTGGGCCACCAGATATCCAGACACTTCCCAGCCACGCCGGGGGTGTATTGCAAGACAAGCCCGGGCAGACCCATTACCCTCTACCTCCCGATCATCCACCCGACCGCAACAATGACCTCTCTCCAGGCCGTAGCCTCCACCCGCCTCTACCGCATGATTGCCGACCAGATCGCCACGCGCATCAAGGCGGGCGACTTCCCTGCGGGCGGGCGGCTGCCGGCCGAGCGCGAGCTGGCCGAACAGTTGCAGGTCAGCCGCGCCTCGGTGCGCGAAGCGCTGATCGCGCTGGAAATCGAAGGCTATGTCGAGGTCCGCGTGGGCACGGGCGTGTTCGTCAATCCGGCGCGCGAAGACGGCCAGTACCAGTCGCCGCAGCAGGCGCCGCTTGCCGCCAACGGCGTCGAAGCCACCGACATCGGCCCCTTCGACCTGCTGGAAACCCGTTTGCTGCTGGAACCCGAGTGCGCGGCCCTGGCGGCGCAGAAGGCCTCGCCCGCCCAGATCGCGGCGATCCGCGCGGCGCACGACGGCATGTCCCTGACCGAATCGCCCAGCGTTCACGACCGCGCCTTCCACAGCGCGATCGGCGCGGCCTGCGGCAACGCGGCGCTGGCCGCGGCAATTTCCCACATCTGGCACCTGAGCACGCTCAGCCCGGTCTTCAACCGTCTTGAAGAACACTTCGTGACCACCAAGGTGTGGAGCGAAGCCCAGCAGGAACACGAACGCATCCTCGCGGCCATTTCCGACCGCGATCCCATCCGCGCGCGCCACGCCATGCACGACCACCTGGTCGGCATCCTGGCCCGCCTGCGGGAAGACTTCGGCAGCGCTGGGATCCGATGATTTGATGAACGCCTGAACCCCGGCCTGACGCCCAGGCCCCTCCCCTTACCGAAGCAGCAAGCACCGCCAGCGCAAAACGCGCCGCCTGCGGCAAGGGGAGCGGCTTGCCCGTCGATACGCAAACAGCAGTTCCGCAGCACCCGCAGTACCCGTAAGTCCCATACCTAAAACACATCAAGGTGAAAACATGCAGCTGACCCGTACCGTGAAGCTTTTGAGCGCGGCGCTATTGGCGCTTGGCGCCCATGCCGCCCAGGCCAACAAGGCTGACAACTCCCTCAACATCGCCTTCGACGCAGCGCCCGCCACGCTGGACGCCTACAAGGAATCGGACCGTCCCGGCCTGGCGCTGGCGCGCATGGTGTTCTCGGGGCTGCTGCAGAAAAACCAGGACACCGGCGAGTTCGGCCCGGCCATCGCCACTGGCTACAAGTTCGTGGACGACACCACCATCGAGCTGCCGATCCGCAAGGACGTAAAGTTCCATGACGGCACGTTGCTGACCATCGACGATGTGCTGTACACGCTGAACCTGGTGTCGTCTGACGCCTACAAGGCTCGCTTCCAGAACCAGGTCGCCTGGATTGCCAAGGCTGAAAAGGCGTCCGACGACACGGTCCGCATCAAGATGAAGACGCCCTACCCGCTGGCGCTGGAGATGCTGTCCGAGAACCTGCCGATCTATCCGCGCAAATACTACGAGGCCAACCAGTCCGACATGGGCGCCAAGCCCATCGGCACCGGCCCCTACCGCCTGGTGGAAAGCCAGCCCGGCAGCCGCTACGTCTACGAACGCAACGAGGACTACTTCGGCCCCAAGCCGGCCGTCAAGAAGCTGGTCGTGCGGGTGCTGCCGGACGCCAACACGCAATACGCCGAGCTGCTGTCGGGCGGCCTGGACTGGATCTGGCGCGTGCCGCCGGACGTGGCCAAGCGCATGGAAAAGCAGCCGGCCGTCACGGTCAAGAGCAGCAGCATCATGCGCATCAGCTACATCTCGCTGAACCCGCGAGCGGACGACGGCAAGTCGCCGCTGGCCAAGCAGGAAGTGCGCCAGGCCATCAACTACGCCATCGACCGCGAAGCCATCCGCAAGGCATTGGTCGGCGGCGCGTCCAAGGTGATCAACGCGGCCTGCAACCCGGCGCAATTCGGCTGCGCCGCCGACGTGCAGACCTACAAGTTCGACCCCGCCCGCGCCAAGCAGTTGCTGGCCCAGGCCGGCTACCCCAACGGCGTGACCCTGGACCTGGTGATCTCGGCGCCGCCGCGCGCCATCCTGGACGCCGCCGCCGCGCAGATGGCGCAGGCCGGCATCAAGCTGAACCTGGTCGAGCAGCAGTACGGCACCGCCATGACCAACTGGCGCGAAGGCAAGATCGCCATGCTGTCGTCCAACTGGGGCTCCTACGGCATCGCCGACGCCGCGCTCTCGACCAGCAACTTCTTCCGCGGCGGCCCGGACGACCAGGCGCGCAATCCGGAAGTCATCAAGTACCTGGAAACCGCCGATACCTCCGTGGACCGTGAGCTGCGCGCCAAGAACTACGCCGCCGCCCAGAAGATCGTGGCCGACCAGGCCTACTGGGTGCCGCTGTGGAACCACTCGCTCAACGCCGTGCAGGCCAAGGACCTGAATTTCTCGGTCGACGGCGACGAGTTCCCGCGTTTCTACAAGGCCCGCTGGAACTGACCGGCCTCGCCGGCACGGCCCCGTTCCCACGCCCGGCCCGGGCGGGAACGGCGGCCTCTCCGGCGCACTCCGTCATAGGTAAGCCCCATGATTGCATTCCTGTTTCGCCGCCTGGTGGTGTCCGCGCTGCTGGTGGTGTTCGTCTCGCTGATCAGCTTCTCGCTGGTGTTCGCCTCCGGCAATCCGGCGGCGCGCCTGGCCGGCGAAGGCAGCGCCGCCGACGCGGCCCGGCTGGCGCAGCTGCACGGCTTCAACGACCCCATCCTGGTGCAGTACGGCCGCTGGCTGGGCGGCGTCGCCCGCGGCGACTTCGGCGACAGCCTGTACTTCAGCCGCCCGGTGGCCGAACTGCTGACCCAGCATTTTCCCGCCACCGCCAAGCTGGGCCTGGCCGCCATGCTGTTCGCGCTGCTGCTGGCGATTCCGCTGGGCGTGCTGGCCGGGCTGCGCCGCGGCTCGCTGATCGACCGCGCCACCATGCTGCTGTCGGCCTGCGCCCAGGCCATGCCGCCGTTCTGCCTGGCCTTCCTGCTCATCATCCTCTTCAGCGTGCGCAACCAATGGCTGCCGGCCTCGGGCTTTGACAGCTGGAAGCACTACGTGATGCCGGTCACCGCGCTGGGCCTGTTCGCCATGCCGGCGATGCTGCGCCTGATGAAGTCCGAAATGGAAACCGTGCTGGCCACCGACTACATCCGCACCGCGCGCGCCATGGGCCTGGGCGGCGCCAGCGTGGTGCTCAAGTACGCGCTGCGCAACGCGCTGCGGCCGCTGGTGTCGCTGGCCGCGGCCCAGATGGGCACGCTGCTGGCCGGCTCGGTCGTGATCGAGACCGTGTTCGCCATCAACGGCGCGGGCCTCCTGGCCTGGACCTCGATCCTGCGCGGCGACTTTCCCACGATGCAGGCGCTGATCCTGATCTTCGCCCTGATCTACATCGTCCTGACCCTGGTCGCCGACCTGATCAACGGTTGGCTCGACCCCCGCGTGCGAGTTTCCTCATGAGCAGCGTCATCGCCTCCCCCTTTCCCGCCCGCTCGCGCGGCGCACGCGCGGCGCGCCTGGGCCGCGGCTTCGGCCTGGCCATGCTGGCGCTGCTGGTGCTGGCCGGCCTGCTCGGTCCCTATCTGATCCCGCATGACCCGTACACGCAGGACCTGCTGGCGCGGCTGCAGGAACCCGTCTGGGCCGAAGACGGCAGCTGGAACCACATCCTGGGCACCGACCAGCTGGGCCGCGACGTGCTGGCGCGCGCGCTGTACGGCGTGCGCGTGTCGGCGCTGATCGGCCTGTCGGTCGCGCTGATGGGCGGGCTGATCGGCACCACGCTGGGCGTGGCTGCCGGCTACTTCGGCGGCGCGGTGGACCGCGCCGTGTCCTTCCTGATCACCGCGCGCCTGGCGCTGCCCATCATCCTGGTGGCGCTGGCGGTGGTGTCGGTGGTCGGCGCCTCGCTCACCGTGGTGGTGCTGGTGCTGGGCCTGCTGCTGTGGGAACGCTACGCGCTGGTGGCCCGCACCATGGCGGCGGGCCTGCGCAACGCCGAATTCGTCACGGCATCGCGCCTGCAGGGCTGTACCCACCTGCAGATCATCTGGCGCGACATCCTGCCCAACCTGGTGGGCAACCTGCTGATCATCGGCACCGTGGACGCCGCCATGGCGATCACGCTGGAGGCCTCCCTGTCGTTCCTGGGCCTGGGCGTGCCGGCGCCGATGCCGTCGCTGGGCCTGATGATCGCCGAAGGCAAGGAAAACATGCTGTTCCAGCCCTCGCTGGTGGTGATCCCCAGCGTGGTGCTGTTCGTGCTGGTGCTGTGCGTGAACCGCGCCGGCGAATCGCTGCGCGCCGTCCAAATGAAGAAGGGCTGATCCCATGACCGACACCAGCCATCCCTTGCTGCGGGTCCAGGACCTGCACATCGACATCCAGACGCCCACCCACGTCAAGCACGTGGTGCGCGCGGTGGACTTCAGCCTGGAGCGAGGCAAGACGCTGTGCATCGTAGGCGAATCGGGCTGCGGCAAGTCGCTGACCGCGCTGGCGCTGCTGGACCTGCTGCCAGCGGCCGCACGCCGCCGCGTCGCCAAGCTGGAATTTGCGGGCCAGGACTTGAGCACACTCACGCCCGCCGAACTCGCGCAGCTACGCGGTGCGCGCATCGCCATGATCTTCCAGGATCCGATGACTTCGTTGAACCCGGTGTTCCCCATCGGCACCCAGCTGGTGGACGTGCTGCGCCGGCACAAGCGCGTCAGCCGCCGCGCGGCCGAGGAACGCGCCGAATACCTGCTGCGCCGCGTCGGCATCGCCAATCCGGAAGAACGCATGCGGCAGTATCCCTTCGAGCTGTCGGGCGGGCTGCGCCAGCGCGTCATGATCGCCATGGCGCTGATGTGCGGCCCCGAACTGCTGATCGCCGACGAGCCCACCACCGCGCTGGACGTGACCGTGCAGGCCGAACTGCTGGACCTGTTGCGCGACATCCAGGCGGAATTCGGCCTGGGGATGGTGTTCATCTCGCACGACATGGGCCTGGTGGCGCGCATCGCCGACCACGTCATCGTCATGTACGCGGGCGACATCGTCGAAGGCGGCAGCGTGCGCGAAGTGCTGGAACAACCCAGCCATCCCTATACCGCGATGCTGCTGAACTGCATTCCCCAGCCCGGACGCACCGCGCCGCGCGCCGACCTGCCCACCATCGCGGGCGCCGTGCCCTCGCTGGACACCGCCATCCGCGGCTGCGCTTTCCGCGAGCGCTGCCCGGCAGCGGAAGCCCGCTGCGCCCAGCCCTTTCCCGCCCGCGTGCAGGGCGGACACCGCTGCCTGTGCATCAAACCCGGCGCCTTGCGCCCAGGAGCCACGGCATGAGCAGCCCGAACGCCACATCCGCCAGCATCAGCCTGAACGCGCTGTGCTTCCAGTACGGCCGCGCCGGCCTGTTCTCGCGCCGGCCCGCGCCGCGCATCCTGCATGACATCGACCTGCACGTGCCTGCGGGCCAGACCATCGGCCTGGTGGGCGAATCCGGCAGCGGCAAGTCCACCATCGCCAAGCTGATGCTGGGCCTGTTGGCGCCCACGCAAGGCCAGGCGCTGCTGGACGGCAAGCCGCTGGCCGCGATGCCGGCGCGCGCCCGCGCCCGCCGCATCCAGATGGTGTTCCAGGATCCGTATTCCTCGCTCAATCCGCGCCGCACCATCAACGAGATCCTGACCGCGCCGCTGCGCACGCATGGCATCGGCAATGCGGCATCTCAGGCCGCCTCGGTGCGCCGCATGATGGACGCCGTGGGCCTGGTGCCGGCTTTCGCTGCGCGCTATCCGCGCGAGCTGTCTGGCGGCCAGCGCCAGCGCGTGGCCATCGCCCGCGCGCTGATGCTGGAGCCGCAGCTGCTGATCTGCGACGAGCCAACTTCCGCGCTGGACGTGTCGGTGCAGGCGCAGATCCTGAACCTCTTGATGGAGCTGCAGCGCGAACGCGGCCTGGGCTATCTCTTCATCAGCCACAACCTGGCCGTGGTGCAGCACATCGCCGACGAGATCGTGGTGCTGCAAGGCGGCCGCGTGGTCGAGCGCGGCCCCGCCAGCCAGGTGTATTTCGAACCGGTCCACCCGTACACGCGGCAGCTCATCGGCGCCACCCTGGCGGTGCCGCAGGCGCAGGAGCTCGCGGCATGAACCCGCAAGGCGCACGCCACCTGCTGCTGATCGGCAACGATCAGAAAGTCACCTGGGACGACGGCCAGATCCGTTTCCTGGCGCCGGGCAACGACAGCCTCTGCATCTATGACGCCGGCGCCAACCCCGCCGCGCCCGAACTCGTCGCCGCCTTGGCGCTGCCCAACTCGCTGTTCGGCCCGCCCGTCAATCTGGCGGTCACGCCGGACCAGCGCCTGGGCCTGATCGCGGATTCCATGGACTGGCGCGCGCGCGCCGACGGCAACGGCTGGCAGCCCGAGCCCGGACGCGGCCTGTATGTGATCGACCTGCAAGCCTGCCCGCCCGCCATCGTGCAGCGGTTGGAGGTCGGGCTGCAGCCCTCGGGCCTGTCCATCAACCGCGCCGGCACGCTGGCCCTGGTGGCCAACAAGGCCGGCCGCTCCGTGTCGGTGCTGCGCATCGCCGGCAAGCGCGCCGAGGTCTGCGGCGAAGTGGACGTGGGCACCGCCGTCGTGGCCGTGTCCTTTGCCGCCGACGGTCGCCGCGCCTTCGTGGTCAAGACCGACACGCACCGCCTGGGCGTGCTGCATATCGACGAAAGCGGCGCGCAGCCGCGGGTGACGCACGATCCCGCCGAAGACCTGACCACGGGCCTCGTGCCATTCAACCTGGTGGTGTCGCCCGACGGCGCGCTGGCGCTGGTGGTGGACATGGGCAGCCCGACCGCATCGGACGGCCACGCGGATTCGGTCAGCGTGGTGGACCTGCGCGCCGATCCGCCGCGCGTGATCGACCGCATCATGGTCGAGGACGGCCCGGAAGGCATCGCCATCAGCCCCGACGGCCGCCATGCGGCGGTCGCCATCGTCCAAGGTTCGAACAACCCGTCCAGCGCCTGGTTCCACCATCCGCGCGGACAGATCGTATTGCTGCGCATCGACGGCCAGTCCGTGACCCGCGCCGGCGCCATCGAGGTCGGCGCGCTGCCCGAGGGCCTGGCCTTCAGCCCCGACAGCCGCTACCTCTACGTCGGCAATTTCCTGGATGCCGAGATGCAGGTCCTGGCAGTGGGCGACCACGGCCTGAGCGACACCGGCACCCGCATCGCCCTGCCCGGACGGCCCGCCTCGATGCGCGCCCAATCCTACTGACCCCACCCATCCCACCCTGTTCCCGGAGTTCCGCCATGACCCTTGCTCCTCAAAAGAAACCGGCCCTGCTGGCCGCCGCCCTGCTCGCCCTCGCCGGCCTGGCGCCGCTGTCGGCCCACGCCCTGGACATCAAGCTCGGCCACGTGCTGGCGCCCAGCCACAGCTGGAACAAGGCCGCCGAAGGCTTTGCCGCCGAGGTCAAGGAAAAGACCGCCGGCCGCGTCAATTTCGTGCTGTTCCCCAGCGGCCAGCTGGGCAATGAAAAGACCATGCTGGAAGGCCTGCAGATCGGCAGCCAGGGCGCGGCCATCATCGGCTCGGGCTCGCTACAGCCCATCGAACCCAAGTTCGGCGTGGTCGAACTGCCCTACACCTGGTCCTCCTCGCAACAGGCCTACAAGGCCTTCGACGGCGAGCTGGGCGAGGCCCTGGCCAAGCTGGCCGACAAGAAGAACCTGACCATCATCTCGTGGTGGGAAAACGGCTTTCGCCACGTCACCAACAACCGCGGCGCGGTGGCCAAGCCCGCCGACCTGGCCGGCCTGAAGACCCGCGTCACGCCCGACAAGATGCGCCTGGACACCTTTACCGCGCTGGGCGCCAATCCCGCGCCGCTGGCCTTCGGCGAACTGTATTCGGCCCTGCAGCAGAAGGTGTTCGACGCCCAGGAGAACCCGCTGTCCATCATCTACACCTCGTCCTTCTTCGAAGTGCAGAAGTACCTGTCGCTGACCGGCCACGTCTGGGGCCCGGCCAACCTGATCATCTCCAAGCCGGTGTGGAACCGCATTTCGGCCGACGACAAGAAGATCGTGCAGGCGGCCGCCGACAAGTGGCGCGACGCCCAGCGGCAGATGATCACCGACGGCGACCAGCAGTTCATCGCCCAGCTGAAGGACAAGGGCATGCAGGTCAACGAGGTCGACAAGCCCGCCTTCGCCGCCGCGGTCGCGCCGGTGTGGAAGACCTACTCGGTCACCTACGGCCCTGAGCTGATGGCGCTGGTGCAGAAGTACCGCGAGGCCAAGTAATGCTCAACCGACTGTCCGCGATCCTGTCGGGCATCAGCAAGGCCTTCGCCGCCCTGGCGGTGGCCTTGCTGGCGATCCTGATCTCCTATGTGGTGTTCGCCCGCTTCGTCACCCACACCACGCCGCACTGGGCCGAGGAACTGCCGCGGCTGGTGCTGGTGTGGTCGGCCTTCATCGGCGGGGTCACCTGCAGCTTCGAGCGTTCGCACCTGATGGCGGGGCTGCTGCCCTTCGTGGTGCGCAACCCCCGGGTCCTGAACGTTTTCGAACGCATCAACCAGGCGCTCATCATCGTCGGCCTGGCGGCGCTGGGCTACGCCGGCTGGCAGCTGGCCGAGCTGACCATGGACCAGACCCTGCCCGCCCTGGACGTTTCCGCCGGCACCGTCTACCTGGCGCTGCCCATCGCCTGCGCCATCACCATCGTGGTGCACCTGGCGCAGCTGTTCTCTCCCGCTCCCGCCGCCGCAAAGGATTAACAAGATGTCTACGGGTGCCCTCTTCCTGATGGGCGTGTTCACGATCACGGTGCTGATCGACATGCCCATCGCTTTCGGCCTGGTGCTGTCCTGCCTGGCCTATCTGGCGGTCTTCGATTCCGCGCCCATGATGGTGGCGGCGCAGCAGTACGTGGTGGGGCTGGACAGCTTCACGCTGCTGGCGATTCCGCTCTTCATCCTGGCTGCTCAACTGATGAACGGCGCCGGCCTGACCCAGCGCATCGTGCGCCTGTGCGCCGCCATCGTCGGCGACATCAAGGGCGGCCTGGCCGTGGTGGCCGTGCTGGCCTGCCTGATGTTCGGCGCGCTGTCCGGCTCGGGCGTGGCCGACGTGGTCGCCATCGGCAGCCTGCTGTTGCCCGCCATGGCGCGCAGCGGTTACGACAAGGGCTTTTCCTGCGCGCTGGTGGGCAGCGCGGGCGCCACGTCCACCATCATCCCGCCCAGCATCGTGCTGATCGTCTACGGCACCATCACCGATACCTCGGTCGGCAAGCTGTTCGTGGCCGGCATCATCCCCGGCATCCTGCTGGGGCTGTCGCTGATCGGCGTGGCCATCTGGCAATCGCGCAAGCACAACTGGGCCGGCGGCCAGCCGTTCAGCTGGCCGGAACTGCGCGCCGCCGCCGTCGACGCGCTGCCGGCGCTGATGGTGCCGGTGCTGATCATCGGCGGCATCCGCTTCGGCATCTTCACCGCCACCGAGGCCGCCTCCAGCGCCATCATCTACGCCTTGCTGATCGGCTTTTTCTGGTACCGCACGCTGAGCCTGAAATCGCTGTGGGACAACCTGAAGTCCACCGGCGAAAGCAGCGCCTCCATCCTGCTCATCATCGGCGCGTCAGGCCTGTTCGCCTGGGTGCTGGTGGCCGAGCAGGTGCCGCAGGCGCTGTCCACGCTGCTGGTCGAATGGACCGACAGCAAGACCGCCGTGCTGCTGGTGCTGACCGTGGTGCTGCTGCTCCTGGGTACCTTCATGGAAGCGATCCCGGTCATCATCATCGTGGCCCCGGTCGTGATGCCGGTGCTGGCGCACTACAACATCGACCCGGTGCACTTCGGCATCCTGCTGTCTATCAACATGGCCATCGGCGCGAACACGCCGCCCGTCGGGGTCGACCTGATGGCCGCGTGCAAGATCGGCGGCATCAACATGATGCAGACGCTGCGCCCGCTGTCCTGGATGATGCTGGCCATGACCGCGGTCATGCTGCTGCTGACCTTCGTACCCGAACTGGTGCTGTTCCTGCCGAGGCATGTGCAATGACCCCTATCGCTCCCTCCCGCCGCCCCCCCTTCCTGCGCCGCAGCTGGATGTTCGTGCCCGGCCTGGACCCGGCCGCGCAGGCCGACGGCCTGGCCAGCGGCGCCGATGCGCTGGTCGCGGACCTGGAAGAATTCACCGCTGCGGCGGATCGTCCGGCCGCGCGCCCCATCATCGTCGAGCTGTTCGCCCGCTGCCGCGCCCAGGGCGTGGTGGCCGCGGTTCGCATCAACAAGCTTGAAGACGACGGCCTGGCGGACCTGCGCGGCGTCATGCCGGGCGCGCCGGACGCGGTTTTCCTGCCGCACGCCGAAAGCGCCGCGCAGATCGCCGCGCTGGACCAGGCGATCACCGCGCTGGAAACCGAACTGGGCCTGCCCGCCGGCAGCACCGAGATCGTGCCCACGCTGGAGTCCGCGCTGGGCGTGCACCGCGCCTATGACATCCTGACCGCCAGCCCGCGCGTCTCCGCCTGCCTGCTGGCAGCCGAAGACCTGACCGCCAGCCTGGGCGCCGAACGCGGCAAGGACGGCATCGAACTGCATCACCTGCGCGCCCGCTTCCTGCTGGACTGCACGGCGGCAGGCTGCCTGCCCATCGACTGCCCCTTCAACTACCGCGACATGCCGGCGCTGGAAGCCGACGTGCGCTGGGCCCGCCGCCTGGGGCTGAAGTCCAAGTGCGCCACCGTGGCCGACCAGGTCAAGCTGATCCACGCCGTGTTCACGCCCGCCCCGGACGAAGTCGCGGCCGCGCATGATTGCGTCGCCCGCTATGAAGCCCAGCGCGCCGGCCGCCACGACGCCGAGCGCATCGATCCGCCTGTCTACAACACCGCGCGCCGCCTGTTGGCGCGCCATCACCAATTCGAACGATGGGCCGCCGAGCGCCGCGCGCAGGCCGTCCCGCAACAAGGAGACTCCGCATGACGTCAGCAGCAATTCCCGAACGCAATGGCGGTCAGATCCTGATGCAGCAGCTGCGCATCCATGGCGCGCGCCGCGTGTTCATGATCCCCGGCGAAAGCTATCTGCCCTGCATCGACGCGCTGAACGACCACACCGATGCCATCGAGGCCATCGTCTGCCGCCAGGAAAGCGGCGCGGCCTACATGGCCGAGGCCTATGGCAAGCTGACCGGCGAGCCCGGCATCTGCTTCGTCACGCGCGGCCCGGGCGCCACCAACGCCAGCATCGGCGTGCATACGGCCTTCCAGGACTCCACGCCGATGATCCTGTTCGTGGGCCAGGTGGGCAACGACTTCATGGAGCGCGAAGCCTTCCAGGAGATCGACTACCGCCGCATGTTCGGCCAGATGGCCAAGTGGGTGGCGCAGATCGACCGCACCGACCGCATCCCCGAGTACATCTCGCGTGCCTTCGCCGTCGCCACCAGCGGCCGGCCGGGTCCCGTGGTGCTGGCCCTGCCCGAAGACACGCTGTGGGGCCGCGCCCGCGTGGCCGACCTGCCGCGCTACCCGCGCGTGCACAGCCATCCCGGCGCCGCCGACCTGGCCCGCATGACCCAATTGCTGGACGCCGCTGAGCGCCCCTTCCTGCTGTTGGGCGGCAACGGCTGGCACCAGACGGCCATCGACCAGATCGCCGGTTTCGCCGAGCGTTTCGAACTGCCGGTAGGCACCGCCTGGCGCCGCCTGGAGTGTTTCGACCAGCGCCACCCCAATGCCGCTGGCCATGTCGGCTGGGCCATGACGCCGGAACTGCGGCAGCGCCTGCGCGACGCCGACCTGGTGCTGGCCGTGGGCACGCGCATGGGCGAAGCCACCACCGAAGGCTATACCGTCATCGAAAGCCCGCTGCCGCGCCAGCAACTGATCCATGTGTATCCGGATGCCGCCGAACTGGGCCGCGTGTTCTCGCCCACCCAGGCCATCGTGGCCGACGTGGCCAGCTTCGCCGCCAGCGTGGCCGGCTTGATGCCCGGCCACAAGACGGCGCGCGGCGAGGCGGTGCGCGCCGCGCACCAGGAACTGGTCGACAGCCTCAAGCCGCTGCCTTCGCCCGGGCCGATGAGTTTGGACCAGGCTGCCGCCTACGTCGACGCGCATATCCCCGCCGACGCCTGCATCACCGTGGGCGCAGGCAACTACGCGCTGTATCCCCACCGCTACCGCCGCTATGCCGGACCGGGCACCAGCCTGACCCCCACGGTTGGCTCCATGGGCTACGGCCTGCCGGCGGCGATCTCGGCCAAGCTGGAAGACCGCAAGCGCACGGTGGTCTGCTACGCCGGCGACGGCTGCTTCCAGATGAACATGCAGGAACTGGGCGTGGCCCTGCAATACCGCCTGGGCGTGGTCGTGCTGGTATTCAACAACGGCATCTGGGGCACCATCCGCGCGCACCAGGAACGCGAGTTCCCGGCCCGCCCCATCGCCCTGTCCTTCGAGAACCCGGACTTCACCCAGATCATCCGCGGCTACGGCGGTTATGGCGAGGCCGTGGAGGACACTGCCAGCTTCGGCCCCGCCTTCGAGCGCGCGCTGGCCTTTGCGGAACGCGAAAACATGCCGGCCCTGCTGGAAATCCGCTACGACGCCAACGGCATTTCGCCGGGCGAAACCCTGATGGGCATCCGCGAGGCCGCGCTGGCCCGCAATGCCGCCGCCCGCCACTGACACAGAGGGATTCCAACATGACGACGACTATCTCGATCAACGGACAGCGGCTGTGGCAGTCGCTGATGGACCTGGCGCAGATCGGCGCCACGCCCAAGGGCGGCAACTGCCGCCTGGCGCTGACCGCGCTGGACGGCCAGGGCCGCGACCTGGTCACCGGCTGGATGCGCGACGCCGGCCTGACGCTGCGCGTGGACCAGGTGGGCAACATCTTCGCCCGCCGCGCCGGCCGCAACAATGATCTGCCGCCGGTCATGACCGGCAGCCATATCGACACCCAGCCCACCGGCGGCAAGTTCGACGGCTGCTACGGCGTGCTGGCGGGCCTGGAGGTCATGCGCAGCCTGAACGACCACGGCGTGGTCACGGAGGCGCCGCTGGAAGTGGCCATCTGGACCAACGAGGAAGGCTCGCGCTTCGTGCCCGTGATGATGGGTTCGGGCGTGTTCGCCGGCAAGTTTCCGCTGGAAGTGGCGCTGACCGCCACCGACCGCGACGGCAAGTCGGTGGCCGACGAACTGGCCGCCATCGGCTACGCCGGCGCGGACCCCGTGGGCGGCCGCCCGGTGGGCGCCTACTTCGAGGCCCACATCGAGCAGGGGCCAATCCTGGAGCACGAGGAAAAAGTGGTCGGCGTGGTGACCGGATCGCTCGGCCTGCGCTGGTACGACGTGACCGTGACGGGCATGGAAATGCATGCCGGCCCCACTCCCATGCCGATCCGCCGCGACGCGCTGTATGCCGCCAGCTTCCTGCTGCAGGCGGTGGTGGACATCGCCAACGGCAACCAGCCGCATGGCCGCGGCACCGTGGGCGAGATCCACGCGCACCCCGGCTCGCGCAATGTCATACCGGGCCAGGTGCGCTTCACGGCGGACCTGCGCCACGAGGACGAAGCCACGCTCACCCGCATGGACCAGCGCTGGCACGAGATCTGCGCGGAAATCGCACAGCGCCACAACGTGGCGGTGGACGTGAAGCACGTGCAGTATTTCCCGCCCACGCCGTTCGACCTGGACCTGGTCGGCAAGGTGCGCGACGGCGCTGCCCGCCGCGGCCTGGCCGCGATGGACATCGTCACCGGCGCCGGCCACGACGCGGTCTACATGGCCGCCGTCACCCCCACCGCCATGATCTTCGTGCCGTGCAAGGACGGCGTCAGCCACAACGAGATCGAGGACGCCAAGCCCGCCGACCTGGAAGCGGGCTGCAACGTGCTGCTCGACGCCATGGTGGCGCGCGCCAACGCCCAGGAGGTCCGCTCATGACCCAGGACGCCGCCTACTGGCGCGGCCGCGCCGCCGCGCTCAAGTTCAACGGCCAGGCCTACATCGACGGCGCCTACTGCGGCGCGGCCGACGGCGCCACGTTCGCCGCCACCAGTCCGATAGACGGACGCAAGCTGGCGGACGTGGCTGCCTGCGGCCCCGCCGACGTGGACCGCGCCGTGCAGGCCGCCCGCCGCGCCTTCGAGGCCGGCGTCTGGAGCGGCCTGGCGCCGCGCCAGCGCAAGCAGCATCTGCTGCGCCTGGCCGCGCTGATCGAGGCGCACCGCGAGGAACTCGCGCTGCTGGAAACGCTGGACATGGGCAAGCCCATCCGCGACGCGCTCGCCTTCGACGTGCCGGAGACCGCGCGCTGCTATGCCTGGTACGCCGAAGCCATCGACAAGATCTACGACGAGATCGCTCCCACCGGGCCCGAGGCGCTGGCCACGATCACGCGCGAAGCCCTGGGCGTGGTCGCGGCGGTGGTGCCGTGGAACTACCCCTTGATGATGGCCGCCTGGAAGGTCGCGCCGGCGCTGGCCGCCGGCAACAGCGTCATCCTCAAGCCGGCCGAACAGGCCTCGCTGTCGGCCATCCGGCTGGCGGCCCTGGCCGCGGAAGCCGGCATCCCCGCCGGCGTCTTCAGCGTGGTGCCCGGCCTGGGCGCGCAGGCCGGCCAGGCGCTGGGCCTGCATCCCGACGTGGACTGCATCGCCTTCACCGGGTCGACCGCCACCGGCAAGCGCTTCATGGAATATTCGGGACAATCGAACCTGAAGCGCGTGTGGCTGGAGTGCGGCGGCAAGTCGCCGCACATCGTGTTCGAGGACTGCCCCGACCTGGACCGCGCCGCCCAGGCCGCGGCGCTGGCCATCTTCTCCAACCAGGGCGAAGTCTGCATCGCGGGCTCGCGCCTGTACGTGCAGGACGGCATCTACGACGCCTTCATGGCCAAGGTCGCGGACTACGCGGCCGCACTGCAGCCGGGCGATCCGCTGGACCCCGCCACCGCCATGGGCGCCATGGTCGACGAACGGCAGATGCGCGGCGTGCTGGCCCGCATCGAAGCTGGCGCGGCCGAAGGCGCCCGCCTGCGCATGGGCGGCCGCCAGGCCCTTGGCGCCACCGGCGGCTACTACATCGAGCCGACCATCTTCGATTGCGCCGGCCAGGACAATAGCCTGGTGCGCGAAGAGATCTTCGGCCCGGTGCTGGCCGCGCAGCGTTTCGCCACCGAGGACGATGCGGTGCGGCTGGCCAACGACTCGATCTACGGCCTGGGCGCCGGACTCTGGACCGCCAACCTGTCGCGCGCCCACCGCCTGTCGCGCCGCCTGCGCGCGGGCCTGGTGTGGGTCAACTGCTACGCCGACGGCGACATCACCGTGCCCTTCGGCGGCGTCAAGCAATCCGGTTTCGGCCGCGACAAGTCGCTGCACGCGCTGGACAAGTACAGCGACCTGAAGACCACCTGGATCAGCCTGACGGCCTGATCCCCCGGGCGGACGCCCGCGCGGCGTCCGCCATCCTTGCCATTTCGCGCTATCTGCTTGGCCGCCAGCGCCATTGAAGGCGGTGGGCCCTTGTGCGACCTTGACCGGCGACGGCTTGCTCACCAGGGCACCGTTGCGGGCAGGCGCAGGCGCTCTCCCGCCATCAGAACAATGACTGGAGACTACGATGCGCAATGCGACAAGGCGAGCCGCGCTGGCCGCCATGCTGGCCGCCACGGCCTGGGCCGCGGCCGGGCCGGCTTGGGCGCAAGCCCCCTATCCCTCCAAACCCGTCACCATCCTGGTGGGATTCCCGCCCGGCACGGCCACCGACACGGTGGCCCGGATGGTGGGCGACCGCCTGGCGCAGCGCCTGGGCCAGCAGTTCATCGTCGAGAACAAACCCGGCGCGGGCGGGTCCATCGCCGCCGGCCTGGGCGCGCGCGCCAAGCCCGACGGCTATACGCTCATGATCGGCGCGTCCGCGCCGCAGGCCATCAACCCGCACGTCTATCCCAACCTGAACTACGACGCGCGCAAGGATTTCGCGCCCATCGGCCTGCTGACCTGGCTGCCCTACCTGTTCGTCGTCAGTCCGGACAACCCGGCCAACAACCTGAGCGACTTCCTCAAGGCCGTAAAGGCCAAGCCTAACCAGTACACCTACGCCACCACCGGCGTGGGCACCACCAGCCACCTGGTGACCTCGGTGCTGCTGGCCAAGGCCGGCGCCAGCATGATCCATGTGCCCTACAAGGGCAGCAGCCAGGCGCAGACCGACATTGTCGGCGGGCGGACCTACGCCACCTTCGACACCATGGTGTCGTCGCTGACGCTGGTGAAGGCCCACCGCCTGAAGGCGATCGCCGTCAGCACTCCCGAGCGGGTCGCCAGCCTGCCCGACGTGCCCACCGTAGCCGAACAGGGCTACCCCGGTTTCGACATGGGCGCCTGGCTGGGCCTGATCGCGCCCGCCGGCATCCCGCCCGAGATCCAGCAGAAGCTGGCCGCCGAGGTCAACGCCGTGCTGGCGGACCCGGCCGTGCGCGACAAGCTGGCGGACCTGGGCGCCCAGGTCCGCACCACCGCCACGCCGGCCGAGTTCGGCGCGCTGATGAAATCCGAGTACGAGTCGTGGGGCAAGGTGGTGCGCGACTTCAACGTCAAAGCCAGCGACTGAACAGGAGATCCGAACCATGCATACCGCCGCCATGAGTCCCGCGGAACGCGACACCCGCATCCAACTGGCCGCCTGCTACCGGCTGGTGTCCCACTTCGGCATGAGCGATCTCATCTACAACCACATCACTGCGCGCATACCCGGGCCCGAGGGACATCTGCTGATCAATCCTTACGGCATGATGTACGACGAAATTACCGCATCCAGCCTGGTCAAGATAGACCTGGACGGAAACGTCCTGGACAACCCCGGCGAGTACGGCATCAACGCCGCCGGCTACGTCATCCACAGCGCCGTGCACGGCGCGCGCCACGACGTGCAGTGCGTCATCCATACTCACACGCGGGCCGGCATGGCGGTGTCGGCGCTGCAATGCGGCTTGCTGCCGCTGACCCAGACCGCCATGCGCTTCGCCAAGATCCCCTACCACGACTATGAGAGCGTGGCCATCGACCTGGACGAACGCGCGCGGCTGGTGGCGGACCTGGGCCAGTCCGAGGCGATGATCCTGCGCAACCACGGCTTGCTCGCCGCGGGCCCGAGCATCGCGCAGGCATTCAACACCCTGTATTGGTTGGAGATGGCCTGCAAGGCGCAGGTCGACGCCCTGGCCGCCAACCGCGAACTCTGCCTGCCGCCGCCGGAGGTCATCGAAAAGACCTGGCACCTGTACCAGCCGACCACCCGCCGCCCCTTCGGCGAGCTGGAATGGCCGGCCATGCTGCGCCTGATGGACAGGAAGGATCCCGGCTACCGCAACTGAGCCCCCGGCTAGCCCCGCCCCAGGAGGTCGATGCCGGCGGCGCTGTCCGCGCCTTCCGGCAGGATCGCCGCGAGGCTGGTCTTGACCTCCAGGAAGTACGGAACCGCCGAGGCCAGCCCTCGGGCGATGGCGGCGGCCACCTGATCCGCGCGGGTGACATGCTCGGCCTGCATGCCGAAGGCGCGCGCCATCATCGTGAAATCGGGGCTGGCGAGATTGGTGCCTGCGTAGCGTCCGGGATAGGTGCGCGCCTGATGCAGGCGGATGGAGCCATAGCTATGGTTGTTGGAGACGATGAAGAACACCGGCAGCCCGCGCTCCGCCGCGGCCATCATCTCGTTGCCCGTCATCATGAAGCCGCCGTCGCCCGCCATGCACACCACCTTGCTGTGGGGGTTGCGCAGCTGCGAGGCGATCGCCGCCGGCGTGCCGTAGCCCATGGCGCCGGACTGCGAAGCCATCAGCCTTTGCGGGTAGACGAAAGGGAAATGGCGGTACACCGGCGCGGCGAAGGTGCCCGCGTCCAGGCAGACCATGAGGTCGGGCGGCGCCTGCTCGGCCAGGGCACGGACCACGGACACGAACGGCACGCCGTCGTCCGCCTTGGGGCTGGGCCAGGCGGCAACGCGTTCGCGGATCGTGCGCAAGGACGCCGCCCAGTCCGCGCGCGCCGCCCCGCCCGTCGCCGGCAAGGCAGCCAATGCCTGCGCGGTGGCCACCGGATCGCCGATGATGCCCACGTCGGCCGAAAAATGCTGGTTCAGGATGTGCGCATCGGCATGGCAATGCACCAGGGTCTGCGACGGCCTCGGGTAGCGCGGAAAGGTATAGCCCTGCGTGGTGATGTCGCCCAGGCGCGTGCCCAGGGCCAGGATCAGGTCGCTGGAATCGAAGGCCGCGACCTGGGCCGTTTGCGTCGCCAGATCCAGGTCGCCCGCGTACAGCGGGTGCGTGTTCGGGAAGATGTCATGCTGACGGAACGATACCGCCACCGGTATGCCGTGCCGTTGCGCCAACAGGCGCAAGGCGTCGCGGCCGCCCGGCGCATTGAATGCGCCGCCGGCGATGATGAGGGGTTTGTGGGCGGCGTCCAGCAGGGCTTGCAGCCGATCCAGCGTGGCGGGCGACGGCTGCGCCGGACTGGCCGGCTCGGCGACCCAGTCCGGTTGCGGCGTCACGGCCTGCTGCACGTCCTCCGGCACCACCAGCACGACAGGCCCGGGCGTACCGGAGACGGCCACGCGCAGGGCCTTCCAGGCGGCCTGGGCCAGGTCTTCGGGCGCGGCGACCTCGTGCACCCATTTGGCGATGGACCCGAACATCTTCTGGTAATCGATCTCCTGGAAAGCCTCCTTGCGCAAGTCCTTGCGCGGCACCTGTCCGATCAGCAGGATCAGCGGCACGCCGTCCTGCTGCGCGGCATGCACGCCGATGGCAGCGTTCGCCGCCCCCGGCCCCCGCGACACCATGACCACGCCCGGGCGGCCCGTCAGCCGGCCGTCGGCGCACGCCATGAAGCTTGCGCCCCCCTCGTGCCTGCAGGTCACTACATCGATGCCCGCGAAATCATGCAAGGCGTCCAGCACGCCCAGATAGCTTTCACCGGGGACCAGGAAGACGCGGTCGATGCCGTTGCGGGCGAAGACCCCGAGCAAAGCGTGGGAAGACGTGTTCAGTTCGGAGGCAGATGTCATGGATGGCCGGAAACCAAAGGGCAAGCGCGCAGGCGCGGGTCTGTATACGCAGGAATTCTAGGGTGGCCGGCGGCAGGCCATGTAGGCATACTGTGCCTATCAGATATACAGAAAACGCACACAAGAAGGGGCTGCCCGCAAGCGCTGGCGGCGAGACATGGCGATGGACCTACGCAAGATCGAAAACCTGATCCACGTGGCCGACTCGGGCAGCTTCTCCAAGGCCGCCTCGGTGCTGGGCATCGCGCAATCGGCGCTGGGCAGACAGGTCCGCAAGCTGGAAGACGAATGCGGCTGTGCCCTGCTTTACCGCAATGGCCGCGGCGTCTCACTGACGCCGGAAGGCGAGAAACTGCTGGACAGCCTGCGCCCCTTGCTGGCGCAAATGGCGCGGGTCGTGACCGAATTCCACGACGAGCAGAAATCACCCTCGGGCCAGGTCACGCTGGGCCTCACGCCCACACTGTCCCATATGGTCGGCATGCCGCTGGTGGCGGCAGTCTGGAAGCGCCATCCGCGCATCCAGTTGAACGTCATCACGGGCTATAGCGGCTATGTGCACGAATGGCTGGCCAGCGCCCGCGTCGACATCGCCGTGCTGCACGACGCGCGGCGCTCGCAGCATGTGGTGGTCGATCCCCTGGCCGAACTCGACCTGGCCCTGGTGTCGCCCGCGCAGAATCTGTCACCCGCCGCGCGGGCCCAGTCCTGCATCGACTTCGCGCAGCTTGGTGGCCTGCCGCTGGCGCTGCCCACGCGCAGCCACGGCCTGCGCCGCACGCTGGAACAGGCGGCGGCCCAGGCCGACGCGCCCTTGAACGTCGTGTTCGAAATGGACGCGCTGGAACTGATGAAGGAAATCGTGCTGAACGGACTGGCCCACACGGTCCTGGCCCTGCCCGCGGTGGTGGGCGAGTTGAACAGCGGCCAGTTGGTCGCCCGCAGGATCGTCAACCCCGCCCTGTCCACGCGCCTGATGCTGGCCACCGCATCGAACCGGCCGCTGACGCAGGCAGTGAAGATCGTGCAGGACATCCTGCGAGAGTTGCTGCAGGATAGGGTTCGGGCGGAACCTTATCGGTCGTACATGCGGATGGCGGAAACGCGGTCGGCACCTCCATGAGCCTGTTGATCGGGCAGCCAATCACCTAGGCACCGGCAACGGCGGCGCCGGCGTCAGTGGCCCCGTGGGCACGCCGCGCTGCGCCGGCATCGGCGGCAGATGGGATGGCGCCGGACTCATCCAGCCCGGCTGGCGGCTGGGTCCGCTGGAAGGCGGCGCGGGCGGGCCGGGCGGCCTGCCGGCAGTGGCGCAGCCGGTACCCAGGCAGGGTTCCTGGGCTGCGCCCGGATTGACGAGCCTGGGGCATGAGGCGCCGACGCAGGCATCGGGGATGACGCGGGCCGAAGGCGGAGGCTGGGGTACGGCTGCTGCGCCGCCTTGCGCGGCGGCTGGGCCCCCACAGGCCGCCAGCAGCGCGGCTGCCCAAAGTAGTTTCATGGCTGCATGCCCTGCCCCTGAACCACGGTTGCGCGCGGCATGGCGCCGCGGCCCGGACCCGCGTCGCGCCGGGGCCTGGGCGGGCGCGGGACGGCTCCAGTGTGCGCCCGCGGCGGGCGGCCTGTCCAGGCGGCCCGGCCTCAATCCAGCCGGATGTCTGCGCTTTTCACCACCGAGGCCCAGCGCGCGCGTTCGCTATTGAAAAACTGCGCCAGCTCGGCGGGATTGCGGGTGACGATTTCGGCGCCCTGTTCGTTCAACTGCGCCTTCACGTCCGGCTGGTTGACGATCTGCGCCAGCAGTTGCGACAAGCGGGTGGCGACGGGATCGGTCGTGGTCACGGGCGCCATCACCCCCTGCCAGGTGCCGGACTCGAAGCCGGCCACGCCCTGCTCGGAGATGGTGGGAATGTCGGGCACCAGCTGCATGCGTTCGCGCTTGGAGATCGCGATCGGCCGCAGCTTGCCGGCCTTGATGTGGGGCAGCGTGGCCAGCAAGCCGTTCATGATGACCTGGGTCTGCCCGCCCATGGTGTCCGTCACCGCCTGCGAACCGCCCTTGTAAGGCACGTATTCCCATTGCGCGCCCGTGGCCTGCTGCACGGCGACCGCGGCCAGGTGCGGCGCGCTGCCGATGGCCGTCACGGCGAAGTTCAGGCGCTGTTTCTTCGACAAGGCGACCAGCTCGGGCACGGTCTTGGCCGGCACGTCGGGATGCACGGCCAGCACGTGCGGCGAATAGGCCAGCATGCCGACGGCCCGCAGGTCCGTGGAAGGGTCGAAGGACAGCTTGGTGTACACCGACGGGCTGATCGCCAGCGCCCCCACGTCGCACAGCAGCACGGTATGGCCTTCCTGCGCGGCCTGCACCACCAGGCCGGCGCCCAGGTTGCCGTTGGCCCCAGGCTTGTTCTCGACCACCACGGTCTGCTTCAAGGCGTCGGCCAGGCGCGGCGCGACGATGCGCGCGATGATGTCCGACGAGCCGCCGGGCGGGTAAGGCACGATGATGCGGACCGCGCGCGTGGGCCAGTCGCCCGGCTGCGCCCATGCAGGCAGCCATGGCGACAGGCAAAGCGCCGCGGCGCCGCCCAGGAACTGTCTCTTGCTCGGGTTCATGAAGTCTCCTCTGGAATTGTCTTGCGGACAGTCGCAGCCGCCTGTTCAGGCTGGCCGCCGCGCAGGCCTGCGCCAACCGCATCTGGTTTTGCCTATGTCATCGTACAACTATGAAAATAATCTTGAAAAGCAGAATGTGCCGCCATCGGGTATGCACCTATATCTGCCTCTATTAAAGCGAAAACCACTTTGATTCGGTGCAATTCATGTTGTACGATGACTTACCAAACCTCGGCCATCCGCCGACTCCCGCCGTTCGATGGCGCCCATACGGATCAACGCAACATGACCACCCCGCAGGAACTCAAGCACATCGTTTCGGACGGCTTGCTGTCTTTCCCCGTCACCGATTTCGACCAGAACGGCGACTTCAACGCCAGAGGCTATGCGCAGCGCCTCGAATGGCTGGCGCCCTACGGCGCGACCGCCTTGTTCGCCGCCGGCGGCACGGGGGAATTCTTTTCCCTGGCACCAGAGGAATACGCGGACGTGATCCGCACCGCGGTGCAGACCTGCGCGGGCAAGGTCCCCATCCTGGCTGGCGCGGGCGGCCCGACCCGCACGGCTATCGCCTATGCGCAAGAGGCCGAGCGCCTGGGCGCCAAGGGCATACTGCTGCTGCCCCACTACCTGACCGAAGCCTCGCAACAAGGCATCGCCGCGCACGTCGAACAGGTCTGCAAGTCGGTGGATATCGGCGTCATCGTCTACAACCGCGCGCAGTCGCGACTGTCGGCCGACAGCCTGGCGCAGTTGGCCGAACGTTGCCCCAACCTGGTCGGTTTCAAGGACGGCGTGGGCGACATCGAGGCCATGGTGCGCATCCGCCGCAAGCTGGGCGACCGCTTTTCCTACCTGGGCGGCCTGCCCACGGCCGAGGTCTATGCCGCCGCCTACCGCGCCTTGGGCGTGCCGGTCTATTCGTCGGCGGTGTTCAATTTCGTGCCGCGCACGGCCATGGAGTTCTACCGCGCCATCGCCGCGGACGACCATGAAACCACCAACCGCCTGCTGGACGATTTCTTCCTGCCCTATCTCGATATCCGCAACCGCGTGCCGGGATATGCCGTCAGCATCGTCAAGGCCGGCGCCAAACTGGTAGGCCACGACGCGGGCCCGGTGCGCGCGCCCTTGACGGATCTACGGGCCGACGAACTGGAAATGCTGGACGCCTTGATCCGCAAGCTCGGCCCGCAGTAAGAGGCTTTCCCCGGCGGTGGTATATATGGACCCGTCCAGCCACACCAGGGAGTTCGACTATGGCGCGTCGACGCAGCCTCGCATTTCTGCTTTGCATGCTGGCCGCGCCCGCGGGCGCGGCCGTGGTCTACGACAGCCACGGCCTGGTGGTCGAAGCCGCCACCGGCAGCCGCAACGACTGGAACACCGGCCAGCGGCAGACCACCCGCGCCACCACCATCACCTATCAGGGCAAGCCGCTGTGCGGCAAGGACGTCGGCGCCCTGCTCTATCCCGACGGCCAGCGCATCGAGGCCCGCGCATTCTTCTGCGCGTCCACGGCCAAGGCGCTGGAGACGGACGCCGTGCTGGCCTACTTCACCAGTTCCAGCGCCAATACCGTGCTGGCGCAACTGCGTGTGGCCAACGGCGCGCTGCGGGTCGAACGCCTGGCTTTGTCCGCCAAGCCCGAGCGCGACCGCATCTCCGCCACCCGCTTCGAGGATGCGCGCCTGCCCGGCTGGACGCGCGTCCAGACCTCCTGGAACGAAACCGTGATGATCCGCCACGCGCCGCTTGTCGCCCTGAACCTGGGCCCGGGCAAGCTGCTGGACGTGGCGGACGGCGTGGCCTACCTGGCCGTGCCGCCAGCCAGGGACGCAATCGAGATCGAACCCACCAAGCGGGTCAAGGACGCCGACGGCTATCTGCAGATCGTGCCGGCCATCACCAAGTTCGTGGACACCCCGATGGCGTTCCGCGCGGTGCGCATGAGCGACGGGCGCGAACTGGCCCGCCTGGATTTCAAGGACCTCTGCCTGCGCCTGCCCGCGATCCAGTTCGACAGGCCGGACGCGCAGTCCAAGTCCTCGGCCGCGCCCGACGTGGCCTTCGATGAGGTGCCGGCCTGGCGCGCCGCCACGCTGCAGCTGACGCAGGCGGCGCAGGGGCGCGCCGCGCTGCGCCTGCAGCCGGGCGTGGCCCTGCCGCGCAAGCCCGGCTGCGCGCCGGGTTGATCACGCCCGCTCAGATCAGGAACTGGCGGTAGGCCTCGTTGGCGGTTTCCTCGGTATGGGCGTAGCCCAGCTGCCGCAGAAACGCGTCCAGCGCCGCACTGTCCGCCAGGGGAGCCTGGATGCCGACCAGCGCCGAGCTGAATTCCGTGCCCTGGTTGCGGTAGTGGAACAGGCTGATGTTCCAGTTGGGCGCCATCTCGGACAGGAACTTCATCAGCGCGCCAGGGCGCTCCGGAAACTCGAAGCGGAACAGGCGCTCGCCCGCCGCCAGCGGCGAACGGCCGCCCACCATGTAGCGGATGTGCTGCTTGGACACTTCGTTGTTGCTCAGGTCGCCGACGGAGAAGCCCTGCTCCTGCAACGCCGCCATGATGTCCGCCGCATCGCCGCGTCGCGAAATCTGCATGCCGACGAAGATGTGGGCGGTGCGGGCGTCGGCGATGCGGTAGTTGAATTCCGTCACGCTGCGCTGGCCGATCACGCCGCAGAAGCGGCGGAAGCTGCCGCGTTCTTCGGGCACCGTGACGGCGAAGACCGCCTCGCGCGCCTCGCCGACCTCGGCGCGGTCCGCGACAAAGCGCAGGCGGTCGAAGTTCATGTTGGCGCCCGAGGTCACCGCCACCATGGGCAGGCCCTGCACGCCTTCGCGTTCCACGTATTTCTTCAGCCCGGCCACCGCCAGCGCGCCCGCCGGTTCCAGCACGCTACGGGTATCCAGGAACACGTCCTTGATCGCCGCGCAGACCGCGTCCGTATCCACCAGGATGATCTCGTCCAGGTATGCGCGGCACAGGCGGAAGGTCTCCTCGCCCACCAGCTTGACCGCCGTGCCATCCGAGAACAGGCCCACCTCGGGCAGGTTGACCCGCTCGCCCACCTGCATGGACAGCGACATGGCGCAGGAATCCTCGGTCTGCACGCCGATGACCTTGACGCTGGGATCAACCGCCTTGATGTAGGTCGCCACCCCCGCGGCCAGCCCGCCGCCGCCGATCGGCACGAACACGGCATGCAAGGGGCCCGCATGCTGGCGCAGGATCTCCATGCCCACCGTGCCCTGGCCGGCGATCACGTAGGGATCGTCGAAGGCCGGGATGAAGGTCAGGTCCTGCGCGCTCGCCAGTTTCTGCGCATGGCCGTAGGCATCGCTATAGGAATCGCCCGCCTGCACCACCGTCACGGTGGGGCCGCCATGCGCCTTGACGGCATCCACCTTCACCTGCGGCGTGGTCTGCGGCACCACGATGATGGCGCGCACGCCCATCCTGGCGGCCGAGATCGCAACGCCTTGCGCGTGGTTGCCGGCGGACGCCGTGATCACGCCCCGCTCCAGCGCCGCCTGCGGCGTGTTGCGCATCTTGTTGTAGGCGCCGCGCACCTTGAAGGAGAAGACCGCCTGATTGTCCTCGCGCTTGAAGTAGACCGGGTTGCCCAGCCGGGCGGACAGGCCGCGGGCGCGGTCCAGCTCGGTTTCGCGGGCGATGTCGTAGATGCGGGCGGTCAGGATCTGCCTCAGGTATTCCATCGGCGAGGCCCGGCCGTCCTGGAACGCGGTCGGCGTGGCGGTCTGCTGGCTGGCTTGCGGGGTGTGGTGCATCTGGCTCTCTGCTTCGGTGTGCTTGCCCGGCAGAGGCGGCCACAAAAAACCCGCCTCGTGGGGCGGGTGGCTGTGACTGTTGCGGTCGCGCGCTAACCCACCATTCCAGGAATGATGGTAATAATCAGCGAAATGCGGACGGCGCGGGAATTCATGGGGACGTAGCTTCCTCCTTGTGCGACGGTTTGTCAAACGGGCAACCGGCCCCGGGGGCGCCCGATTTAATATGTCCCCGTTTAATTTGGCGCCATTATCGCCATATCCCGGCCGAATCCTCGGGTTTTTGCTGCCCAGCAGGCGTAGCGCGGTATTACAATGGAAGGTTCATGGCAGTCGCACTTCCCCAGGCGGCCCAGGATCTTGCCGGCAACGCCGGCAGGGACACCCAGGCCAGCCATAAAAAAAGGGGCAGGCGCCAGCCATGTTGGGCAGACGCTTACCGACCATTTCCTCCGGGCGCGTCCGCTTAGCCGCCCGCCTCGTCGTTTGCTCAGACCTTGGACGGCAAAGCGAACGCGTCCAGTCCCGGTCGCGCGCCTGCCCATACGAACCCACTCTCCGACAACATCTACCGGCTTCCGGCCGCATAGCATGTTCGGGTTTGCGCCTAGCGCCTGCCGAACAGATTCAAGGATCATGTCTCTTACTCCGAAGATTATCTATACCCTCACCGATGAAGCTCCGGCGCTTGCAACCCGTTCGCTGCTGCCCATCGTCCAGGCTTTCGCCAAGCCCGCAGGCATCACGGTCGAGACCCGCGACATCTCGCTGGCCGGCCGCATCATCTCGGTCTTCCCCGACTACCTCGAAGACAGCCAGAAACTGGGCGATGCCCTGTCGGAGCTCGGCGCCCTCGCCGTCCAGCCCGAAGCCAACATCATCAAGCTGCCCAACATCAGCGCCTCGATGCCGCAGCTGAAGGCCGCCATCAAGGAACTCCAGGACCAGGGCTACAAGCTGCCCGACTACCCGGACGCCCCCGCCAACGACACCGAGCGCGACGTCAAGGCCCGCTACGACAAGGTCAAGGGCAGCGCCGTGAACCCGGTCCTGCGCGAAGGCAACTCCGACCGCCGCGCCCCGCTGTCGGTCAAGAACTACGCTCGCAAGCACCCGCACAAGATGGGCGCCTGGTCGGCTGACTCCAAGTCGCACGTGGCCCACATGAGCGAAGGCGACTTCTACGGCACCGAAAGGTCGGCCCTGATCGCCGAAGCGGGCGACGTCAAGATCGAACTGACCGCCGCCGACGGCTCCAAGACCGTCCTGAAGGAAAAGACCCCGGTCAAGGCCGGCGAGATCATCGACGCCGCCGTGCTGTCGACCGCCAAGCTGAAGTCCTTCCTGCAAGCCCAGATCGACGACGCCAAGACCACCGGCGTGCTGTTCTCGGTGCACCTGAAGGCCACGATGATGAAGGTGTCCGACCCGGTCATCTTCGGCCACGTCGTGTCCGTGTTCTACAAGGACGTGCTGGCCAAGCACGCCGACGCGCTCAAGCAAGCCGGCTTCGATCCCAACAACGGCATCGGCGACCTGTACGCCAAGATCCAGTCCCTGCCCGCCGACAAGCAGGCCGAGATCACCGCCGACATCGACGCCGCCTACAAGGTCCTGCCGCAGCTGGCCATGGTGAACTCCGACCGCGGCATCACCAACCTGCACGTGCCCAGCGACGTCATCGTCGACGCGTCCATGCCCGCCATGATCCGCGACTCGGGCAAGATGTGGAACGCCGAAGGCAATCTGCAAGACACCAAGGCCGTCATTCCTGACCGCAGCTACGCCGGCGTCTACCAGGCCGTCATCGACGACTGCAAGAAGAACGGCGCCTTCAATCCGGTCACGATGGGCAGCGTGCCCAACGTCGGCCTGATGGCCCAGGCCGCCGAGGAATACGGCTCGCACAACAAGACCTTCGTCATTCCCGCCGCCGGCACCGTGCGCGTCACCGACGCCTCGGGCAAGGTGCTGCTGGAACAGGCCGTCGAAGCCGGCGACCTCTGGCGCATGTGCCAGACCAAGGACGCCGCGGTCCAGGACTGGGTCAAGCTGGCCGTGGCCCGCGCCCGCGCCACCAAGACGCCCGCCGTGTTCTGGCTGGACGAGAACCGCGCCCACGACGCGCAGATCATCGCCAAGGTCAAGCGCTACCTGCAGGACCACGACACCAGCGGCCTGGATCTGCGCATCCTGAGCCCGGTCGAAGCCACCAAGTTCTCGCTCAAGCGCATCCGCGAAGGCCTGGACACCATCTCGGTGACCGGCAACGTGCTGCGCGACTACCTGACCGACCTGTTCCCCATCATGGAACTGGGCACCAGCGCCAAGATGCTGTCGATCGTGCCGCTGGTGGCCGGCGGCGGCCTGTTTGAAACGGGCGCCGGCGGTTCCGCGCCCAAGCACGTGCAGCAGTTCCTGGAAGAAGGCTTCCTGCGCTGGGATTCGCTGGGCGAGTTCATGGCCCTGGCGGCGTCGCTGGAACACCTGGGCCGCAGCTACGGCAACGCCCGCGCCCAAGTGCTGGCCAAGACCCTGGACCTGGCCACCGCCAAGTTCCTGGACGAGAACAAGTCGCCCGAGCGCAAGGTCGGCGGCCTGGACAACCGCGGCAGCCACTACTACCTGGCCCTGTACTGGGCCCAGGCCGTGGCCGCGCAGAGCGACGACCGCGAACTGGCTGCCCTGTTCGCGGCGCCTGCCCGCGCGCTGGCTGACGGCGAGGACAAGATCCTGGCCGAACTGAAGGCTGCCCAGGGCAAGCCCGTCGACATCGGCGGCTACTACCAGCCCGACGAAGCCCGCGCCAGCCAGGCCATGCGCCCCAGCGCCACGCTGAACCAGGCCCTGGCCTCGATCGGCTAAGCGCCTGCCGCTCATGGCGGCAAGGAAAAGGCCGGCAGCCCAAGGGCTGTCGGCCTTTTTTCATGCGCCCAGGCTCAGGGCTTGGGCTGCGGCACTGGGGGCGGAGTCGCGGACGGATTGACGGACGGCAGGCCGGCGCACGCACGCTGGCGGAACGCCGCGTCCACGTCGATGCGCCAGATGGTCCGCTTGTCGCTTGCAAGCCGCGCGGCCACGCCGTTGAGCACGGGGTATCGCCCGCCGTCATCCTTCTGGCCCCAGATCCAGAAGCGCGTCCCATCGGCCGCCTCGCAGATGCGCGGACGCAAGTCCTGGTCACCGATCAGCACGCGTTTGCCCGTGGCCGGATCGAATTGCGCCGCGTCATACAGCTCCTTGCGCCAGTTGTCCCGCTTGGGAATATCGGGGTTCCGCCAGTCGTCGACGATCCAGGCGGGCTCCCGGGCCTGGGTATAGAAACCCAGGTCGAAGGGCAAGGCATGCAGCGCGACCTGTATGTCTTGCGGCTGCATTTCCTGGCGCAGTTCCCGCGCCAACGGCCCCGCGCTGCCGCGCGGATTCGACGCCGCGACGATGACCGCGGCCAGGCAGATCACCGCCGACACCCCTGCGGCGATCCAGACGCCCCTACGTTTGCCCGCCGCCCAGGCGGGCGCGACACGCTCGCTGATCAGGAACGCCAGCGGCGGAAACACCGGCAGCACGTACCCGATCAGCTTGGAATGCGGAATCGAAAAGAACACAATCACGACCGCCATCCAGATCGCCGCCAGGCGCCGCAGGCCCTGCGGGTCGGTCTCGCGCCAGTAGGCCGGCTTGAAGATCGACACGGCCCAGATCGACCATGGCAGCGCCAGGCCCGCCACGATGGGCAGGTAGAACCAGAACGGCTGCGCATTGTTGAAGCCGCTCTGCGAGAAGCGCTCGAACTGCTGATAGACGAAGAAGTATTGGTAAAAGCCGGGGTATCGCAGCTCCATCAGCCAGAACCACGGCGCCGCCACCGCCGCGAAGACGAGCAAGGCCGGCGCCCACAGCAAGGCGCGCACGCCCGGCCAATCGCGCCGCAGCAGCAGCCAGGCCAGCACGATGGCGCCGGGCAGTGCCAGCCCGATCAGCCCCTTGGCCAGCACCGCCAGCGCCGCCAGCACCCCGGTGGCCAGCGACATGGCCCGGAACGGCCGCCCGGCGGCGCGCCGCAAGGCGGTATCGGCCGCGGCCAGCACGCACAGCGTGATCATGCCGGCCACCAGCATGTCCATATTGGCGAACTGGGCGGCGCCAAAGAACAGCGGCATCATGCCCAGAACCGCCACCGCCCAGCGCGCCTGCGCGGCATCGCGGTAGCGCGACACGAAGGCGTAAAGCCCGGCGCCCGCGCTCCAGGCGCCCAGCACCGACGGCAGCCGCGCGCTGAATTCATGCACGCCGAACAGCGCGTAGCTGATCTGGGCCAGCCAGTAGTACAGCGGCGGCTTGTGGAAATACGGCATGCCGTCCAGCAGCGGCACCATGGGTGAGTTGCTGCGCAGCATCTCCCAGGCCACCCCGGCGTAACGGCCCTCGTCGGGCAAGGTCAGCCAGCGGGCCCAGGCCAGCGCGCCCAGCCATAGCGCCAGGCACGCCAGCGCCAGCCAACCGGGCCAGGCAGTGCGGCTCGCCGGCAGTCTCTGGGAAGTCGCCATGGAAACGCTCATGCCCGGCGCTCCCGCAAGACGCGCGCCGAAAGGCGGCACGCGAAGCAAGCGCGGCGCTGGAGGTGAACTACGGAACTGGACGCAAGTGGCATGAGGATCCGGAAAAGGTTCAGGAAAATGCAAGATTGCGCGCAGTATCGCCAAGCGCGCGTCAAGCTTTCATGAAATTTCCGGAAAAAAGCCGCTTCCTAGGCCGGATGCAGCCGGTCCAGCCTGAGCCGCCCGCGCTCGTCCGTCAGCCGCCGCATGGCGCCGTAGGCCGCGGCGATCGCCGCCATGCCGCTGGCGCCGCACAACAGGAACATCAGCAGAATCTGGTACTTGGCGGCGTCGATCGGATCCATGCCGGCGATGATCTGCCCGGTCATGATGCCCGGCAGCGTGATGATGCCGGCGGCCGACATCTGGTTGATGCTGGGCACGATGCCGCGCCGCACGGACTCGCGCAGCAGGGAGGAAAACGCTTCGTGCACGGTCGCGCCCAGCGCCAACCGCGCCTCGATGGCGAGCTTCTCGCGCCGCGCGCCGGACAAGACACCGTCCAGCGCCAGGCTGGCGGCATTGAGCACGCTGCCCAGCACGATGCCGATCAGCGCAATGGTGTAGCGCGGGTCATACCAGGGCTCCGGGCGCAGCGCCGTATTCAGGATGAACAGCACCGTGATGACCGTGGTCCCCGCCACCGCCATCGCGCCGACCCAGCCATTGCCGCGTTGTGTCAGCCTGGCCCTGGGCCGCGCCGCGACCTCCCTGGCCGCCAGCGCCATCATCACCGCCACCACCAGCGCCGTCAGCCAGGGCGCCGCGTGCGCGAACACGATGCGCAGGATGTGCCCGACCAGCAGCAGCTGCACCACCGTGCGCAGCGCCGCCCACAGCACCTGCCGCTGCAGGTTCAAGCGCAAGGCGAAGGAAATGCCTGCGCTGAGCAGCACCAGCAAGGAAGCGATGGCCAGATCCGTGGCCTGCAGCTTGATCACGTCCATAGCGGCTCCAGCCTGCCCTGCGCCATGCGCCAGGACCGCCGCGCCAGCCGTTCGGCCTGGGCCGGGCTGTGGGTCACCATCAAGATCGCGGCCCCGCCATCCAGGTAGCGCCGCAGTTCCTCTTCGACCTGGTCCGTGGCCGCCTGGTCCAGCGCCGCGGTCGGCTCGTCCAACAGCAGCACGCGCGGCGCCAGCGCCAATGCGCGCACCAGGCCCAGGCGCTGGCGTTCGCCCGTGGACAGTTCGTGCACCAGCGCGTCCAGCTTGTCCGCGGACAGCCCCAGGCGCTGCACGATGGGCTCGGCGCGGGCGCGGTCCGCGAAATGCGGCGCGACCAGGTCGTCCCACCAGCCGGCCTCGGCCTGGCAATAGATGACCTGCCGGCGCCATTCGTAGCCCCGCATGCCCGAGCGCGGCCGGCCATCCAGCAAGGCCTCGCCATGACCGGGATCCAGGTCGGCCGCCTGGCGCAGCAACAGCGACTTGCCTGAGCCCGAAGGCCCCAGGATGGCCGCGCACTCGCCCGCGGCAAGATCCAGGCTGACAGGAGAGAGACGTGCGCTGTAGATGCCGCGCAGCCTGAACAGCGGGTGCGCGTCGATGGTGGTGGTCGGCATGGGTACGGATCTTAGACCGCAAATGCGCGAACGCAGCGTGCGGGCCATGCACGCCGCTCCGTAGAGATAAGAAAAACTAAATCCACGACAGAGAACTTATCGTTTCCCCAAGGGGGACACCCTCCCTACCATTGCGAATCCCGCCATCTGCGCATTTAGCGCAGCTACATTGATTATTCGAATGGGCCTCATGTCTCAGAACCCGAATCCTGCGCCGCGGCGCGCAGCCCGCCGCAAGCTGGCCTTGACCGCCACGCTCGTGCTTGCCGCCATTGGCGGCCTCTACCTCTACGACACGCAGCGCAAGGCCGCCGCCCAGGCCGCGCCGGCCGGCGAAGCCGCGCCCGTCCCTGTCGTGGTGGCGCCCGCCCGGGCCGAAGCACTGCCCGCCACCCTGCAGGCCATCGGCACCGTCGTGGCGGAACAGCAAGTGCTGGTGGCGCCCGAGGTCGCGGGGCGCGTCACCGCCATTCATTTCAGCAGCGGCCAACAGGTTGCGGCCGGACTGCCGCTGGTGCAGATCAACGACGGGCCGGTGCGCCGCGAACTCGATCGGCACCGCGCATCGGCGGCGCTGGCCCAGGCCAACCTGGACCGCGCCAAACGGCTGCTGGGACAAACCATGTCGCGAGCCGAATACGAACAGCACGCGGCGCAGCATGCCGAAACCAAAGCCCAGGTCGCCCAGGCGGAAGAAGACCTGGCCCAGCGCCTGGTGCGCGCGCCGTTCGCGGGCACGCTGGGGCTGCGGCTGGTCAACCTTGGGCAGTATGTCGAGGCAGGCACGCCGATCGCCACGCTGACCGACACCCGTCTGCTGCATGTGGATTTCACCGTGCCGGACCGGCATGCCGCCGTATTGCGGCTGGGACTGGACGTATCCGTCGCCAGCGCGGACGGCGGACAGGCGCAACTGACGGGCAAGCTCTCCGCCATCGATCCCCAGGTCGACGCCGGCAACCGCGCACTGAGGGTGCGGGCCACGCTTGCGCCGGACGCCGCCGGCCGGCTGTGGCCTGGCGCCTACGCCCAGGTCAGCGTGTCGCTGCCCGCCGGCCCCGCCGCGCTCACGGTGCCGGCCGAGGCCGTTCAGAGCACGCTGTCCGGCGCAACGGTGTACGCCATGCGCGATGACGACCCAGCCCGCGTCCGCCTCGTTGCCGTGCAGGCTGGCGCAAGCCAGGACGGCAAGGTCGCGCTTTCCGGCACGGATCTGCGCGACGGCGATCTGGTGGTCATCGCCGGCCAGATCAACCTGCACGACGGCGCCGCCGTCCGTCCGCGCCTGGCAGGAGAGTAAGACGCCATGTCATTCACCGATTTCTTCATCCGCCGCCCGATCCTCACCACGGCGTTCGCCCTGCTGATTGCCCTGGTCGGCCTGCGCGCGCTGCTGGACCTGCCGCTGCGCCAGTATCCGCGCATCGAAAGCGCCGTGGTCACCGTCACCACCGAGTATCCCGGCGCTTCCGCCGACCTGATGCAGGGCTTCGTCACCGCCACGCTGGCGCAGGCCGTCGCCACCACGCAAGGCGTGGAGTACCTGACCTCGTCGTCCGAACAAGGACGCAGCACCATCAACGCCTACCTGCGGCTTAACGCAAACTCCGACACCGCCCTGACCGAGGTCCTGGCCAAGGTCAACGAAGTGCGCTATCTGCTGCCGGAAGACGCCTACGACCCGGTGGTCGTGCGGCAGTCTCCCGGCGCCATCGGGGTGGTCTACGCGGGATTCACCGCGCCTGCGGGCCAGCCCCTGACCGGCATCACGGACTATCTGATGCGCGTGGCCAAGCCCATGCTGAGCACCGTCGACGGCGTGGCTGCCGTGAACGTGCTGGGCGGACAGGCGCTTTCGATGCGCATCTGGCTCGACCCGCTGCGCATGGGCGCACACGGCATTACGGCGGCTGACGTCGAGTCCGCGATCCGGGACAACAACTACCAGGCCGCGCCCGGCCAATTGCGCGACGCACTCGTCGTGACCAATGTGCGCGCCGACACCAGCCTGAATAGCGTCCAGGGCTTTCGCGAACTGGTCGTCAAACGCGGCCCCAGCCTGGTGCGCATGGAAGACATCGCCACCGTCGAGATCGGCGCGCAAAGCCGCAACCAGGTTGCGGGCATGAATGGCGAACCCGCCGCGTACCTGGAAGTGATGGCGACGCCAGGCGGCAATCCCCTGGAGATCTCGCGCGAAGTCCGCCGGATTCTTGCCGGGTTGGACCTCCCCGACGGCGTCAAGATGGCGATTCCGTACGACGTCACCGTCTTCATCGATGCCGCGATCGGCAACGTGGTCGGCAAGTTCGGCATTGCCAGCCTGGAAGTGGTGCTCGTGATCTTCCTGTTCCTCGGCTCGCTGCGCGCGGTGGCCGTGCCGGTGCTGAGCATCCCGTTGTCCCTGCTGGGCGCGGCGGCGGCCATGCTGGCGCTAGGCTTCAGCCTGAACCTGCTGACCTTGCTGGCCATGGTGCTGGCCATCGGCCTGGTGGTGGACGACGCGATCGTCGTGGTGGAAAACGTCCATCGCCGCATGGAAGAAGGCGAATCTCCGCTGGATGCCGCCATCAACGGCGCGCGCGAAATCGTCGGCCCCGTGCTGACGATGGCCGCCGTGCTGGTTGCGGTCTACGCCCCGCTGGGCCTGATCGGCGGCCTGACGGGCGCGCTGTTCAGTGAATTCGCCTTCACGCTGGCCGCGGCGGTGGTGGTATCCGCCGTGGTCGCGCTGACCGTATCCCCCATGGTGGCCTCGCGGCTGATGCGCCGGCAGGCGCCCAGCCGCTATGCCGTCGCGGTGGAACATGCGACCGCCAGGCTGGTGGGCGCCTATGAGCGCGTGCTGGAGCGCGTGCTGCGCGACACGCGGCCGGCGCTGCTGGCCGGGGCTGGCGTGCTGCTCAGCCTGCCGATTCTCTTTAACGGCGTGCAGTCGGAACTCGCCCCCGCCGAAGACCAGGGCGAGATCATCGTAGACATGAAAGGCCCCCAGGCCAGCAGCCTGGAGTTCCTGGAAGGCGAGGCCAAGCGGGTCGAGGCCGCGCTGCTTGCCCTGCCGGAAGCCGCCACCGTCTACATGGTGTCCGGCGCCGGCGGCGCGCTCAACAAGGGCTGGGCCGGCGTCATGCTGAGCCCGTGGGAAACCCGCAGCCGCAGCGCCGAAACCATCATGGCCGACCTGCAGACCGCCTTGCCCGGCATCGAGGGCATTGCGGGGTCCGCCTTCCTGCCAGCGCCCCTGCCTGGCTCCGTCGGCGGCTTTCCGGTGCAGTTCGTGCTGACTACGCCAGAAGGCCATCGGGCGGTCCATGACGAGATGGAAAAACTGAAGGCAGCGGCGCGCGCCAGCGGCCAGTTCGCCTTCGTGGATTCCGACCTGACCTTCAGCAACCCGACCACGCTGGTGCGGATCGACCGTTCCAAGGCGCACGACCTGGGCTTGAGCATGAAGGAAATTGGCGACACCCTGGCGCGCCTGGTCGGCGAATCCTACGTCAATCGCTTCGGCGCCCAGGGGCGTTCCTATGACGTGATCCCCCAGGCGCCGCGCAACCTGCGCCTGACCGCCGAGTCGCTGGACCTGTTCCACGTCAGGACCGCCAGCGGCGGCCAGGTGCCGCTGTCCACCGTGGTCTCGCTGCAGAAAAGCGTCGAGGCCAATGCGCTCACGCAGTTCAATCAGCTCAACAGCGCCACCCTGGTCGCCATCCCCGCACCAGGCGTTCCGCTGGGCCAGGCCGTCGCCTTTCTGCAGGCCGAGTCCGCCAGCCTGCCGGCCGGATTCCAGACCGGCTTCCTGGGCGAATCGCGGCAGTACCTGCAGGAACAAGGCGGTTTTGCCTTGACGTTCGCCTTTGCGCTGGCCTTCATTTTCCTGGTGCTGGCCGCTCAGTTCGAGAGCGCCCGCGATCCGCTGCTGATCCTGACCACGGTTCCGCTAGCCGCCTGCGGCGCGCTGGCCGCCATGTTCTTCGGCTATGCCACGCTCAACATCTACACCCAGATCGGGCTGGTCACGCTGATCGGCCTGATCACGAAGCACGGCATCCTGATCGTGGAATTCGCCAACGTTGAGCAGCGGCTCAGGGGACTGGACCGCGTCCACGCGGTGCGAGCAGCCGCGGCCACCCGCATCCGTCCCATCCTGATGACGACGGCCGCCATGGTCGGCGGCCTGATGCCGCTGTTGTTCGCCCGCGGCGCCGGCGCGGGCAGCCAGCGCGCGATCGCCACGGTGCTGGTCGCGGGCTTGCTCGTGGGCACGCTGTTCACGCTATTCGTGCTGCCCGCCGTCTATGCGCGGTTCGGACGCAATCTAGTCGCAACCGGGGGCGGCCACATTACGCCCGCCGGGCCGAACCACAACGCCGACCCGACCTCTGCCTTGCTGGGAAATCCATAACATGACCTCTGCCCTGACTCATTGCACCATGCGCTTCGGACTGACGCTGTCGGCGCTGGCGCTGGCCGGGTGCTCATTGCGCCCGGCGCACGCCCCCGACACCGGCCCCATCCCTACCGCCTACAAACACGCGCCCGCGGAATCGGCGGGAACCTGGACCACCGCCCAGCCGGCCGACGACGCGCTGCGCGGCGCCTGGTGGACCCTGTTCCAGGATCCCGCGCTCAACGCATTGCAGACCGCCGCGCAAGACGCCAATCCGACGCTGCAAGCCGCTTACGCACGATTGCAGCTGTCGCGCGCCCAGCACAGGCGCGCGCAGTCCGCGCTGTTTCCCCGGCTGGACGCGGGTTTCGGGCCAACCCGCCTGCGGGAATCTCCAGCCTCGTATAGCGAACGCGACGATGGGCCGGCCTCGACCAGGACGCTGTGGCGCGCCGACGCCGCGGTTGCATATGAGGCCGATCTGTTCGGCCGTGTCTCATCGGCGATCGGCGCGGCATCGGCGCAACAGGCGCGCAGCGCAGCGTTGTACCGGCTGACGCTGCTGGCCTTGCAGGCCGACGTCGCCGACACCTACTTCCTGATTCGGGAGTTGGACACCCAGCACCGCATCTACCGGCAAACGCTGGACCTGCGGGAACGCGGCCTTGCACTGAGCCTGATGCGCCTGGAGGCCGGCGGCGGCGCCGAGCTTGAGGTCGAACGCGCCCGCGCAGAACTTGAAGCGGCGCGCACCGACGCCTTGGGCACGCAACGCCTGCGCGCCAGCGCGGAACACGCCCTGGCGATCCTGCTGGGCAAGGCGCCGGCCGACTTTTCGCTGCCGCCCGACCCGCTACGGCGCGTGGCGCTGGCCATTCCGCCCGGCCTGCCTTCGCAGCTGCTTGAGCGCCGCCCTGACATTGCCGCCGCCGAACGCGCCATGGCCGCGGCCAACGCCCGCATCGGCGCGGCCCGCGCCGCATTCTTTCCGCGGCTCGAATTGACCGGGGCGGCCGGCTTCGAATCATCCAGCCTGAGCCAGCTGTTCCAGTGGTCCAGCCGGACCTTTCTTCTGGGCCCGTTGCTGGGCACCGCGTTATCGCTGCCCATCCTGGACGGCGGCGGCCGCCAGGCGGACCTCGATGCCGCCCGCGCGGCCCATGAAGAAGAAGCGGCGCGCTACCGGGAAACGCTGCTCAACGCGTTCAGGGAGGTCGAGGACAATCTGATGCATCTGCGCATCATGGCGGCCCAGCAAACCGCACAAGACCGTGCGCGGCTGGCCGCGCAGCGTTCAGCCGACCTTTCGCGCCTGCAATACGAAACCGGCACGCACACCCAGCTCGACGTCATCGATGCGGACCGCAACCTGCTGCAGCAGCAATTGGCCTCGGCCAGGCTGGACGGCGATCAGGCCCGGACCACCGTGAGGCTGATCCGGGCCTTGGGCGGCGGCTGGGACACGCCGCTGCCCGGCGCGCCCCTCAGCCTGTCGCAAGCGCCTGCGGCGCCTGTTCCATCGCCGCCGCTTCCGCCTTCACCCAATCGATGAAGGCCTGCACTTCCGGCCGCTGCAACGCATCCGGCCGGCTCACCACGTAATACGCGAAGCGCGCGGGCCAGGGCTGGTCCAAGGCAATGGCCAGCCGGCCCGATTCGATGTCCTCGCGCGCATGCGTGTCTTGCACCAGCGCGATGCCCTGCCCCGCGGCGGCGGCTCGCAGCAGCAGCAGGTCGTCCTCGTAGCTCGGGCCGCGCTGCGCTTCCTGCCCGGCGTCCACGCCGTGCGCCTGCAGCCACAAGGGCCAGTCCGCCCGGTCGGAATCCTGCAGCAGCGGGTACTTCAGGCAGTCCTCGGGCCGCTCGATGGCGGGGCCTTGCGCCAGCGTGGCCGGGCTGGCCACGGGCAGCAGCACCGGCGACATCAGCCGGAAAGCCGACAGCCCCGGGTAATTCCCCAGGCCATGGCGCAACGCCACGTCGATGCGGTCGCGCTTGAAATCGACCAATTTTGACGAAGCCTCCACGCGGACCTCGATGTCCGGATGCAAGGCCGAGAAACGGCCCATGCGCGGCACCAGCCAGGACGAAGCGAACGACGGCACCGTGCTGACCGTGAGGGTCTGCTGCGCGGCATGGGCCTCAAGCAGCGAGAGCGATTTTTCGATCTGGTCGAAGGCGCGCATCAGACCCGGATAGGCGCGAGCGCCTGCTTCTGTGAGCCGCACGCCGTGACGCTCGCGCACGAACAGGGCCAGTCCCAGCCGGTCTTCCAGCAGGCGTATCTGCTGGCTGACCGCCCCTGGGGTCACGCCCAGCACTTCGGCGGCCGCCTTGAGGCTGCCGAGGCGTCCGGTTTCGGTGAAGGCTCGCAGCGCGAGCAGCGGCATTACGGCGCCCATAAACATTCTCGATTTAGAAAAACTATCTTCAAGACCATACCCATCCGCAGATGGGTACCAATCATAAAACACACTTTCAATCTTCAGCCGCTAGATCATGAAAATAGCTGCGCTTATTTGAAAAATCCGAATCCCATGCTTGTCCCTATGCGATACGCCACGCTGCATATGGGCGCCGCCTGCAACACACAGGCAAGACACCGCAATAAATCGGCATTTGCTAGAGTGGTCCTATTGAAAATGATAATCATCCCCGGAAGAGAATCATGTTCACGCAATGCCGGCTCCGGCAAAAGGCAGATCCCATATGAACCGTGAAATCCATGACTTCGCCGCCATCGGTCTAGGCCCGTTCAACCTCAGTCTCGCCTGCCTGGCCGCGCCCTTGTCCGGCGTGCGCGCGGTTTTCCTGGACAAGAAGCCAGGCTTCGATTGGCACCCCGGCATGCTGATCGAGGACTCCACCTTGCAGAACCCCTTTCTGGCGGATCTCGTGAGCCTGGCCGATCCGCGCAGCGAATACAGCTACCTGAATTACTGCAAGCAGACCGGGCGCATCTATTCCTATTACATGCGCGAAAACCACTACCTGAACCGGGCCGAGTACAACCGCTACTGCAAATGGGTCGCGGCCCGCCTGCCGAACCTGCGCTTCAATCACGACGTGCAGAGCGTGCTGCACGATCCAGACAGCCGCGCCTACCTGGTGACCGGCCAGCATGCCGTCAGTGGCGAGCGCTTCATGGTCCGCTGCCGCAAGCTGGTGCTGGGACTGGGCACCCAACCCCAGCTGCCCGAATGCTGCGACCCGCGCACCGCGCCCTACATCCATAGCGCGGACTACTTGCGCCACAAGCCCCAGTTGCAACGCAGGCAGGGCATCACCATCATCGGTAGCGGACAGAGCGCGGCCGAGGTATTCCACGACCTGCTGCGCGACAGCGCCAAGCACGCCTACAGCCTGACCTGGATCACCCGCTCGCCCCGCTTCTTCCAGATGGAGAACACCAAGCTCACGCTGGAGCTGATCTCTCCCGACTACACCGACTATTTCCACGACCTGCCCGAAACCCGGCGGCGCGAGATGCTGCGCCAGCAAAGCAGCCTGTACAAGGGCATCAACGCCTCGCTGATCAACCAGATATACGACCTCCTGGACGAGAAGATCCGCTCGGGCGACCGCCGCTACACGCTGCTCACCAGCGCGGAACTGCGCGCCAGCCGGCATGAGCGCGCCACCGGCCGCTACCATCTGGACTTCATGCACGTCGACAGCGGCCAGCCGTTCAAGCACGTGACGGACGGCCTGGTGCTGGCCACCGGCTACGCCCCGCGCATCCCCGCCTGCGTCAACCCCATCAGCGACCGGATCGCCTGGGATGAACACGGCGGCTACCGCATCGCCCACAACTACGCCGTGGACCGCGCCGGCACGGAGATCTTCGTGCAGAACACCGGGCTGCTCAGCCATGGCGTCACGAATCCCGACCTGGGATTCTGCTGCTACCGCAATTCGCAGATACTGCGCGACCTGACCGGCGTGGAGCACTACGCCATCGAGCCCCGCACCGCACTGCAGGACTTCCGCCCGCCGGCGAACGGCGTACTGGCGCACCGCCTCGGCCTGCCGGAGCCGATGCCCATGATGGACGGCCATCGGGCCGCCACCATCTGATCTCGCGGGGAGCCAGCATGCTCACGATGACAGCCACCTTTCTGGGCGAGGTCGTGCGCCAGTCGCGCGACCACTACGACGAAGGCCCGGGACTCGCCTTGCGCCCCCTGGTTCCGGATGCGGACGCCGCGCTGCTGCGGCAATGGTTTTCCATGGACTACGCGCGCTTCTGGTCCATGCAGCGGCACAGCGAGGACCAGGTGCGCGACTTCTATGAAGCCCTTTGCGGCAGCGGACACGCCAGCGCCTGGCTCGGCAGCCATGAGGGACAGCCGGCCTTTCTGGTGGAGTGCTACGACCCGGCCCGCGACGAAGTCGGCGAACACTACGCGGTGCGGCCCGGCGACCTCGGCATGCATCTTTTCATCGGCCCGCCGCGCTTGCGTATCCCCGGCTTCAGCCGGCAGGTGTTCGCCTTCGTGATGCGCTTCATGTTCGACCGGCTGAATGCCGCGCGCATCGTGGTCGAACCCGACGCGAACAACGCCAAGATCCACACGCTCAATCTGGCCATGGGATTCACCTATGCAGGCCAGGCCCGTTTCCGCGACAAGACCGCCAGCCTGGCGTTCTGCACACGTACCCAGTTCGAACAGGCCCAATACCAGGAGTCGACCCCATGAACCCACATGCCACCCCTCATCCCGCGCAGGTCGCCAGCCATCTGGAGCCGCAAGCCTGGGCCAAGGTCAACCGCCTGCTGGTGCGCAAGGCCATCTCCGAGTACACCCATGAGGGGCTATTGCAGCCCGAACGCCTGGGTCCGGCGGACACGCCGGGATTCGACCGCTATCGCCTGGCGCTCGCGGACGGCCGCGTCGAGTACCGCTACGACGCGCAATTGATGGCCATGCGCCACTGGCGCATCCGCGCGGAATCGATCGCCAGGACCACGGCCGGCGCGCCCGCGCCCCTGGACGCCCTGCAGTTCGTGATCGAGATCCGCGACAAGCTGCGCATTCCGGAAGACCGGCTGCCCATCTATCTGGACGAAATCGCCAGCACGCTGCATGGAGCCGCCTACAAGCACACCCGCCCTTGCCTGCCCGCCGCCGAACTCGCGCTGGCCGACTACCAGGCCATCGAAACCTCGATGATCGAGGGCCACCCCAGTTTCGTCGCCAACAACGGCCGCCTGGGCTTCGACGCCGAGGACTACCACGCCTATGCGCCAGAAGCCGCGTCCCCGATCCGCGTGATGTGGCTGGCGGTGCACAAGGACAACACGCATTTCGCCTGCCTGTCCACCATGGACTACGCCAGCCTGTTGCGCGGCGAACTCGGCGAGGACGCCGTGGCGCGCCACGCCGCCACGCTGCAAGGCCAGGGGCTGGATCCCGCCGACTACTACCTGATGCCGGCGCACCCCTGGCAGTGGTTCAACAAGCTGTCGCTGGCGTTCGCGCCCTATGTGGCCCAACGCAAGATCGTATGCCTGGGCTACGGCGAAGACGACTACCTGGCGCAGCAATCGATACGCACCTTCTTCAACATCAGCCAGCCATGCAAGCATTATGTGAAGACCTCGCTGTCGATCCTGAACATGGGTTTCATGCGCGGGCTGTCGCCCTATTACATGTCGGGCACGCCCGCCATCAACGAATACATCCACGGCCTGATCGCGTCCGACCCCTGGCTGAGGGCCAACGGCTTCACCATCCTGCGCGAGGCCGCCAGCCTGGGATTCCGCAACTACTACTATGAAGCGGCGATTTCCGTCGACACGCCCTACAAGAAGATGTTCTCGGCGCTATGGCGCGAGAATCCGCAGGCGCTGATCGGTCCCGACGAACGGCTGATGACCATGGCCGCGCTGCTGCACGTGGACCCGCAGGGCCTAGCCCTGCTGCCCGCGCTGATCCGGGCTTCGGGGCTGAGCGCCGCCGCGTGGCTGGAACGCTATGTGGATGCCTACCTGACGCCGCTGGTGCATTGCTTCTACGCCCACGACCTGGTGTTCATGCCGCATGGCGAGAACGTGATCCTGGTGGTCCGGGACCATGTGCCGGTGCGCGCCTTCATGAAGGACATCGCCGAGGAATCCTCCATCCTCGACCCGCAGGCCGACCTGCCCGAGAACGCGCGCCGGCTGGCGGCGGACGTGCCCGAGGAATACAAGCTGCTGACGATCTTCGTCGACGTGTTCGAGGGCTACTTCCGCCATCTGTCCCAGATCCTGGCCGACACCGGCCTCATGCAGGAGGACGATTTCTGGGAGCTGGTCGCGGGCCGTATCGCCGCCTACCAGCAGGCGCATCCGCAACGGCTGGAAAAATACCGCCGCTACGACCTGTACGCGCCGGACATGATCCACTCGTGCCTGAACCGCCTGCAGCTCGCCAACAACCTGCAGATGGTCAATCTGGCCGATCCCATCGGCAGCTTCCAGATGGCGCCCAGGCTGCCCAACCCCGTGGCGCCATACCGGCCTCAATGGCTGGACCTGACCGCCGACGCCGCGCAGGCCCTTGCGTGACCCGCGAACTGGACGATCTGCTGGCGCTGGCGGGCCGCCTCGCGCCCGGCCTGGATGGTCGCGTGGGCCCGCCGGCCGCGCCCGGCATCCGTCCCGGCGCGAGCAACGCCGATGCCATCGCGCGGTTGCGCGACTGGTGGCGCGAGCACCATCCGGAAGCCGGCCCGCACTACCTGGCGCTGCGCTGCTGGGGCCTGTTGATCTGGCAGCCCGTGTACCTCTGCGTGATCGCCGCGCACCGCAGCGCCATCGTCCCGGACCTGACCCGGCTCAGCCAGCCGGTCGCCAACGGCTTCATCGCCGGCTACACCATGGAACGTCATGAACCCCTGCACGGCGGCCTGAAGGAACGGCTGGACGCTGCCGCCACGCAGCTGCGCGAGATCGGCGCCCTGTTCCAGCGCGAGCTGGGCGCGGCGCTGCGCCTCAATTCCCGCGCCACCGCCTGCATGCAGGCCGATTGCGTCCTGTCCGCCCTGCTGGCGGCTCGCACGGGCGTGAGCGCCGCGGACAACGCCTGGGCAGGCGCAGCCGCGGCCGATTGGCTTGCGCGTCTGGGCATCGCGGGCAGCAGCGGCTACCTGAACTATCAGCGGCGGTCGCGGCCGGCCATCGCCGTGGACCGGCAGGTCTGCTGTCACCACTTCCGCAGAAGCGACGGCGACTACTGCAGCACCTGCCCCAAACTGGATATTGCCGAACGCATCGCCCGGATCGACGCCGAGAGCGTCGAGCCCGCCTGACAGGCGGCCGCCTTGCGGACGGCTCAAGGAGTCGGACATGACGGACATAGGCCGCCTTGCACACGTCGAGCAGGCGCTCAGCCCGCTGCACGTGCGGGCATATTTCGACGAAGACCTGTACGCCCGGGAACAGGAAGTGATATTCAAGCGCTCGCCGCTGTATGTCGGGCATGAAAAAGCGATACCCGAATCCGGCGACTGGCGCAGGCTGCCGCACGAGGACGGCGGGCGCGTCCTGGTGCGCGGCGCCGGCGGTGTAGAGCTGATATCCAATGTATGCCGCCACCGCCAGTCGCTGATCCTGGGTGGCGAGACAGGCGCCGTCGCAGGGCCAGGCAAGCCGGCAGGCAATCTGTCGGCCACGGGCGGCAACATCGTCTGCCCGCTGCACCGCTGGACCTATGACAATCGCGGCCAGATCCTGGGCGCGCCGCAATTCCCCAGCACGCCTTGCCTGAACCTGCCGCGGTTTCCCCTGAAGCGCTGCCACGGCCTGCTGTTCGAGGGGCCGGGCGACCCGCTGGCGGACCTGGGCGACCTGTTCGCCCGGCCCGAGTTCGACTTCTCGGACTATGTGCTGGATCACGTCGAAGTACACCAATGCAACTACAACTGGAAGACCTTCATCGAGGTCTATCTGGAGGACTATCACGTCGGGCCGTTCCACCCCGGCCTGGGCCGCTTCGTCACCTGCGAAGACCTGAGCTGGGAATTCGGCAAGCGCCGCAGCCTGCAACGCGTGGGCGTGCACGACGCCCTGGAGAAGCCCGGTTCCGACGTGTACCGCGACTGGCACGGCACCCTGATGCGCTACCGGGACGGCGCGCCTCCGGATTTCGGCGCGATCTGGGTGACCTACTTTCCCACCCACATGATCGAGCTCTACCCGCACGTCCTGGTGCTGTCCACGCTCTACCCCAAAGGCCCGCAGGAAACGGTCAACATCGCCGAGTTCTACTATCCCGAGGAAATCGCCCTGTTCGAACGCGAATTCGTGGAAGCGCAACGCGCGGCCTACATGGAAACAGCGGTCGAGGACGACGAAATCGGCGAGCGCATGGATGCCGGCAGACGCGCGCTGCTGCGCCGCGGCGTGAGCGAAAGCGGCCCGTACCAGTCGCCCATGGAGGACGGCATGCTGCACTTCCACGAGTGGTACCGCAGCACCATGGGCGAGCAATTGGGCGATTGCGCCGCGCCCTGAGCGGCACTGCCAGACCGTTGAATCAATGCGAATATATGCTATTCTCATTTAGACCCCGCCGCTTTCCCTGGCCGACGTCCGGGGGGCTCAACCCGCCGCGCGAGTGACGCCATTGAATCCCTCCTTCCCCGCTGTCCGATTCACCGTCGCCGACTTCAACCGCCTGGGCGGCCATAACGGTTTCCGCTACCAGTTGCCCGGATTCCAGGCCGCGAGCGCCGATCCGGACACCGTCTGCATCGCCGAAGGCCGCGTCGAGGAACACGCCATCCGCCCCGGCCTGACGCTGGTCATGTCCGACGTGCTGGTGCATCACCACTACGAATCGACCTCGGTCATGACGCCGCGCTTTTCGGCCATCGTCATGCTCCAGGGCCAGGCTCAGGCGCGCGTCGGCCACCACGACGACCTGCCGCTGGTCGCCCAAAGCGGCATCAGCGCCGCCTACGGCGACACGGTCGCCATGACCGGCATCCACCATGCCGGCCAGCGGCTGCGCAGCGTCAACCTGTCGCTGTCCGAGCCGGATGCCGCGGACGACGACCCGATCAGCGATCGGATCCGCAAGGCCCTGCGCACGCCCGCCTTCCGGCTGCGGCGCTGGCAGGTGCAGGCGCATCTAATGCAGTCCATCGAACACCTGCTGGAATGCCGTTGGGACGACCCGCTGTGCGCCATGCTGCGCGAAGGCGTCGGCGCGCAGCTTCTGGCGCATGCGCTGGCTGCGCTGGACCAGCAGGAGCCCGAACCCGGCACGCTGTCGCAGCGCGACCGCCAGCTGCTTGAGCGCGTGCGGGAACGGCTGCACAGCGCGCCGGGCGAAGAGCACACGCTGGATGATCTGGCGAAACTGGCCTGCATGAGCCCCAGCACCCTGCGCGCCAAGTTCCGCGCCGCCTATCAATGCTCCGTATTCAGCTGGCTGCGCGAGCGCCGGCTGGAGGTCGCCCGCGAGCAACTGGCTCGCGGCTGCAGCGTGCAGCAGGCCGCGCACTGCGTGGGCTATCGGCATGCCACCAACTTCGCCACGGCGTTCCGCGAGCGCTATGGCGTCGCGCCCAGCGAACTGAACTGAGCGAGGTCGCCGTGAGCGCCCCGGCCCGCGGCTTTCGGCAGCATCCATTGTTCTTGCGGCGTTGCCCATTCATCCGACCGCGGCTGGCGGGCGACCATGAGGCCACGCTTCCCGCCCCGGGAAGCTCCTGCCCCGGACGCTCCCGTGCCCCGCCCCGACAAACCGACTTCCTTTCCCATGATGGTGCTGATGCTGGGCCTGCTGGCCTGCGTGGCGCCCGCCACCATCGACGCCTACCTGCCCGCCTTCGCCGCGCTGGAGCGGGAGTTCGGCGTGCCGCAAGAAACCGTGCAGCTGACCCTGGGCGTCTACATGTTCTGCTACGCCGCGATGCTGCTGCTGCATGGAACGCTGTCGGATTCGCTGGGCCGGCGCCGTGTCATCCTGGCGACGCTGGTTTGCTATATCGGCGGCAGCGCGCTGGCCGCCGCCGCGCCGAGCTTCGGCTGGCTGTTGGCGGCGCGGGCGCTGCAAGGCCTGTCCGCCGGCGCCGGCATCGTGGTGGGCCAGGCCATCGTGCGCGACTGCTACGAAG
>JALDYL010000064.1:0-24905 GCA_032153965.1 Achromobacter sp. | reverse complement strand
GTCGTCCGCGCCGCGAGGCGCGCCGTCGACCAGGGTGGCCAACTGAGGTTTGAGCGACACCGGCAGGGCAGCGGCCTTGCCCGGCAAGGCCGCGACGGTTTCTGCTGCTTTCGCGGCACGGGCTTGCGGCTTGCTGCGCGCAGCCGCCGCCTTCTGCTTCGACCGCAGCGGCACCACGCTGTCCGGCATCTCGTCGACGACGCTGAAGTCCTGATTCCCCCGCGCGTATTCGTCGTTCTCCTTGATCAGCAGCCACGGCGGCTGGCGCTCGCTCTCCCTGCCCTTCATGCGGATCAGCGCCCAGCGCCCGCGCAGTTTCACGCCCGCCAGCGTGAACTTCAGGTGGCCCGCCTTGTATCCCTTCCGGGCATCGCCTATCGGGGTCCAGCGGCCCTCATCCCAGATGATCACCTTGCCGGCCCCATACTGTCCCTTGGGAATGGTGCCTTCGAACTGGTTGTACGCGATGGGATGGTCTTCGACCTGCACCGCCATGCGCTTGACGGCGGGATCGAACGACGGCCCTTTCGGCACCGCCCAGCTTTTCATCGCACCGTCCAGTTCCAGGCGGAAGTCATAGTGCAGGTGGCTGGCCCAGTGCTTTTGAATGACGAACACCAAGCCTTCGGCGCCCGACTCGCCGCCCTCGGCAGGTTCAGGCGTGACGGCGAAATTGCGCTTCTCGCGATATTTCTTCAGACTGTCCGCCATTGCTAGGCCGCCTTTTTCGCCTGCCTGGCGCTCTTGGCGGCCTTCTTCGCGGGCGCCTTCTTCACGGCGGAGTTGCGCGGCGCGGCTTTCTTCGCCGGTTTGGCCTCGGCCTTGGCGCGCCCCTTGGACGTGCCGCCTCGCAGGCTGCGCTGCAGCAGGTCGGTCAGATCGATGACGTTATCCGCATACGCCGGCGCTTCCTCCTGCGGCTCGATTACGGTTTCCGTCTTGCCCGCCTTTGCCTTCTGTTCCACCAGCCCCATGATGGTCGCCTTGAATTCGTCCTGGTACTCGGCCGGGTCCCACTCCGCCGACATCTCGTCCACCAGCATCTTGGCCATCTTCAATTCGGAGGCGCTGGGCGACATGCTCTTGGCGCCGGCCTTGGGCAGATCCAGGCCCTCCACGGACTTCACGTCGTCGCCCCAACGCATCAGGTTCAGGACCAGCGCATCGCCCATCGGAATCAATGCCGCCAGATGCTGCTTGGTCTGGATCACGACCTTGGCGATGCCGATCTTGCCGCTTTTCACCAGCGTGTCGCGCAGCAGCGCGTAGACCTTTTGCCCCTTGTTGATCGGGGCGACGTAGTACGGCCGCTCCAGGTAGACGAACGAGACTTCGGCGGCCTCGACGAATTGCTGGATTTCGATGGTTTGCGTCGTGCGCGGATAGGCCTCTGCGATCTCGTCGGGGGAGATGATGACGTACTGGCCGTCCTCGTACTCGACCCCTTTGACGATGTCCTTGGATTCGATCTCCTTGCCAGTGCGCTTGTTGATGCGCTTGTAGCCGACGGGGTCCATCGACCGGCGGTCCAGCCAGTCGAAATCCACGCCCGATTCCGTCGTGGCCGTATGCAGGCCCACGGGGATATGAACCAGGCCGAAGGTGATCGCGCCTTTCCAGATGGTTCGCGTGGTCATGAGCATTCCTCCCAGGTGATGGGCTCGCGGCCTCGCCTGCGGGCCCAAACGGACCGCCAGGGTTCCGGCGGGGAACGCTGAGCAGCAAATTCCATGCCGGGGTCTTCGTCCGCGCCCGTCCAGTTGTCTCTGGATTATGGCCGCAGAGCGGCATGGCTGGGAACCATGCCGCCTGATCCCGCGATCAACGATAGAAGCTTGCCTTGGTCAGGGACGTGGAACTTACGCGCCCGCCTTGCGGCCCAGGAATCCCCGGTTTCTTGCCGTTTGCGCCGCCGCTGACCGCCTGGATTTCCTCGGCGCTCAAGGGGCGGATCTGATCCCCGGCAGCCTGCTGCCGGTTCGGTTGCTCCGTTTTCTTCATGTCCTTCTCCTGCTGTGTGCTGGCGAAGCAAGCCGCGCCAGCGTCGGCCGAGCGTCAATGGACGGACGGCGCCGGCCCCATGGTCCCGCGGACAGGAGCACCGACGCGCCGGCCGTTGAACGGCTCGACACGGACAGTAGCAGTGGACCCGCAGCGCCGAATCGGCCTTTGGTCGTAGGCTCGCAAACGATCTCCGCGCCGGCCAGGATGCCGAATTTCCGTCCCTACGACTAAAGACCGATGCGCCTGCACTGGTGCGCTGCTACTGTCCGCCCCGAGCACGCCAGTGTTTGGGATCCTGGTTTCCCGTCTTGCAACGCATCGCGGCGGGCGCCTCGTTTCGGGCGATGCTCGGCCGACGCTGGCGCGGCTTCCTTCGCCAGCACGCAGCAGGAGATAGAGATGGAAAAGACTGAACAACCCGATCAGCGGCACGACGCGGAACAACAGATCAGGCCCTTGAGCGCCGAGGAAATCCAGGCGGTCAGCGGCGGCTGGGGACCGAACCGTAGCAGCATCACCTTTGTCCCCCAGAAAAACGGCTGGCCCACCGGCAAGACGCTTTACATGCCGCAGTAGTCAGCAAGGATCCGGGCCGCAGCGGACGGATGCCGCGGCTGGCATCCGATTTCATGGCGCGGCGGCGCGTTCGCCGCGGCTTTTTTCCGCCATGCCGGCCGGCTTTTGCTCACCACGTTTTCCTGGGCTGCTTCCAACGCCGTGACGCTCTATCGCAAACAGGCGCTTGCCGCGCAACGCTCCGTCGGGTTGGGCGATATCGTCCTGATCCGGCCGGTGTCATTCGCACTGGTCACCACCGTGCTGGCGGGTTTCGTGCTGGCGGTCTGCCTGTTTCTTGCATTCGGTTCGTACACCAAGCGCGCGACCGTGAGCGGACAGCTGGCGCCCGACACCGGGCTGGTCAAGCTATACGTGCCGCAGGCCGGCGTCGTGCTCGAACGCCGGGTCCAGGAAGGCCAGCATGTCGCCGCAGGCGAGGTGCTCTACGTGGTGTCCGGCGACCAGCAAAGCACCCTGGGCGACACCCAGGAGGCGATCAGCGGCCAGATCCGGCAGCGCGAGGATAGCCTGCGGCTGGCGCGCCAGAAGACGCTATTGCTGCAGCAAGGCGAACACGACAGCCAGACGGTGTCGATCGCCAGCCTGAAGGCGCAGCTGGCGGCCATGGACAGCCAGATCGAGGGGCAGCGCGCCCGCATCAAATTGGCCGAAGACAGCGCGCGCCGATATCACGGCCTGATGGAAAAAGGCTACCTCTCCACCGAGGAGGCCGACCAGAAGCGCGCCGAACTGCTGGAACAACGCAATCAGCTGCAAGCGCTGCTGCGCGATCGCATCGGCCTGGCCATGGACCTGTCAAACCGCCAGGCCGCGCTGGCGGACCTGGCGTTGCGGCAACAGAACCAGCTGGCGCAGCTGGACCGGGACATGGCGGACGTTGCCGTGGACCTCAGCCGCAGCGAGGCCAGGCGCCGCGTCGTCATCTCCGCGCCCCAAGCGGGCGTCGCGACCGCCGTGACCGCCGCCGCGGGCCAGGCCGTGGACAACAAGCGGCCGTTGGCCACCATCGTGCCCGATGGCGCCCGCCTGCAGGCCGAACTGCTGGCGCCCAGCCGCGCGGTGGGCTTCGTCGCGCCCGGCGACCGGGTGCTCATGCGCTTCGCCGCCTACCCGTACCAAACCTTCGGGCAGCAGGCCGGCGTCGTCCAGACGGTGACGCGCAGCGCCTTGCCCGAATGGCAATTGAATGAAGCCGCCGCGAACGGCGGCGTCCAGGAGGACCTGTACCGGATCACCGTATCGCTGGACACCCCTGCGCGCGGACCGCAGGGCCAGACGCTGACGCTGCGGCCCGGCATGCGGCTGGAAGCGGACATCCTGCAGCAGACGCGCCGCCTGTACCAATGGGCGTTTGATCCTGCCTACCGGCTTTCGGGAAAACTATGAATATGCTCGAACGCCTGACGCTGGGGGTAAAGCGGCGCGTGCCCAGGCTGCTGCAGACTGAAGCCGCCGAATGCGGCCTGGCCTGCGTGGGCATGATCGCCGGCTATCACGGCCACCAGCAAGGCCTCGCCACCCTGCGCGGCCGCTTTCCCGTATCGCTCAAGGGCGCAACGCTGGCCACCTTGATCCACGTCGCCAGCCAACTGGGGCTGGCCTCGCGTCCCGTCAAGGTCAGCCTGGGCGCCTTGGGCAAGCTGAAGCTGCCCTGCATCCTGCATTGGGAATTCAATCACTTCGTGGTGCTGACGGCCATCAACGGGCGTTCGGCCACGCTGATCGATCCCGCGTCCGGCACCCGCAAATGTTCCATCGGCGAGCTGTCCGCGTCGTTCACCGGCGTTGCGCTGGAGCTATGGCCCACGCCTGACTTCCAAGAGACCAGGGACAATAAACGCGTGCGGCTGCGCGAACTGACCGGACGGGTTTCCGGCCTGGGCGGCGCGTTCTCGCAGGTACTGCTGCTGGCGCTGGCGCTGGAAATACTTACCGTGGTCCAGCCGTTCTTCCTGCAGTGGGTGGTGGACCACGTGCTGAACACCGGCGACCGCGATCTGCTGACCACGCTGGCGCTGGCGTTCGGGCTGCTGATGATCATGAAGCAGCTGACTTCGGTGGCGCGCAGCTGGATGCTGATGGTCATGGGCACCACGCTGAACCTGCAATGGCGCACCAACGTCTTCACGCATCTGCTGCGCTTGCCGGTGGCCTACTTCGAAAAGCGGCATCTGGGCGACGTGGTGTCGCGCTTCGGCGCCATCGACGCCATACAGCGCACCGTGACGACCTCGTTCCTGGAGGCGGTGCTGGACGGCCTGGTCATGCTGATCACACTGGTGCTGATGTTCCTGTACAGCCCGCCGCTGGCATGGATAGCGGTGGGCGCCATGGCGTTGTACGGGCTGGCCCGTTGGTCCGGCTATGCGCCGCTGCACTACGCCACTGAAGAGCACATCGTGCATGCCGCCAAGGAACAATCGCATTTCCTGGAAACCGTGCGCGGCGTCAAGGCGATCAAGCTGTTCCAGCATCAGGACGACCGGCGTTCCCGCTGGCTGTCGCTGTTGGTGAACGAGATCAACGCCGACCTGCGCGTGCAGAAGTGGACGCTGTTCTTCCGTACCTACAACGGCCTGCTGTTCGGCCTGTCCTCCATCGCCATACTCTGGCTGGGCGCGAGACTGGTGCTGGACGGCCGGTTCACCGTGGGCGCGCTGCTGGCGTTCATCGTCTACAAGACCTTGTTCGACCAGCGCGTGGCGGCGCTGCTGGACAAGCTGGTGGAGGTGAAGATGCTGCGGCTGCAAGGCGAGCGCCTGGCCGACATCGTGCGCGAGACGCCCGAGCCGGTCGACGAGACACCGCGCACGCCGGATGGGCAGAGGCGTTCGCCCGCGATCGAGGTCCGCAACCTGCGCTTTCGGTATGGGCCGCAGGAACCGTATGTGCTGGATGACGTCAGCTTCAGGATCGAACCGGGCGAATCGGTCGCGATCACCGGGCCTTCGGGCGGCGGCAAGACGACCTTGATCAACATCCTGCTGGGCATCCTGACCCCGACGGACGGCGAAGTGCTGATCGACGGCGTGCCGGCGCGAGGAGCCGGCGCGGCGTCCCTACGTCGCATCGCCGGCACGGTGCTGCAAGACGACGTCCTGTTCGCCGGGTCCATCGGCGAGAACATCAGCTTCTTCGATCCGCAATACGACGCCGACCGCGCCAGCCGCTGCGCCGTGATCGCCGCGATCCACGACGACATCTGCGCCATGCCCATGGGCTACAACACACTGGTGGGAGACATGGGCACGGTGCTGTCCGGAGGCCAGAAGCAGCGCGTGCTGCTGGCCCGGGCCTTGTACAAGCAACCGGCCATCCTGTTCCTGGACGAAGCCACCAGCCATCTGGACCTTGAACGCGAACGGATCGTCAATACGGCGATCGCCAGGCTCGACATGACGCGGGTGATCGTGGCGCACCGCCCCGACACGATTGCGGCGGCCGGACGCGAGATCTCGCTCGTGGCCGGAAAAGTGGCCAACGATCGCGGGCAGCGGCCTAAACCGGCTTCCCGAACACACCGCCGCGCCGCGCCACTAGCGTCGCCTGCGTACGATTGAGCACGCCCAGGGTACCCAGGATGGCCGACACATGCGTCTTGACGGTCTTCTCGGTCATGTTCAGCCGTTCCGAGATTTCCTTGTTGCGCAGTCCATCGCACATCAGGCTCAACACTTCGCTCTGGCGCGGCGTCAACGCTCGCAGCAAGGCCGCCTCGTCCTGGCCGCCCGCGGACAACGTGGACGAGGACGCGCTGCGCTGCGGTGGCGCAGCCTCGCTGACGGCTTGCAGCGCGGCGGCCAGCTCCTGGCAGCTGGCGGACTTGTTCAGGAAACCCTGCGCGCCGGCTTCCAGCGCACGGCGCAGGTCCTCCGGATCCTGCGAGGCCGATAGCACCAGGATGCGCAACTGCGCACGGCGCTGACGCAAGCGCTTGAGCAGGTCGGCGCCGGCCATGTCCGGCAGATAGAAGTCCATGATGACGTGCTGGATCGCCGCATGCCGTTCCAACACCTCCAGCGCCTCCTGGCCCCCGGCCGCGGGGTGGATCGTCAGGCCAGGCGCGGCCTGGCCCAGCGCCAAGACCAGCGCTTCGCGGAACATGGCGTGGTCGTCAACCAATAACACTGCCGTCATGCGGCATCTCCGGTAAGAGACGCTGCCTCTTTGGCGTGCAGCAGGCGGGTCACGTGTTCGCGCAGGGCCTGGACCTGCACGGGCTTGTGCAAGAGCGGAACGCCGCGGGCGGCGGCCTCGGTCAGCCGTGCCGGGTCGGTGTCGCCACTGACCAGCAAGGCGGGCAGATCGGGATCGTTGTATTCCTCGCGCAGTCTTTCGATCACGTGGATGCCGGTCTCGTGTTCGCGCAGCCGGTAATCCGTGACGATCAAGGCAGGACGCTCTGCCAGCGGCAGCACGCGCTCGAACAGCGCATTGCCGCTGGTGGCGGCGATGACGCGGCAGCCCCAGCTTTCGAACAGCATGGACAGGCCAGCCAGATTCTGCGCATCGTCGTCCACCAGCAGCGCCAGCTTGCCGCGCAGGCTGTCTTGGGGTGCGAGCCCCTGAGGCAGCTTCAGCCCTGCATCACCGACGGACAGGCCAGCCGCGCTTGGATCCGAGGCCGGCACCGTAACCGTGAAAACCGTGCTGCGGCCTTCTTCCGAGCGTAGCGCCAGTTCGTGGCCCAGCAGCCTGGCGGTACGGCGCACAATGGCCAGGCCCAGCCCCAGGCCCTTGCTGCGGTCGCGCTCGGGATTGGCCAGTTGATGGAACTCCCAGAAGACCCGCTCCTGCTCGGCCTTCGGGATCCCGGAGCCGTTGTCCCAGACCTCGATGCGCAAGCGATTCCCGACCCGGCGGCACCCCACCAGGACGCGGCCGCCTGCGGAGTGCACGATGGCGTTGCTGATCAGATTGCGCAGCATGCGTTCCAGCAGCACGGGATCCGAGCGCACGCTGGCCGCGCACGGACGCACGCGCAACCGTATGCCTTTCTCTCCGGCCTGCGGCGCATACTCGGCCTTCAGCTGGTCCAGCAGCGGCTGCATCCTGAACGTCTCGAAGCGAGGCTCGATGACGCCGGCGTCCAGCCGCGACAGATTCAGCAAGGCGTCGAACAGATGGCCCATCGCGGACAGCGCGCTGGTGATGTTGTCGACCAGATAGCGCCCGTGCCGCGACAAGGGTTCGTTCGCCAACAGCCCCAGGAAAAGATTCACCGCGTGCACGGGCTGGCGCAAGTCGTGGCTGGCCGCCGCCAGAAAACGCGACTTCTCCAAGTCGCTGCGTTCGGCGGTTATCTTCTCCTGGCGCACCTGTTCCAGCAGCGCCAGGTTCTCATAACCCAGCCGCAACGCGTCCAGGTGGGTGCGGTTCATGCGATGAATGAAGGCCAGGGTCGCGATCAGGTAGGCCAGGCCGCCCGTCACCAGCGCCAGATGGATGGCGGAAGGCTGCGCCGCCAGCGCGATGAACATCGGCGCGAAAGCCGGCACCTCGAACGCGTACATGACCGGCAGCATCATGTAGTTCGAATAGATGGCGCCCGTGCCCAGTCCGAACAGGATGACGATGAAAAACAGCTGGTACTCCAGCGGGACGAAAAACGTCCAATAGGCAAAGGGCAGTCCCCACAAAATGCCGGAACACAGATTGCCAATCAGCATGCGGCGCACCCAACGCTGCGCCGCCGAAGGATCGGCGCGATGGCGGTCGTAGGCCACCACGGAAGCCCACCGCAACGCGCCCACCATCAGCGTCGCGCCCAGCCACAACACGATCTCGTGCTGGGGCAGCACGCCAACCAAGGCAAACGCGGAAAAAGAGGCGCTGATCAGCGACCCGGCCAGGGCGAACGGGAAGCTTCGGCGCAATGCGTCGACCTGCACCTGATGGATGCGGGCGGCATAGGACGAACTTGGCGGCGTAGAGGCGGAAGTCTGGCCGATGGCGGGCTGCAATGGCGTGGGATGTTACGTGCGAGGGACCTGCCGCTTGCGCAGGCGCGAATCGAAACGTGTGCGGATTTTAGACCCAAGGCGTGGATGTCCGCTGGGTTCTCGCATCTTTTTTGGCGCCCTTGACATTCCAACGGTGGAAAACCTCAGGATTTTCGCCTTGGCCCGGACGGACGGGCTCCATGCCCACGCTTCTTGTGACCGGCGCCGTACCCGCGGCACGCCAGCCATTCGACCCGATCCAGCGGCCCGACTTGCGACGACTTGGTGGACAGATCCCGATGAAACTACCCGCATCCAGGCAGGAGCTCCTGCATAACATCCACGACCGGCACAGGCAATTCCGTATAGAGGCAGCCACCATACGCGCAAGCCTCTACCGCAAGACGGCCCAGGTGGGCCATGCGCATCGCATGCCCATCGATGCCGCAACCGTATTGATCGACGTGATGCTTTGGAACGCGATGATCCTGCAGTTCGCTGCCGTCGGAACGGGAAGCATCGGCGCTCAGTTCTACAGCCGGGAGGCAATGCTGGACAGGTTCTGCCGCCTGGCCCCCTCATTCCGGCGCGATTTCACCGGCAGCAGCCTGCACAAACTGCATGAGCTGACCCGTCTTGGACAGGAACGCGTGGTCAGCAGCGTCGCCTGTCATTCGAACGCCGCCCTCTTCGCGCCCGCTGGCGGAGCCGCCGGAACGCTGGGCGGCCAGCTCCAGATTGTCACCTGCATGGCCTACGCCAACGCGCTGTCGAAGCTGCGCGCCTGGAAACAGGCTGTATAGCCGCCAACACGACTGGAGCATCGCTGGCCAGCCTTGCCGCCGCCGCGCCACAGCGGCTGACATAGCCCCGGGGAACTGGGAACCTCCCCCCGGGGCTTCATGCAGTTGGCGGCTTCCTATGCACCGGCAGGCGCCAGCACCGTATGCTCGGACCACCCTCCTCCCAACGCCTTGTAGAGGTCGATCAGGTTGTTCAAGCGCGTCAGGCGTGTGCGCACCAGGATCTGCTGCGCGCCGTACAACGAACGATAAGCCTCGAGCAAGGTGAGATAGTCGTCCACGCCTTCCTGAAAGCGCAGCTCCGCCAGCTCGTACGCGCTGCGGCTGGCGGCCACGGCCAACTGCTCCGAACGGATCTGGTCGTCGAGCGTGCGCTTGCCCGCCAAGCCATCCGCAACCTCGCGGAATGCCATCTGAATGGCCTGCTCGTAGTTGGCGATCTCCAGGCGCTTTTTTACGTGCGCCACGTCCAGATTGGCCAGCAAGGCGCCTCCCCGGAAAATGGGCAGCGTGATCTGCGGCAGGAATGCCCAGGCCCGCGATCCGGAATCGAACAAGCCGTCCAGGGAGGCGCTGGCGGTTCCCGCCGAGCCCGTCAGGCTGATCGCCGGCAGAAAGGCCGCGCGCGCCGCGCCGATATTGGCATTCGCGCCGCGCAGCATCTGCTCGGCCGCGCGTATGTCGGGCCGGCGGACCAGCAGATCGGAGGGCAGTCCGGCCGGCAGGTCCGATGGAACGATGCCGTCCGGCAGCGTTGTCGCTGCGTCCAGCTGGCCGGACAGCGCGGGCGTCAGCGGCTGTCCCAGCAGCAGCACCAGCGCGTTGCGGTCCCTGGACACTTGCCGGGTGTAGGCGGAACGGTTGGCTTCTGCATTGCGCAACGCGATCTCCGCCAGGCGCAGGTCGAGCTGCGTCGAATGGCCGGCCGCGGCCAGATCGGCCGTCAGATCGTACGAGCGCTTCTGCGTGGCCAGGGTATCTTCCGTCAGCCGCAACAGCTCCTGGTCCGCGCGCAGCGTCAGGTAGGCATTGGCCACTTCGGCCACCAGGCTCAGCTGGGTGGCGATCCGGTTCTCCTCGAGCGCCAGATACGAGGCCAGGGCCTGGTCGCTGAGGCTGCGGATGCGGCCCCAGAGATCCAGTTCCCAGGCGGTCGTCACGCCGGCCACGTCATAGCGTTTTGCGACCTGGCCGTCCCGCGCAGCGCCGAGGTCGCCCGGAATGCGTTCGGATGCGCCGCTGGCCGCGACGCTCAGGTTCGGCAGCATCGCGGCGCGCTGGATCCGGTACAGCGCCTGGGCCGCTTCGACGTTGAGCGCGGCGCGGCGCATGTCCCGATTGTTGTGCAGTGAAATTTCTATCAATTGCTGCAAAAGCGGATCACGGAAAAAGTCGCGCCATCCCATGTCGGCCGCGGCCCTCTCATCAGGTCTTTGCTGCGCATCCTCGGCATCCGAAGAATAGACGGCGTCGACGGGCGCAGCGGGGCGCTCGTACTTCGGCGCCAGGGAGCAACCTGTCAACGCGAGCGCGAGCGTAAGCGGAGCGAGCATCAAGCCGCGCCGGGGCTGGGTGTAAAGGTGCTTCATGTCGATAGTCCTCCTGGCCATCATGCGTGCTGCTTGCCTGAACGCGTTGCGGTCCGGCGGGCTTCCCGGCGTAGCGCCAGCTTGCGCACCACGACGTAGAACACGGGCGTGAGCAGCAGGCCGAACAGGGTCACGCCCACCATCCCTGCGAACACGGCGATCCCCATGGCATGGCGCATCTCCGCGCCAGCGCCCGTGGCAAGCACCAGCGGCACCACGCCGGCGATGAAGGCGAACGAAGTCATCAGGATGGGGCGCAGCCGCAGGCGGGCCGCCTCCAGGACGGCAGCCAGCGGATCGGCCCCTTGGTCTTCCTTGCTGCGGGCGAATTCCACGATCAGGATGGCATTCTTGGCGGCCAGGCCCACCAGCACCACAAAGCCGATCTGCGTGAAGATGTTGTTGTCCCCGCCAGATAGCCAGACGCCGCCTATGGCCGAAAGCAAAGCCATCGGCGCGATGAGCAGCACGGCGAACGGCAGCGACCAGCTGTTGTACTGGGCGGCAAGGATGAGGAAAGCCAGCAGCACCGCCAGGGGGAAGATGTACAGCGCGGAATTGCCGGCCTGCTTCTCCTGGTAGACGAGATCCGTCCACTCATGGGTCATGCCTTCGGGCAAGGTCTCGCGCACGATGCGCTCTATCGCGTCGGTCGCCTGCCCCGAGGAATATCCCGGCGCAGGGCCGCCGCTGATGTCCGCCGATGGGAAGCCGTTGTAGCGAATGACCCTGTCCGGCCCCGACCCGCGCGTCAGCGTCACGAACGCGCTCAAGGGAATCATTTCGCCGCTGTCGTTGCGCACCTTGAGCAGCCCGATGTCGTCGGCCTGCATGCGGAACGGCGCGTCGGCCTGCGCCATGACCCGGTAGGTGCGTCCGAAGCGGTTGAAGTCATTGACATAGAGCGATCCCAGATTGATTTGCAGAGTCTCGAACACGTCCGTCAGCGACACTCCCAGGGACTTGGCCTTCACGCGATCGATGTCCACCCGCAACTGCGGCGCATTGGTCTGGAAACTGGCCAACATGTTCGCCAGTTCGGGAGCCTGCATGGCCTTCGCCATGATCTGCCCCTGCGCCTGCGCCAGCGCCTCGAACCCCAATCCGGCGCGGTCCTCGATCTGCAGCTTGAAGCCGCCCATAGCCCCCAGACCCGGCACGGGAGGCGGCGGGAAGATGCCGACGAACCCGTCCGGAATCTGGCTGAACTTGCCCATCAGCTTTCCGGCGATGGCGTTGGCGGAAAGCGAAGGATCCTGGCGTTCATCGAAAGGTTTGAGCATGGCGAACATCAGCGCCGAGTTCGGCACGTTCACCGGACCGTTGACCGAAAGGCCGGGGAAGGCGACCACGCTCTCCACGCCCGGTTCGGCCAGCGCGATATCGGACATCTGCTTCACGACCGCCTCCGTCCTGTCGAGCGAGGCGCCGCTGGGCAGCTGGGCAATACCCACCAGGAAGTACTTGTCCTGGGCCGGCACGAAGCCGTTCGGCACCTGGTGAAAGCCCAACCAGGTCAGGCCGACGAAGCCGCCGTACAGCAGCAGCACGATGGCGCTGCCGCGCACCGCCCGGCGCACCGTCCCCACGTAAGTATTCGAGGCGCTGTCGAAGAAGACATTGAAGCGCCGGAAGAACCCGCCCAAGGTCTTGCCCATGAGGCGCGTGAGCCAGTCGGCCTGGGCCGCGTCCTGATGCGGCTTGAGCAGGATGGCCGCAAGCGCGGGCGACAGGGTGAGGGAATTGATGGCGGAGAGTATGGTCGAAATGGCGATGGTCAGCGCGAACTGGCGATAGAACTCGCCTTGCAGCCCGGACAGGAACGCCGAGGGAATGAAGACCGCCGCCAGCACCGAGGTGATCGCGATGATGGGTCCGGTCACCTCATCCATGGCCTTGATCGCGGCCTGCCGAGGGGATTCGCCCAGGGCCATGTGCCGCTCCACGTTTTCGACCACAACGATGGCGTCGTCCACCACGATGCCGATCGACAGCACCAGGCCGAACAGCGACAGCGTGTTGAGCGAAAAGCCGAACATGTGCATCAGCGCGAAGGTGCCCACCAGCGACACGGGCACGGCCACCAGGGGAATGATGGACGCGCGCCAGGTCTGCAGGAACAGCACCACCACGATGACGACCAGGAGGATGGCCTCCAGCAGCGTGACCGCCACCGATTGCAGCGAGGCGCGCACGAAGACGGTGGGGTCATAGGCGATCCGGTACTCCACATCCTGCGGGAAGCTTTGCTGCAGCTCCTGCATCCTGGCTCGGACCGCATTGGAGACGTCAATGGCGTTGGCGCCGGGACTCTGGATGATCTGCAGGGCAGGCGCCGATTCGCCATTGATCAGGCTGCGCAAGGTGTAGGCGTCCGCGCCCAACGACACACGGGCAACGTCGCGCAGCCGCGTGACCTGGCCATCGGCGCCCGTCTTCACGACGATGTCGCCGAACTGTTCCGCGCTTGTCAGGCGCCCCAGCGTGTTGACCGTCACCTGGTAGGCCGCCGTGGTATCCGGCTGCTGGCCCACCGACCCCGCGGCGACCTGCACGTTCTGCTCCCTCAGGGCGGCGACCACGTCGCTGGCGGTCAGGCCGCGCGCGGCCACGCTGGCGGGATCCAGCCAGACGCGCATGGAATACTCCCCGGCGCCCCAGACCAGGACGTCGCCGACGCCGGGCAGGCGCGCGAGTTCGTCGCGCACCTGCCGGATGGCGAAGTTCGACAAGTAGAGCGAGTCGTAGCGCTTTTCCGGCGAAACCAGGTGCACCACCATCAACACGTCGGGCGAAGTCTTCTGCGTGACCACCCCAATGCGCTGCACTTCCTGCGGCAAACGCGGCAAGGCGCGCGATACCCGGTTCTGCACCTGGATCTGCGCCATGTCCGGGTCCGTTCCCTGCTTGAACGCGATGGTGAGCACCATCTGGCCGTCGACCGCCATCTGGGAACTCATGTACAGCATGCCTTCCACGCCGTTGATCACCTGCTCCAACGGCGCCGCGACGGTGTCGGCGATCACTTCCGGATTGGCGCCGGGATAGCTCGCCGTCACCTGTACCGTGGGCGGCGTGACGGCGGGGTATTCGCTCAGCGGCAGCTGCCAGAATGCGATGCCGCCCGCCAGCAGCATCAGCAGCGACAGGACGATGGCGAAGATCGGCCTGGCAATGAAGAAGTGAGGAAACTTCATGGGCGGGCCTCCGCGGCGGCTACCTGCTGCATGGGCACCAAGCGAGGCGTGACCATCATGCCGGGACGCACCAGCCCCTTGATGATGATCCTCTCTCCGGCCTGCAAGCCGGTACTGATCACGCGCAGGCCATCCGCCATCTGGCCCAGCTCCACTGCGCGGTACTGGGCCTGATTGTCCGGACCCACCACCAGGACGTAGTTCTTCCCCTGGTCCGTGCCCACCGCCAGGTCATCGACCAGAATGGCCGCGCGCTCGGCGCCGGTAGTCAACCTGGCGCGCGCGAACAACCCCGGCGCCAGCAGGCCATCGGGATTCGGCACGACGGCGCGGGCGCGGATTGTGCCTGTGCCGCGATCGATCTGGTTACCGACGAAATCGAGCGCGCCCTGGTGAGGAAAGCCCTGGTCCGTCGTCAACGCCACGGCGACCGGCAGCGACGGCTTGCCGCCGCGGGAATCGGGCCGGGCCAGTCTTACGGCATTGAGGTAGGTCGCCTCGTCTATGTCGAAGTACACATGCACGGGGTCGATCGACACGATCGTGGTCAGCAGGTTGGCCGCGCCCCCCGCCCCGCCGTTGACCAGGTTGCCTTCGGTCACCATGATCCGGTCGACGCGCCCGGCTATCGGCGCCGTGATGCGCGCGTAGGACAGATCGAGCCGCGCCGCCGCCACGGCGGCCTTGGCCACCAGGATCTCCGCTTGGCGGGCGTTGCGCGCGGACACGGCGTCATCGTAGGTCTTGCGCGACACGGCGCCGGTCGCCACCAGCCGCTGGGCGCGTTCGAAATCGGCCTGGGCCTGGCTGGCCAGCGCCTCGGCCTGGCGCAGCTGCGCCGTGGCCGTGTCGAGCGCCACCTGGAATGGCCGCGGATCGATCTGGAACAGCTGTTGCCCTTTGCGCACCAGGCTGCCTTCGGGAACGCTGACGGCGTCGACCGCGCCGCTGACACGCGACCGCAGTTCAACCGTCTCCGGAGCCGCCAGGTATCCGGTGAAGTCGGTCGACGGCGCGATGACGCGCTGGATCACCTCGGCGACCGGCACCTGCGGCGCCATCGGCGCGGCCGCGGAAGGCGGCGGCTTGCTTTCATCTCCGGACGACTCGCCGGCCGCCCACGCAATGGTTCCGGCCGCCGCGAGGGTTCCCGCCGCGACAGCAATTTTGAATTTTCGACGCATCGACATGCCCCTTCTGTACAGCAGGGCTTCGGCCCTTCCGAAGCGCTCTGCATGAATTCGGCAAGGCTAGGCATTCCAACGACAGGAAGGTCAAGCATGCGCTGGCGGATGCCGCGGGCTATTGACCTTGCAATCGTTGGAAGGAATAGATTTGGCCCGCCATCTGAAAGGCGAAGCGCATCTTGATGCCGCCCACACCAAGCTGAAGTATTTGGAGCAACCATGCAGAACCGCTCTCGCAATGAGCATCAATCCCACACGACGAGGGCCGCAATGACGGCTGCGCTCATTGAGGGAGCCTCGAAATGAGCGCCAAGACAGTGGATATTCGGCAAGCGCGAATCCAGCTGCCGGTTCCGGACGGCCAGACCATACTCGAGGCAGCGCTGCAAAATGGCGTTGCCTATCCGCACGGCTGCCGCTCCGGCCGCTGCGGCAGCTGTAAATCGCGCCTGATCGAAGGCGAAGTGGAAATGCTGCCGCACTCGCGCTACGCGTTGACGGAAGAAGAAACGCGCTGCGGCTTCATCCTGGCGTGCCGCGCGCTTCCGAAGACCGATGCGGCGGTGGCGTGGCTTGGGGACGACGACGAAGCCGCCGCTGCGCCGATCCAGCATGTGGAAGGGACCGTCATTTCCGTGGACGAACTGACCCACGACATCAGGCGCGTCAGGATCAGGCCCGACGCAACGGATACGTTGGCGTTCGCCGCCGGGCAGTATGCCGACATCACGTTCGCGCAGTCGCCAACTCGCAGCTACTCAATGGCCAACAGGCCGGGCGATTCCGTACTGGAGTTCCACATCCGCCGTGTTCCAGGCGGCATCACCTCGAACCATGTCCACACTGCGCTGAAAGCGGGCGAACGCGTCGCGTTGCGCGCCCCGCTCGGCGCCTCGCATCTACGCGAACAGCATCCCGGACCGATGCTTTGCATCGCGGGAGGATCGGGATTGGCTCCCATCAACTCGATCGTCGAAACGGCGCTCGCGCACGGCATGAGGCAACCCATTCATGTCTACTTCGGCGCACGCATGGAGCGGGATCTCTATTTCGTCCGACATTTTGAGGAATTGGCGCGCCGCCACCCCAACCTGAGCTTTGTGCCGGTGCTGTCCGAGGCTCAAGCCACGTCATATCGGACCGGCCACGTCACGCAAGCCGTCAGTGCAGACCTGGCGGACCTGAAAAACTGGAAAGCCTATGTCGCCGGCCCTCCGGCGATGGTGGAAGCTGCGATGGCCCTGGCGTCCGAGCGCGGGTTGAGCGTCCAGGACGTGCACGCCGACGTTTTCTTCACGCCACAGTAATTCGCCCCTCAGCCGCTGACACGCTTGACCTTCCCATGTTGGAAAGCTTTAGGCTTCCCTCACGTCATTACCCTTTCCTTTGAACAAGGAGACTTCCATGAACATCGGCGAAGCATCCAAGACCTCCAAGGTGTCGGCAAAAATGATCCGCTACTACGAGCAGATCGGCCTGATACCCGCGGCGCAGCGGAACTCGTCCGGCTACCGCGCCTACAACCGGATCGATGTTCACCGGCTGCACTTCATCCGCCGCGCCCGCAACCTGGGCTTCTCGGTCGCCGAGACCAAGGATCTGCTGGGCCTGTGGCATGACCAGTCGCGCCAAAGCGCGGACGTCAAGCACGTGGCCCAGGAACACCTGGCCGAACTGGACCGGCGCATCGAAAGCATGCAGCAGATGGCGGAAACGCTCAAGGCGCTGATCCGCTGCTGCGCGGGCGACGATCGGCCCAATTGCCCCATCCTGCACACGCTTGAGCAGCCGGACGACAAAGAGCAGGAGCCCGCCGCCCGCACCGGCGCCGTCCTGCGTCGGTCTCGCGCCAGCTCGCCGGAAAAACCCGCATCAGCTTGCTGATGGCCTGGAATCAGATATGCCCAAAATTACCGTACTCCCGCATGCCGAGCTGGCGCCCGAAGGCGCCGAACTCGAGGTGCGGGCCGGCACCACGATCTGCGCGGCCTTGCTGGCCAACGGCATTGAAATAGAACATGCATGCGACATGAGCGCCGCTTGCACCACCTGCCACTGCATCGTGCGCAAGGGCTTCGATTCCTTGAACGAAGCCAATGAGTCCGAGGACGACCTGCTCGACCGCGCCTGGGGACTGGAAGCGCAGTCCCGCCTGAGCTGCCAGGCGATCGTGGCGGAGGAAGACCTTACCGTCGCCATTCCCAAGTACACGATCAACCATGCCAAGGAAGAGCACTAGGATCCGCCTGGGGTATCGGGAAATTCGGCCCATGAGCCTCGCGTCCTATCGGCCGCCCGCCTCGTACATGTCCCAGGCCTGCCCGGCGCTGGCGTCGTCATGGATCATGGCCATCAGCGCCCGCACCACGGACGACGGATCGGCATGCTGGTACACATTCCGGCCGTACACCAACCCCACCGCGCCTTCATCCAGCAACTCGCGCGACCGCTCGAAGACCTGGCGCAGATCCTCCCGGCCGCCGCCGCGCACCAGCACCGGGCAGCGCGCCGCCTGCACCACGCGGTGGAAATCGCGCGTGGCGGTGGTGGGGTCGGCCTTGACGATGTCGGCGCCCATTTCGCGCGCCAGCCTGACCAGCGTGACGATCTTTTCGGCGTCGCCATCGACCATGTAGCCGCCGCGCGCGGAGTGCGGCGCCATGACCAGGGGTTCGATCATCAGTGGCATGCCGTAGCGGTCGCAGTCCGCGCGCACTCGCGCGATGTTGGCGACGCACTGGCGGAACAGGTCGGGTTCGTCCGGCAGCATGAACAGGTTCACTACCACGCAGGCGGCGTCCATCTGGACGGCCGGCAGCACCGGGTCCTGCTCGTTCTGCAGCACGGCCCACATGACTCGATGAGTCGTGGCGTTGTAGGGATTGCCCATGTCCAGGCGCATGACCAGCGCGGGCTTGTCCCGGCCTGGTCGTTGCTGCAGCAGGTCGGCCTGGCCGTAGTTCAGCTGGATGGCGTCGGGCCGCGCGGCAGCCAGTTGTTCCATCACGGCCGGCATGTCTTCCAATCCGGACAGGAAGCTGGGTTCATTGCAGACGCCGTGGTCGACGGCGATATCCAAACAGCGGCCGCCGTTCAGCAGCCGGTTCAGGCGCGCTTCTTTTCTGTGCAGCATGGGCATTCCTTGTTCAATCCAGTGTTTGCAGATGACGCTCGGCCGCCTGGTCGATGGCGGCAACGTCTTCAGGCGAGAGTTCCAGCGCGGCGGCGCCGGCGTTCTGCATGGCCTGCTGCGGCGTGCGGGCGCCGCATAGCGCCACGGTGACGCCGCCTGGCCGTGTGGTCCAGGCGATCATCAACTGAGAAGCCGAGCAGTCCAACCGCTGGCGCAAGGGCTCCAGTTCCGCGAAGAAGCCTTGCAGCCGGCTGCGGTTGGCGACGCTGAAACGGGGGTTGCCGGCGCGCTGGTCGTCGCCGGTAAAGCGGCGCTCCGGATCGATGGGTCCAGCCAGCAGGCCGAGCGCCAGCGAGGAATACCCGAGGATGCCGACGTTGTGGCTGCGGCACAGCGGCATCAGCGTGGCTTCGATGTCGCGGTCGATCAGGCTGTAGCGCTCCTGGATGGCGTCGACCGGGCCATGGCGCAGGTATTCGGCCAGGGTGCCGGGATCCACGTTGCTGACGCCGATGGCGCGGATCTTGCCTTGCCGCTTCAGGTCCAGCAAGGCGTCCATGGTCTCGGCGACGGGCGTGCCGGCGTCCTGCCAGTGGGTGATGTAAAGATCGATGTAGTCCGTCCGCAGGCGCGCCAGGCTTTGCTCCACTTCATGGAAGATGGAAGCGCGGCCCAGGTGGCGATGCACGGCCTGGCCTTCTTCGTCGAAGAAATGCTCGCCTTGGCGCGTGTGCCAGACCAGCCCGCATTTGGTGGCGATGACGGCCTGCTGGCGGCGCCCCTTGAGCGCCTGGCCGACCAGGCTTTCGGCGTGCCCCAGGCCATAGGCAGGCGCGGTGTCGATGAGCCGCACGCCCGCGTCCAGAGATGCCTGAATGGCGGCAATGGCAGCCGCATCATCGCCGCCGCCCCACATCCAGCCGCCCATGGCCCAGGTGCCCAGGCCGACGGATTCGCAGGCGATGCCGGACGCGCCCAGTGTTGTAGTCTTCATCGGGAAACCTTTTTGACGTTCATGAGATGGTCGACGGTGACGGCGGCCAGCAGGATCAGCCCCTTGACGACGTCCTGCCAGTAGGGCGACACGTCCAGCAGAATGAGCGAGCTGGTGACGACCGACAGCAAGGCCAGGCCCAGCACCGCGCCCAGCACGGTGCCCGAGCCGCCCTTGAGGCTGGCGCCGCCGATCACCACCGCCGCGATGACGTTGAGCTCCATGCCCACGCCGAAGTTAGGCGTGGCGGCGCCGAAGCGGGCCGTGTAGACCACGCCGGCGACGCCGGCCAGGGTCGAGCACAGCACGGTGACCCAGAACTTCACGCGGCCGGTGCGGATGCCGGCATAGAGCGCAGCCTTTTCATTGCTGCCGGTGTAGAACACCTTGCGCAGCAGGGAGGCGCGGCGCAACGCGAAGTCGCTGACGACGACGATGGCGGCGAAGATCAGGATGACGGCGGGGACGCCCGCGATGGATCCCTGCCCGATGAACTTGAACTGCGGCGGCAGCGAGAACAGCGATTGCGGCGTGCCCTGGGTGATTGCCAGGCACAGGCCGCGCACGATCACCATGAACGCCAGCGACGCGATGAAGTGGCTGAGGCCGATGCGGGTGACGCAGCCGCCGATGAGCGCGCCCACCATCGTGCAGACGGCGATCGCGGCCAGGCTGGCGGTCCATGGGTCCAGCCCCAGCAGGAACAGCTTGCCGGTAACGACCATGGCCAGGCAGACCACCGAGCCCACCGACAGATCGATGCCGCCGACGATGACCAGGATGGTCATGCCAACCACCACGATGCCTTCGATGGAAAACGACAGCAGCATGGCGCGCACGTTTTCCCAGGTGAGGAAGTGCGGCGAGGCGAAGCTCATGACGACGCACAGCGCGGCAATGATCAGCAGCAGCCCCGCTTCGCGGAAGCTGCCCAGCCGGCGCCCCGGGCGGGGCCCCGCCGGCAGGCCGGCGCCAGGCGGTATCAGGACCGCTTGCGCCGCCGGATGGGTTTTCAGGTCGCTCGTCATGTCGCCTCCTCGGCGGTCAGGCCCGAGGCCAGCCGCAGCAATTTTTCTTCCGTCATCTCGCTTGCCGCCAGTTCGCCGGCGAGCCTGCCGTTGCGTATCACCAGGGCCCGATCGCACAGACCAATGATCTCGGGCAGCTCGGACGAGATCACCACCACGCCCACGCCCTGGTTGGCCAGGTCGCGCAGGAGGTGATGGATCTCGGATTTGGCGCCGACGTCCACCCCGCGCGTCGGTTCGTCCATCAGCAGCACCGAGGGGCGGGTCGCCAGCAGTTTGGCGATGGCCACCTTCTGCTGGTTGCCGCCCGACAGGCAACTGGCGTCGATCGCCACGCCGTCCGACTTGAGCCTGAGCCGAGCGCCCAGCTCAACGGCCAGGTGGCGTTCCGCCGCGCGCTTGAGCAGACCAAAACGCGAGCTGATGCGGCCCAGCGCCATGGAGGACACGTTCTGTTCGATCGGCATGTCCAGGAACAGGCCGGCGGCCTTGCGGTCTTCGCTCAGATAGGCAATGCCGTGGCGCAGGGCGTCGGCATAGCGGCGCAACCGCAGGGGCTGGCCGCGCAGCCGCACGGCGCCTCGGCGCGCGCGCCGCAAGCCGCACACGGTTTCGGCCAGCTCGCTGCGGCCCGCGCCCATCAGGCCGGAGATGCCCAGGATTTCGCCCCGGCGCAGCGTGAACGAGATGCCGTGGACAGTGGCGCCGTCGGCGAGGTCTTCCACTTCCAGCAGAGCCTCGGCCGGCGCATCGCCAGGCGCTAGCCGGGGCGGGTAATAGTTGCCCAGGTCGCGCCCCACCATGCAGCGCACCAGCGCGTCCGGGGAGAGTGCCGCAATATCGGCGCTGTGCACGTCGCGTCCGTCACGCAGCACCGTGACGCGGTCGCAGTGCTCGAAGATCTCGGCCATGCGGTGACTGATGTAGACAATGCCGATGCCCTGGGCCTTGAGGTCGTGCAACACGCGGAACAGCGCCACGGACTCGACTTCGGTCAGCGCGGCGGTGGGTTCGTCCAGGATCAGCACCTTGCAGTCCAGCGTCAAGGCGCGGGCGATCTCCACCAGCTGCTGGCTGGATATGCCCAACGCATCCACCCGCAAGCCCGGGTCGATGTCCTGGCCCAGCCGCCGCAGCACGGCCGCGGCGCGCTCTTGCAGGCCGGCATAGTCCATCCAGGCCGGTGCGCCCGCGCTGATCATGGGCATGAAGATGTTCTCGGCCACGGTCGCATCGCCGCAGAGCGAGATTTCCTGGTGGACCAGGCCGATGCCCAGGCGCATCGCATGGGCCGGCCCGTTGATGACCACCCGCTCGCCTTCCAGGTAGATGTCGCCGCTGTCGGGCTGATGGATGCCGTCGATGATCTTCATCAGCGTCGACTTGCCGGCGCCGTTCTCGCCGCACAAGGCATGGATTTCGCCCCGGCGCAGCGTGAAGCGCACGTCGACCAGGGCTTTGGACGCGCCGAACTGCTTGCTGATGCCTTGCAGTTCCAGCAGCGCTGCGGGCGCCTTCATTCGTTGATGCCCTTGGTGCCGCGACGCGCCAGGTACTTGTCCCAATAGAAGTCGTCGGCGTTCGCCTTGCTGACGATGGACAGGCCGTTGTCCAGGAACGGCACGGCCATGGGGTTGGTGCCGTTGCGCTTGGCGTCGTTCATCGGGTCGATCAGCTGCTGGTTGCGGGCCAGGAACAGCAGCATCATGCCCATATAGCCCTGCACGCCCTGGTTCGGGTTGACAGAGCCAAAGACCTCGCCCGACTTGATCATGTCCAGGATCTTGGCGTTCACGTCGCAGCACAGGACCTTGATGTTCTTCTTGGTTTCGATGGAGGCCTGCGCCGCCCCCAGCGCCGAGTTGGCCTCGGGCATGAACAGGGCGCCCAGGCCGGGATTGGCCTGCGCCAGGCTTAGCGTGGCCTGGTAGGCCTTGTTCGGGTCCTGGTTGCTGGCCGCGCGGCCCACCAGCTTCATGCCGGGATGCTGGGTCTTCATGCGGTTGATGAAAGCGGCGACGCGGCGGTCATGGTTGTCCTGGCCGGGGTTTTCCAGCACCGCGTATTCGCCCTTGCCATTGAGCGCGGCCGCGATGGCGTCGGCGGCCTGCGCGCCTTCGCGGTCGTTGTCGGACGTGACAAAGGACACGCGCTTGGAATTGGGGGAGTCGGCCGCGAAGGTCACCACCGGGATGCCCATGGCCGCGGCGCGGTTGATGGGTTCGATGAAAGGGTCGGGATTCATGGGGTGCAGCAGGATGCCGGCCGGCTTGCGCGCCAGTTCCTGCTCGAACGAGGCCAGCTGCTTGTTGACGTCGTATTCGGGCGTGCCCGAGTAACGGGTGCGCACGCCGAGCGAATGACCCAGCTGCTTCATCATTTCGTAGACAGGAAACCAGTACTCCACCCCGGACACCATCACGTTCATCACGTAGACGTCGTTCGCGTTGCCGCGCAGCCCGGGGGCCTGCGGGGTGTTCTGCGCAAAGGCGTTGACGCTCGCCAGGCCAGCGCCCGCCGCCGCTACGGTCTTCAAGAAATCTCGTCTCATGTTCCGCTCCTTTTTTCGCATCGATCCAAGAACCCTGCAGCCCTCGGTGCCTGTTGTTCAACCTGTTTTGGTCGACTCGTTGTTATGACATCGACGAACTATATTGCAGCCAGATTTTTTAGATTACTAGGGGAAACACTGCTATCCTGCCTGAAATTTCTGTAGACAATGTTATGACATGAAAACAGACATCTACCTGGGCATAGACATGGGCTCCACGGGCTTGAAGGCGGTTGCCTTCGAGGCCGGGAGCGGCGCCACACTGGCCGCATCGGGCGGCGCGCTGCCCTATCGGCAATTGGCGCAAGGCGGTTGCGAGCTGCCCGCCGACGCCATCCAGACGGCGCTGGCGCGCGCCTTGCAAGGCGTGGCGGCGCAACTGGGCCCGCGCGTGGCCGACCTGCGCGCGCTGTGCTGCACGGGCCATGGCGCAGGCTTGTATGCGCTGGATGCCAGCGGCCAATTGCTGGAAGGCCGCGCGGTGGCATCGACCGACCAGCGCGCCGCCGCCCGCGCCCGGACGCTGGGCCGCGGCATGGGCGACGCGCTGTATGACGAGGTCGGTTGCCGGCCGTGGTCGGGGCAGTCGTCGCTGATCGCTGCCGAACTCTACGGCGCGGACGCCGCGCAACTCCGCCGCATCCGCCACCTGCTGTTCGCCAAGGACTATCTGGGGTTCCTGTTGACCGGCGAGATCGCCACGGACGCCAGCGACGCCAGTACGGCGGGCCTGCTGTCGCTCGACGGCGGGGCTTGGTCCACGATGGCTTTCGAAGCCGTCGGCCTGTCCGGCCTGGCCGCCACGGCGCTGGCCCCCATCGCGCCCAGCGGCGCCGTGATCGGCCGGCTGCGGCCGGCCCAGGCGGCCGCCTTCGGTTTGCCCGCCGGCCTGCCCGTGGCGCTCGGCGCAATCGATCTGCTCGCCTCGCTGAAAGCGGTGAACGCGGAGCGCCAGGGCCACGCCGTGGCCGTGCTCGGCACCTGGTGCGTGAATGCGGTGGTGGCGCCGGCCCGCGAACCGAAGCCGGAAGTCGGCGCCATCGTCAGCTTCGGCGATCCGGACCGCAGGCTCTACCTGGAAAACAGTCCCTCGTCGATGGCGAACGTGGCTTGGCTGACCCGCACCTTGCAGTTCCAGGATGCGGCCGCGGCGGTGGATTGCGCGATGGGGGTGCCTTTGGGCGCCGACGGCCTGCGTTTTCTGCCCTTCATCAATGGCGGCAGCTGGCCGGCGGGAGCCAGCGCGGGATACGTCGGCCTGCAAGGGCATCACACTCGCGCGCACATGGCGCGCGCCGTGGTCGACGCCGTCATGGCGTTGCACGCGCGGCATCTGAAACGCCTGGCGGCGCTTGGGCTGGGCGTGCCGAACCGGGTGGCCGCCCTGGGCGGCGGCGCCCGGGACCTGCGGCTGGCGCAGCTTCTGGCGGGCTTTCTGGGACATGCGGTGGAACGCTGCGGCGACGACGAAACCGGCGCGCGTGGCGCCGCCCTGTATGCCGCGCTGTCGCAAAACCCTGGCGGCGGCGACTTGCTGCCCGCCCCATGCGAACGGGTCGAGCCCCTTGCCGCCGAGGCGCAGGCGCACGCCGACTTCTACGCCAGCTTCCATGGCTTGGTGGACAGCATGGCCCCCGCTTTCGGCCATCTTGCGGGACCCGCCCGATGACCCCGCGCACCTCCCCCTACGCGCGTCCGGCCACGTTGGCGGGCCGCCATTTTTCGACGGTGATCGTAGGCGCGGGCATCAACGGCGCCGGCGTGTTCCGCGACCTGTCCCTGCAGGGCGTCGATTGCCTGATCGTGGACAAGGACGATGTGGCCGCCGGCGCCAGCAGCGCGCCATCGCGCATGATCCACGGCGGCTTGCGCTACCTGGAAAGCGGGTCATTTTCGCT
>JALDYL010000293.1:0-5035 GCA_032153965.1 Achromobacter sp. | reverse complement strand
GGGAATCGACCACGTGGCGGATTTCGGCTTCCAGGCGGCTGACCTGGGCGTTGGCCTCGTACAGCCCGCCCTGGGCGGTATGCACCGCATCGCTGGCGGCGTAGTGGGCCTGGCGGCGGGATTCCAGCGCGGCCTCTCCAGCCCGCAGGCCGGCGATGGCGGCTTCCAGCTCATTCTGGGCCTGCGCCATCTCCTGGGCTTTCTTGGCGCGCTCCTCGCGCGCGCCGGTTTCCTTCAGGAACCACAGCGCGTGCTGTTTCTTTTCGCCGTCGGCCTGGAGCTCGCGGTAGCGCGTGGCCACTTCGGCCTGGGCTTCCAGCTTTTCCAACTGACTGTTGAGTTCGCGCAGGATGTCTTCGACGCGGGTCAGGTTCTCGCGCGTGTCGGACAGGCGGTTCTCGGTCTCGCGGCGCCGTTCCTTGTAGCGCGACACCCCGGCCGCCTCTTCCAGGAACACCCGCAGTTCTTCGGGGCGCGCCTCGATCAGGCGGTTGATCATGCCCTGGCCGATGATGGCGTAGCCGCGAGCGCCCAGGCCGGTGCCCAGGAAGATGTCGTGGATGTCGCGGCGGCGGACCTGCTGGTTGTTGACGAAATAGCTGCTGGTGCCGTCGCGGGTCAGCACGCGGCGCACCGCGATTTCCGCGTAGGTGCTCCACTGGCCGGCGGCGCGCCCCTCGCTATTGTCGAACACCATTTCAACGGAGGCCCGCGCAGCCGGCTTGCGGTTGCCGGAGCCGTTGAAAATGACGTCCTGCATGGACTCGCCGCGCAGTTCCGAGGCCTTGGCCTCGCCCAGCACCCAGCGCACCGCGTCAATGATGTTCGATTTTCCGCAGCCATTGGGACCCACCACGCCCACCAGCTGGCTGGGCACGGGAATCACGGTGGGATCGACGAAGGACTTGAAGCCGGCGAGTTTTAGCTGAGTAAGACGCACAGTACGATGACGACGGGGTGGGTTGAACGAAAGGCGTTAACGGACCTGCCGCACAGATTGCAAACCGGCCCCTGGGGGCCGGCTTACACATGGGTCGTATGATACCGCAGGCAGTCTGTCCCCAAACGTCAGCAAGGGTCAAGGCGTGTTGTCCCTGAGCCTTGCCGGCGGTCAATCCACGGGCAAACGCTCAATGGCCGCCGCCTGGCGTCCGGCTATACTCCCTGACACTTTTTTGCACGACACATAAATTTTCACGCGGACTGGCCGGGGCCAGGCCTGAGAACGGGGACATTCTTGAAACGTGGTTTCTATCTGGTCATGGCCGCGCAGGCCTTCTCGTCATTGGCCGACAACGCGCTGTTCATTGCAGCCATCGCCTTGATACAGGAACTGCATGGGCCGGACTGGATGGCGCCCATGATGAAATGGTCGTTCGCGCTGGCTTATGTCGTCCTGGCCGCCTTTGTCGGCGCGCTGGCGGACTCGTTCCCCAAGGGCCGGGTGATGTTCTCCACCAACGCCCTGAAGGTGACCGGCTGCATGCTGATGTTCTCGTATGCCAGCATCGGCGTCGCCCCCGAGTACCAGACCTACCTGGTTTGCGCGGCCTACGCCATCGTCGGCATCGGCGCCGCGGCCTACTCCCCCGCCAAATATGGCATCGTCACGGAAATGCTGCCCCCGTCCATGCTGGTCAAGGGCAATAGCTGGATCGAGGGCCTGACGGTCTTCTCCATCATCCTGGGCACCGTGCTGGGCGGCCTGCTGATTACGTCCTCCGTTTCCACCGCCCTGCTCAGCCACTCGTTCATCGGCAAGCTGGTCCACACCCCGGCCGAGGCCGCGATCCTGGTCATCGCCTTCGTGTACCTGCTGGCTGCGCTGTGCAACCTGCTGATTCCGCACACCCACGTGCGCTACCCGCCGCAGCAAAAGAACCCGGTGCGGCTGATCCGCACGTTCTGGGGCTATGTCTGTGTGCTGTGGAAAGACAAGCTGGGCCAGATCTCCCTGGCCGTCACCACCCTGTTCTGGGGCGCCGGCGCCACGCTGCAGCTGATCGTCATCGAATGGGGCCGCAGCCACCTGGGATACCAGCTGGACAAGGCCTCGATGCTGATGGGCGTGGCCGCGCTGGGCACGGTGGTCGGCTCCATCCTGGCGGGCCGCATTCCGCTGCGCCGCGCGCTGGCCGTGCTGCCGGTCGGCGCCGCCATGGGCCTGGTCGTGCTGCTGATGCCGCTGGTCTACTCGCCCTGGAGCGTCTACCTGCTGCTGCTGATCACGGGCGGCCTGGCCGGCTTCTTCGTGGTGCCGATGAACGCCTTGCTGCAACACCGCGGCCACGTGCTGCTGTCGGCCGGCCATTCCATCGCCGTGCAGAACTTCAACGAACAGCTCAACATCCTGCTGATGGTGGCCATGTACACGCTGCTGCTGTGGCTGCAACTGCCCATCAACATCATCATCGTGATCTTCGGCACCGTGGTCGCCGTGCTGATGGTGGTCTTCATGCGCTGGAGCAAGCGCAACCTGCAGGCCAACCCCGAACTGCACGACCAGATCGGCCAGGAAGGCCATGGACGCGCGCTGGACTCCACGCACTAGGCGCGCGCTTCCTCTGCAATGAAAAAAACCGGGCTCATGCCCGGTTTTTCTTTGTCCCAAGACTTTTTCAGCCGTGCCTCAGGCCAGTTGCGCCACCGCCAGCCGCAGATCCTGCCAGGCGCGCGCCTTCTCGCTGGGGCTGCGCAGCAGGTAGGCGGGGTGGTAGCTGACGACCACCGGAATCTCCCGCCCTTCGTCCGTCTTCAACTGATGTAGGCGGCCGCGCAGGCTGCCTATCGTGGCGTCCGTGCCCAGCAGCGTCTGGGCGGCGAAACGGCCCAGCACCAGGATCCGCTCGGGCTTGAGCAGCGCGATCTGGCGCATCAGGTAGGGGCTGCAAGCCGCGATTTCCTCGGGCTTGGGATTACGGTTGCCGGGCGGGCGGCACTTGATGACGTTGGTGATGAACACGTCGCGCTCGCGGCTCATGGACACCGATGACAGCATGGCGTCCAGCAATTGCCCCGAGCGGCCCACGAAGGGCTGCCCTTGCCGGTCCTCTTGCTCGCCCGGCGCCTCGCCCACCACCAGCCAGCGGGTGGGCTGGCCGCCATGGCCGAACACCGCGTTGCGGCGGCCCTTGCACAGGCCGCAGGCAGCGCAGGCCACGACCTGGTCGTGCATTTCTTCCAGCGTGGCATTGCGGATCGCCTCGGCCACCGGCACCGGCGGCGGTGGCGCAGCCTCGGCCTCCGCCTTGGGGACCGGACGCGGCGGCGGACCGCTGCGATTCAGGATCGAAGCCGGTATGCCCCGGCGGCCGGAAGCCGGTTCGGCGGGAGCCGGCGCCGCGGCGGCCGGTGCCTCGCTTGCCGCTACCGCGGCAACCGGCGCAGCGGCTTCGACGGGAGCTGGCGCGAGCGGCGCCTCGGCCGCGGGCGCCTGCACCGAAGCCGGCAAAACCGCTTTCGAAACAAGGGCTTGCACCTCGACCGCGGGCCCGCCGGGCGCGGGAGTCGGACGCAGCCACAAGCGCTCCATACCGAGTTCGCGCAACCAGATGCGCTGCAGCGGATTGACGCGGGGCGCGGCCGGCGGCGGCGCTACGTTGGGTTGACTCATGCCGCCACTCCACCCGCCGCGAAGCGCTTCTGCATGACCAGGGCATCTTCCCTGCCGCCCTTCTCCGCCGGGTAATAGCCCCGGCGCACGCCGATCTGCAGATAGCCGTGCCGCTTGTAGAAACCGATGGCCGACTCATTGGACGGACGCACCTCCAGCAGCACGCCCTCCACGCCGCGTTCGCGCGCCTGCTGCTCGCACCAGTCCAGCAGCACGCCGCCCAGACCCTGGCGGTGCAGCGGCTTGGCCACCGCGATCACCAGCAGGTGCGCCACATCGGGCGCGAACATGAGCACGCAGAACCCCGCCAATTTGCCTTCGCGCCGCAGCACCCAGGCGCCGTAGCCGGCCGCCAGGGCGTCCACGAAATTGCCTCGCGTCCAGGGAAAGGCCTGCACATGGGCCTCCAGCGCCACGACCTCGTCCAGATCGGCGTCGGTCATAGGCTGGGGCGCCGCAGACACCTGCGACTGGGCTTTCGGATTGCCGCCCTCGCCGCGCATGCGCTCGGCGGTGGTGAACGCCACCTTGTCGCGCACATAGAGCGGCGCGGCCAGCTCAGGCGCCACGGCCTCGCCCCGCATCCAGCCCTGCCGCCCCAAACGGGCGACGCTGGCCGCTTCCGGCCGCTGCGCATCGGCGCGGCGCCACTCTCCGGGGTATTGCATATCGGACGCGTAGGCATCCCAGGCATCGCCGGCCAACACCGGCGCCAGCGGCCGGCCGGCGCGCGCCGACCAGGCCGGCAGGTGGTGGGCGGTCCAGGGCACGACCTCGGCCGCCGCGATCAGCAGCGGCGCCTGCAGGACTTCCCAGGTGATTTCACCATCCGAAACGGATGCCTGGCGGTAGACGGCCAGATAGACCTCGCTCATGCGGGCATCCAGCGCCACCACGATCGCGTCGGCCGGCGTGGCTTCCACCTGTGCGGCGACCGCCTGATGAGAGACAATGGGAAGTACCGGGATGCCCAGGCCCAGGCCCATGCCTTGAGCCACTCCGCAGGCCACCCGCAGGCCGGTGAATCCGCCCGGACCCTGGCCAAAAGCCACCGCGTGCAAGGCGTCTGGCGCCAGTCCGGACGCCGCCAGCAGCTCGTTGGCCATGGGCAAGAGCCGTTCCGCGTGCTCCTGGGAGCCTTCGTGTTCCCTGACGCTGACCTCCAGACGGCCATCGACCGCCCGCAACAGGGCCACGCCGCAACGGGACGAAGAGGTTTCCAAAGCCAGCAGGTTTAGTTCCATAGGTGCAGATTGTACGAAATACTCCAGCTCCGCCCCCGGTTATCAGGGGGATGCCGGGGGGATTTCAACCATGGATCGCAATGTGTAATATCTTGTGAACGCCCACTAGCCGCTGGTTCTTGCCACTGTTACATTTCCGGCCATGAATACGCAAAACACCACCCCCACCCGAAAAATC
>JALDYL010000292.1:0-5043 GCA_032153965.1 Achromobacter sp. | reverse complement strand
CGCTGCTGAAGATCATGGCGGGCGTCGACCGCGAGATCGAAGGCGAAGCCATCCCCATGCCGGGGCTGAACATCGGCTACCTGCCGCAAGAGCCGCAGCTCAATCCCGAGCACACGGTTCGCCAGTCGGTCGAAGAAGGCCTGGGCGCGGTCGTCACCGCCAAGAAGCGCCTTGACGAGGTCTACGCCGCCTACGCCGAACCGGACGCCGATTTCGACGCGCTGGCCGCCGAACAGGCCGAACTGGAAGCCATCATCGCCGCAGCGGCCTCCAGCGGTGCGGACGACATCGAACACCAGATGGAAATCGCCGCCGACGCGCTGCGCCTGCCGCCCTGGGACGCCATCGTCGGCAAGCTGTCCGGCGGCGAAAAGCGCCGCGTCGCGCTGTGCCGCCTGCTGCTGTCCAAGCCCGACATGCTGCTGCTGGACGAACCCACCAACCACCTGGACGCCGAAAGCGTGGAATGGCTGGAGCAGTTCCTGCACAAGTTCCCGGGCACCGTGGTGGGCGTGACCCACGACCGCTACTTCCTCGACAACGCGGCCGAATGGATCCTGGAACTGGACCGCGGCTACGGCATTCCCTGGAAGGGCAACTACAGCTCGTGGCTGGAGCAGAAGGAAGACCGCCTGAAGCAGGAAGAATCGTCGGAATCGGCCCGCCAGAAGACCATCAAGAAGGAACTGGAGTGGGTGCGCCAGAACCCCAAGGGCCGCCAGGCCAAGGCCAAGGCGCGCCTGGCCCGCTTCGAGGAACTGTCGTCCTACGAATACCAGAAGCGCAACGAAACCCAGGAAATCTTCATTCCGGTGGGCGAGCGCCTGGGCAACGAGGTCATCGAATTCAACAACGTCAGCAAGGCCTATGGCGACCGCCTGCTGATCGACAACCTCAGCTTCAAGGTGCCGCCTGGCGCCATCGTCGGCATCATCGGCGCCAACGGCGCCGGTAAGTCGACGCTGTTCCGCATGATCGCCGGCCGCGAGCAGCCCGATTCGGGCGAGGTCAACATCGGCCAGACCGTCAAGCTGGCCTACGTGGACCAGTCGCGCGACGCGCTGGAAGACAAGAAGACCGTGTTCGACGCGGTGGCCGACGGCGCCGACCTGCTCACCGTGGGCAAGTTCGAAATGTCGTCGCGCGCCTATCTGGGCCGCTTCAACTTCAAGGGCGGCGACCAGAACAAGGTCGTGGGCCAGCTATCCGGCGGTGAACGCGGCCGCCTGCACATGGCCAAGACGCTGATCGCCGGCGGCAACGTGCTGCTGCTGGACGAACCGTCCAACGACCTCGACGTCGAAACGCTGCGCGCGCTGGAAGACGCGCTGCTGGAGTTCCCCGGCAGCGTCATGGTCATCAGCCACGATCGCTGGTTCCTGGACCGCATCGCCACGCACATCCTGGCATTCGAAGGCGATTCGCAAGTGGTGTTCTTCGACGGCAACTACCAAGAGTACGAAGCCGACAAGAAGCGCCGCCTGGGCGAAGAGGGCGCCAAGCCCAAGCGCCTGCGCTACAAGGCCCTGAAGTAATCGGCGCCTGCAAGAATCCCGGCCTCGCGCCGGGATTTTTTTTGCCAGCGTTATGCTAGAGACTTCTTCCAGGAGTTCCACGCCATGCTGCTGTCCGCTTCCGATTCCACCCTGCTGATCGTCGACATGCAGGGCCGCCTGATGCCCGTCATCCACGAAGGCGAAGCCGTGCTCCAAGCCGCGCACAAACTTGCGCAGGCCGCACGCCTGCTGGATGTGCCGGTGGCCGCCACCGAGCACCACGCCAAGATGCTGGGCGCCACCGTGGAACCGCTGCGCGTACAGGTCCAGACGACATTCCAGAAGATGCATTTCTCTTCGGCGCTGGAGCCGGGCTTCGAGGCCTGGCTGCCGGCCGCGCGCAAGACCATCCTGGTGGCGGGCTGCGAGGCGCATATCTGCGTGCTGCAGACCGTGATCGGCCTGATCGACCTGGGCTACCACGCGGTGCTGGTGTCGGACGCCGCGGGCTCGCGCAAGCCTGCCGATCATCACGCGGCGCTGCGCCGCGCGCGTGCGCATGGCGCTGAAATCGTCACGTCCGAGATGGCGATATTCGAGTGGATGCGCACTTGCGAGCACCCGCGCTTCCGTGAGGTGTTACGTCTGGTCAAATAGCAGCTGCGTGCTGCAACAATGTCCCTGGGGCGCGCAAAGATTAACTCGCCCTTTGACACAATTCATGGGCAAACTTCACAGCCAGGGCAAGAATATTTTGCGATCCTGAAGGTTCCAGACCCTTATGGGCACCGCGCGCTCGCATCCAGTTTCATGCGCGGATCCCGGGTACGAGAATAGGAATCACAAATATGAAAATCGCATCTCTCTCCAAAATCTGTGTCGCGCTGGCGATGACCGCCGCCATGGCTGGCTGCTCTTCCTGGGACGGCATGAGCCATCGCCAGAAGAGCACCGTCGGCGGGGCTGCGCTGGGCGGTGTCGCAGGCGCCGTGATCACCAACGGCGGCATCCTCGGAACGGTGGGCGGAGCGGCGATCGGCGGCGTCATCGGCGATCAGGTCGGCAAGCGCTGAGCGTTCGCCGCCCCAAAGCAAATGCCCGGCATCGCCGGGCATTTTTTTTGATTGTGATGCGCGCCAGGGGCGCGCACAGCCGCATCAGGTCTCGTTCTGCGGCATTTCGATCTTGACCTCCAGGACCTCGAGCGTGTCCTGGCGTTCCAGGTGCACCTTGATGTCTTCGGGGTTGATCTTCACGTATTTTGAGATGACGGCGATAAGCTCCTGCTGCAGCTGCGGCAGGTAGTCGGGCGAGTCGCCGCGGCCCCGCTCGTGGGCCAGGATGATCTGCAACCGTTCCTTGGCGACGGATGCGGAGGTCTTCTTTTGACCAAGCAGAAACGACAGGAAGGACATTGCTTACTTGCCTCCGAACAGGCGTTTCAGGAAACCGGGCTTTTCGTAGTCGGTAAAGCGCAGGGCCTTGTCTTCGCCAAGGTAACGGGCCACGACGTCCTTGTAGGCTTCGGAAACGTCGGTGTCTCTGAGGTGGATGGCCGGCAGACCCTGGTTCGATGCCTGCAGCACGGCTTCGGATTCGGGAATCACGCCGATCAGCTTGATGCGCAGGATGTCCTCGATATCGCCCAGCGACAGCATTTCGCCGTCGACCACGCGCTTGGGGCTGTAGCGCGTGAGCAGCAGGTATTCCTTGACCGGCTCGTCGCCGTCCACGGCGCGCTTGGACTTGGCGGCCAGGATGCCCAGGATGCGGTCGGAATCGCGCACCGACGAGACTTCCGGGTTGGTCACGACCAGTGCGTCGTCGGCGAAGTAGGCGGCCATCAGCGCGCCCGTCTCGATGCCGGCGGGCGAGTCGCAGACGATGTAGTCAAAGCCCATGCCCTTGAGGTCATTGATGACCTTCTCCACGCCTTCCTGCGTCAGCGCGTCTTTGTCGCGCGTCTGCGAGGCGGGCAGGATGAACAGGTTTTCGAGCTGCTTGTCCTTGATGAGAGCCTGGTTGAGCGTGGCTTCGCCCTGGATCACGTTGACGAAGTCGTACACGACGCGACGTTCGCAGCCCATGATCAGGTCGAGGTTGCGCAGGCCGACATCGAAGTCGATGACAGCGGTTTTGTGGCCCCGCATCGCGAGTCCCGCAGAAAAACTGGCGCTGGTCGTGGTTTTGCCCACGCCGCCTTTGCCGGAAGTCACCACAACAATGCGTGTCATGACGATCAAACCCTTATGTTCGAATAAATCGCGTTATCGTAAAGCAAAAAGCCCTTGTAAGGCTTCTTACAGGATGTGTTGAAGTTTGCGCGGGTGTCTGCGCGTATCCAACGGCCGCCGCGGGCGGCCATGTGCCGGATATCAGGCCTTGAGGGCTTCGATGCGCAGCGTTTCGCCGTCCAGGCGGACCAGCGCGGGCTGGTTGTGCAGCGTGCGGTCCAGCTTGTCCTCGACCACGCGGTACACGCCGGCCACGGCCAGCAGTTCAGCGTCCAGGTGGGTCGTGAAAATGCGCGCCGAGGTGTCGCCGCGCGCGCCGGCCATGGCTTTGCCGCGCAACGGGCCGTAGACGTGGATGTTGCCGTCGGCGATGACTTCCGCGCCCTGGCTCACCATGCCGATCACGACCAGGTCCGTGTGGCGCGCATAGACGCGCTGGCCGGAACGCAGCGGCTTGGTGATGACCAGCGCCGACGACGAGTGCGGCGCGGCGGGCGTGGGACTGGCGGCCGAGGTGGTGTTGCTGGCCGCGCGCGCGGGCAGCGGTTCGGCCGCGGGCTTGTCGGCGGGCGCTTCCGGCTCGGCGGACACTTCGGTGGGCGCTGGCGCGGTTTCGACCGCGGCGGCGGGCACGGAGGGCACAGGGGTGGACACGTCGTTGGGCGGCGCGGTGTCGATCACCGGCGCGGGCCGGGCCGCGGGCGTGGACAGTTCCACCGGGGCCAGGCCCACGGCGCGCGCGGCTTCCAGGTTGGCGCCTTCGGCGACTACGCCGATGGGGGGCAGATTGTGGCCGCGTAATGCCGCCACCAGCGCGGTCCAATCGATTTTCTCTTCGACGCGGCTGGCGTCGACGACCACGGGTTCGTTTTCGAAGAAGCTGCCGGCATCGGCCATGCGCTTGGCCAGGGCGGCGTTCAGGCGTTCGGGGTCGGCGCTGTGCAGGACCACCCGGATGGCATAGAGGGTGGCGCTTTTGAAGTCCAGGGCTAGGGATTCAGTGTTCATCTTGATTGTGGCTGGCGGTCTCGGCGCCGGGAAACGGCGCGCTCGACCGGCTGCGGGGTTCGGGGGATGATAACCCGCCCAGGGGCGGCATGCGCGGGCGGCGGATCCAAAGAAAAAGGCGCCTTTCGGCGCCTTTTCCCGGCAATGCGGACGCCAGGCGCGTCAGCCTTGCGCCCAGGAATCGCGCAGGGTCACGATGCGGTTGAGCACCGGCGCTTCGGCGCTGGATTCCTTCAGGTCGGCCGTGAAGTAGCCCAGGCGCTCGAATTGCCAGGTGGCGCCCGGCGTGGCGACGGTGCCCGGTT
>JALDYL010000063.1:0-24995 GCA_032153965.1 Achromobacter sp. | reverse complement strand
CAGATGGTGACCGCCTTCCACAACATGACCATCCTGCTGATCCTGGTGATGCCGCTGGTCAGCATGCGGGCCTTCGCCGAGGAAGCGCGGCAGGGCACGCTGGAACTGCTGCTGACCTTGCCCCTGCCGGACTACATCCTGGTGGCGGCCAAGTACGCGGCCGGATTGACCGTGCTGGCGCTGATGCTGGCGGGCACCGCGTCCGCGGTGCTGCCCCTGGCCTGGTACGGGCAGCCGGACTACGGGCCCATCATCGGCGGCTACATCGGCGTGTTCCTGTACGGCGCGCTGTTCCTGGCCATCGGCATCGCGATGTCCAGCGCCTGCACCAATCAGATCGTGGCGGCCAGCGCCACCTGGGGCATTCTGGTGCTGCTGTGGTTCATCGACTATCCCGCCGCGCTGGACGCCTTTCCCGCGCTTTCGCCATTTTTCCAGGCCCTGTCGCTGTCGGCGCAGCACGTGGACTTCATCCGCGGCGTGCTGCCAGGCCCGGCCACGCTGACGCTGGCCAGCCTGACGCTGCTGGCGCTGATGGTGGCCGCGGTCAACCTCAAGCGCTGGAGGCTGCGGTGAGCCGCGGCGCCGCGCACCGCGCCGCAAGGCGCCTGGCGCTATGGCTGCCCGTCGCGGCCGTGGCGGCGCTGCTGCTGGCGCTGAACCTTTGGGCATCACGTCATCTGGGCCGCCTGGACCTGACCGCGCAGCGCCTCTACAGCCTGGCGCCGGAAAGCATCGAGGTCGCGCGCCGCATTGATCGGCCGGTCGAGGTCACCTGGTTCTACGACCTGCGCAACAAGAGCATGGCCGATGCGCTGGAGCTGCTGCGCCAGTACCAGCGCGCCAATCCGCTGATCCAGGTGCGCGGCGTGGATCCTGCGCTGCGCCCGGCCGAGGCGCGCGAAGCCGGCATCCAGTTCGCCGGCAGCGCCGTGCTGGCCGCGGGCGAACGCCGCATGACGATCAACGGCGGCACCGAGACCGATTTCACCAATGCGCTGATCCGCATCAGCCAACGCGGCGCGCAGACCGTCTGCTTCACGCAAGGCCATCGCGAGGCCGCGCTCGACAGCCTGACCTCGCTGGACGATCTGGAAGAGCACGACGGCGACGAGAATCTGGTGGCCCGGGTCGAGGTGCACGAGCAGCATGGCATGGCGATCGCGCGCAACGCGCTGCGCACATTGGGTTTCGCCACGCGCGGCGTGAACGCGGGCAGCTTGGCGCAGGCGCTGCCGCAATGCTCGGTGGCGGTGGCCGCCGGTCCGCGCACGCCGTTCGGCGAGGGCGATGCGCAGGCGCTGCGGGCATGGACGGCCGCGGGCGGCAAGACCCTGCTGCTGCTGGAGCCGGATGCGGCCCATGGGCTGGACGCCTTGCTCGGCGACTTCGGCATCGCGCGTCCGGCGGGCGCGCTGGCGGATCCTGCCAGCCATTACCGCAACGATCCCGGCAGTCCGGCCGTCAGCGACTACACGCGGCACAAGCTGACGCGGGGCCTGCCCCTGAGTTTCTTCCCCGGCGCGGCCGGCCTGGAGCCGGCGGGCGACAGGCTGCCCCGCGGCGTGGTCGTGACGCCGCTGGCGCAGACCTCGGACCAGGCCTTGCTGCCCGGCCGGTCCGCCGCGCGCTACGCGCTGATGGCCTTGGCCACGCGCAACGCCCAGGCCGCAGGCGCGGAGGGCGCGGCGCTGCCCATGCTGCTGGTGGCGGGCGACAGCGATTTTGCGACCAACCGCCATTTCGCCACCCTGGGCAATGGCGCACTGTTCACCAATGCGGTATCGCTGCTGGCGGGCGAGGACGCCCTGCTGACGATCCGGCCCCGGCACTACGAGAACCGTCGGGTCGAACTGACCAACCGCCAGATGCGCGCGGTCTTCTGGACCAGCACGGTGGCCCTGCCCCTGCTGGCGCTGATGGCCGGGCTGCTGATGTGGTGGCGGCGCCGATGAACGCTGCCCGCGCCGGATGGTGGCTGTTGCTGACGGCGGGTATCGGCCTGTCGCTGTGGCAATGGCGGGAGGCAAGCGAGTCGCCGCAGCGCCATGGCGGCCATACCCACCTGCACGACGACTCCGGCAAGCCCGCGCGGCTCTACGCCTGGAGCCCGGCCGATGCCGCGCAGGTGATCCTGGCCGCGCCCGACGCCACGCTGCGGCTGCGGCGCGGCGCGCAAGGCTGGATGGCGCAACCCGTCGGAACAGCCGGCGTTTTCGATGCCCAGGAGTTCGTGGCGCTGTTTTCGCAGGCCCGCAGCGACCGCGTGCTGATCCCGCAGCCGGACCAGCCCTACGGCTTGGCGCCGCCGCAATTGCGCATCGACGTCCTGGATGCGTCCGGCGGCACGCTGGCGAGCCTGGACGTGGGCGCGCTGGCGCCCGATGGACTAGGCCGTTATGTGCAGGTGCCGGGCGAACAGACGATACGCATCATCCCCAACTACCAGACCCGCGCGCCGTTGGCCGCGATGGCGGCTGCAGCCCCTTGAGTGCGCGGCACTCTACCGTCCGCGAAGCCGGGCTTGCACAAAGATAAATAGTCGCTGAAAAGGCGCATACCTATACTTCAAAGCCATTAACAGGCGGGTTTCGACGGCAAGGGAAGAATGCTGCGGAATCAGCCGGAAAAGGGCCTTCCAGCCCGTCTGCGATGCGTCGCGGGGCGGGCGCGGAAAGGTTGATAACGAGACATGGGCGCGCCGCGCGCGCCAGGGCGACGGCCCGCACAGCCAGGCTTGCGATCGATGTTGCTGGGCAACGGATCCGCGGGCGCGGCAGGTGCACAGCGCTTAGGGAGAAAACGCTTGACCTTGGATCTACTGCCTCTCGCCTTGGTGGACGGCGTGGCGTACGCCAGTCTGCTGTTCCTGGTATCAATGGGGTTAACCCTGGTGTTCGGCGTGATGGGCATCCTGAACGTCGCCCACGGCGCCTTCTATGCGTTCGGGGGATACGCGGCCGCCAGCTTCGTCATGTTCCTGGCGCCCAAGACGGACTCTCCCATTCTGCTGTTCGCGGCGCTGTTCATGGCCGCGGTCGCGGTCGGGTTGGCGCTGGGCAGCATCATGGAGTTCCTGCTGATCCGCCGCGCCCAGAACTACGATCCCATCCTGAAGCTGCTGCTCACGTTCGGCGCCTTCCTCATGCTGGAGGACATCCAGCGCATGGTGTGGGGCGCGCAGCCCTACAGCGCCAGCGATGTGGTCAACCGGCTGGGCAACATCGAGATCGGCGACATTACCTACACCACGTATCAACTGGTGGTGGTGCCGGTGACGGCGCTGCTGGCCTACGTGTGCCTGGAATTCTTCCTGGGCCACACCAAGCTGGGCAAGCAGACCGTGGCCACCACGCACAACCGCGAGGTCGCGACCTCGTTGGGCATCAATGCCAAGAAGATCGGCTACGTCACCTTCGTGATCGCCACGATCCTGGGCGCGCTGGGCGGCGCCATGGCCGCGCCGACCACCTCGCTGGTGCCGGGCGCGGGCACCGACATGACCGTGCTGTCGTTCGCGGTGGTCGCCACCGCCGGCCTGGGCCAGATCACCGGCGCGCTGATCGCGGCGCTGCTGATCGGCGTGATCCGGGCGATCGCCGTCTATGCCGCGCCGGAACTGGAAGTGGCGGTGCCGTACATCATCATGGTGCTGGTGCTCATCATCCGGCCGCATGGCCTGTTCACCGTGGCCCAGGCGAGGACGATCTGATGAAAGTTCCCGTCCTCAGCCTGCTGGCCGCGCTGCTCACGCTGTTTCTCGGCTACACGTATTCCTGGACCATCACGCCCATCGTCATCGGCCTGACTTACGCCATCGCGGCGCTGGGCGTATCGGTGATGGCCCGCGCCGGGCAGATTTCCTTCGGCCATGCGATGTACTCCTGCATCTCGGCCTACACGGTGGCCTTCCTGGCGCGCGCCGTGCCGGGTACGGACGCGTTGACGCTGATCCTGGCCGGCGTGCTGGCCAGCTTCCTCGCGGCGGTGGTGATCGGCCTGTTCGTGGTGCGCTATCGCGGCATCTTCTTCGGCATGCTCAACCTCGCCCTGAGCATGGTGCTGTTCGCCCTGCTGGGCAAGCTCTACACGCTGACGGGCGGCTCGGACGGCCTGCGCATCGTGCGCCCGGCGATGGCCGGCTTCGTGATGGAGCGGGAATCGTTCGAGCGCGCGCTGCTGGTGCTGACGCTGGTCCTGTCCCTGGCGCTGGCGTGGTGGGTGCAGCGCTATTTCCGGTCCGGCAGCGGCCAGGCTCTGTCCGCGATCAAGACCAATGAAACGCGCCTGGAGTATCTCGGCTTTTCGGCCTACCTCATCATGTGGAAGGGCTATCTGCTATCGGCCGTGGTGGTCGGATTCTCCGGCGCCATCCTGGCGCTGATGCAAGGGCTGGTCACGCCCGAAATCGGGTCCTGGCTGCGCTCGGGCGAATTCGTGTTCATCACCATCCTGGGTGGGGCAGGCCATGCGGCGGGCGCTTTCCTGGGCGCGGTGGGATTCGAATCCGTGAAGCTGATCTCCGCCGCTTACTTCCCTGGCCTGTGGCAGTTCCTGCTGGGCCTGACCCTGATCCTGGTGATCTTCATGTTCCCCACCGGCTTCGTCGGCCAGATCATGAAGCGCGCGGCAGCGCAGAGGCGCGAGCAGACCCGCGCGCAGGCGCACGCGGAATCCCCCGCCCGGATCCCGGTGAGGAACTGAAGATGAAACCCCTCGTTCAAACCAAAGACCTGTACCTGGCCTTCGGCGGCGTGGTGGCCGCCGACAACATCAACTTCGAGCTGCACGAGGGCGAGCGCCTGGCGGTGATCGGGCAGAACGGCGCAGGCAAGACCACCTTCATCAACATCTGCACGGGCTATCTGGCGCCGTCCAAGGGCAAGGTCTATTTCGACGGTCGCGACGTCACGGCGATGGCGCCGCGCAAGATCGTGCGGCTGGGCCTGGGCCGTTCATTCCAGCTGCCGCAGCTGTTCACCGAGCACACCGTGCGCCAGTGCGTGCAGATCGCCGCGGCGCGGCGCAACAAGGAACTGAGCTGGTTCCTCTCGCTGGAAAGCACCATAGACGAAAAGGAAGTCGACGCCACGCTGGACCTGGTCGGCCTGCTGCCCGAGGCCGACGAGATTTCCATCGGACTGCCCGAAGGCAAGCGCAAGCTGCTGGACGTGGCGATGGCGCTGGCCTTGCGGCCCAAGCTGCTGATCATGGACGAGCCCACCAGCGGCGTCGCGTCCGAGGACAAGTTCGGCCTGATGGAAACCGTGATGCATGCGCTGGATGAGCGCCGCGTCACCAGCTGGTTCGTCGAGCACGATGTGGACATCGTTTCGCGCTACGCCACGCGGGTGGCGGCGTGGATCTCGGGCAAGGTGGCCGCGGATGGCTCGCCCGAGGAAGTCTTGAACAACGCGCAGATCAAAAGCGAAGTGCTGGGGGCCTGAGAACATGCTGAACCTATCGGGCGTCAACGTAGACCTGGCCGGCAACCGCATCCTGCGGGACGTCAGCGCCAGTTTCGAAGCCTCCAAGACCATCGGCATCGTCGGCCGCAACGGCGCGGGCAAGACCACGTTGTTGCGCACCATCATGGGCCTGACGCGGATCAAGTCCGGCAAGATCGCCTTCGACGGCACCGACCTGACCGCGCTGCCCGGCCACCGGCGCGCGGCCATGAAAGTGGGCTATGCGCCCGAGGACCGGGTGATCTTCCCTACCATGACGGTGGAACAGAACCTGCATCTGCCCTGCGAAGTGCAGGGTCAGTCCAAGGCCGAGATCGAGGCGCGCGTCGCCACGGTGCTGAAGGTCGTGCCGCAGCTTGAACCCATGCTGCAACGCTCCGGCTCTGCGCTGTCCGGCGGCCAGGGCAAGATGGTGGCGCTGGCGCGCGCCGTCATGGTGGGCACGCGCCTCTTGATGCTGGACGAACCCTTTCAGGGCCTCGCGCCCAAGCTGGCGCGCGACTACACCGAAGCGCTGGCGCGGCTGAAAGAGCTGCAGCCCGACTTGTGCGTGGTGATCACCGAGTCCAACGTCAAGTTGCTCGGCGACATCCCCGACCAGATATGGACGATCGAGCGCGGCTCGATCACGCTGAACTGATTCCACGGAGACATTCCATGACGCAGATGATCATCAACGGCCGCCAGGTCGATGCGCCCGACGGCCGCAGCCTTGAGGTGGTTTCGCCGGTAGACGGCAAGGTGTTCACCACCATTCCTCGCGGCCAGCAGGCCGACGTGGACGCGGCGGTGCGGGCGGCGCGCAACGCGCTGGACGGCGAATGGGGCGGCATGAGCGCGCTGGAACGCGGCCGGCTGCTGCTGCGCCTGGGCGAGAGCGTGCTGGCGCATCACGAAGAGCTGGCGCAACTGGAATCGCGCGACACCGGCAAGCCCATGTCCACCGCGCGCGCCGACATCACGGTGCTGGCGCGCTACTTCGAGTTCTACGGCGGCGCGGCCGACAAGGTGCACGGCCAGACCATTCCCTTCCAGAAGGACTATTCGGTCCAGCTGATCCGCGAGCCGCTGGGCGTCACCGCCCACATCATTCCGTGGAACTATCCGGCGCAGATGTTCGGCCGCAGCGTGGCGCCCGCGCTCGCCATGGGAAATGCCAGCGTGGTCAAGCCGGCCGAAGACGCCTGCCTGTCCATCGTCCGCGTGGCCGAACTGGCGCTGGAAGTGGGTTTCCCGGCCGGCGCGCTGAACATCGTGACGGGCCTGGGCGAAGAGGCTGGCGCCAGCCTGTCGCGCCATCCCGACATCAACTTCATCACTTTCACCGGCTCCAACGAGGTCGGCGTGCTGATCCAGCAGGCTGCCGCCGTCAACGCGGTCAAGTGCGTGCTGGAGCTGGGCGGCAAGTCCGCGCACATCGTGTTCGACGATGCCCGCTACAAGCTGGCCATTCCGGCCATCGTCAAGGGCATCGTCCACAACACCGGCCAGACCTGCACCGCCGGCAGCCGCCTGCTGGTGCAGAAGGGCATCTATGCCGATTTCATGAAGGCGCTGGCCGAGGAATTCTCCAAGGTGCGCGCGGGCACGCCGGACATGGACCTGACCTGCGGCCCGGTAGTCAACAAGGCGCAGTACGACCGGGTCAACCGCTATATCGCCAAGGGCTTGGCGGACGGACTGAAGGTGGTGGCGGAGGGCGCCATCGCCGACGGCGTGCCGCAGGGCGGCTACTTCGTCAGGCCGACCCTGTTCAGTTCACCCAATCACGATAACGATCTGCTGACGCAGGAGATCTTCGGGCCGGTGCTGGTGGCGCTGCCGTTCGACACCGAAGCCGACGCCATCCGGCTGGCCAACGCCACGGAGTACGGCCTGCTGGGCGTGGTCTGGACCGAGAACGGCGGACGCCAGCAGCGCGTGGCGCGCGGCATCAAGTGCGGCCAGGTGTATATCAACGGCTTTGGCGCGGGCGGCGGCGTGGAGCTGCCGTTCGGCGGCGTGAAGAAAAGCGGGCACGGCCGCGAGAAGGGCTTCATCGCCCTGGAAGAAATGAGCACGACCAAGACGCTCATCCAATACTACGGCGAATGATCGCCACAAGATCCGGAGACTATCCATGAGTCAGTTGCAAGGCAAGGTCGCCATCGTCACGGGCGGCGGCAGCGGTTTCGGCGCAGGCATCGTCAAGCTGTACGCCAAGGAGGGCGCCCGCGTCGTCATCGCCGACATCAACAAGGAGGCGGCCGACCGCGTGGCCGCCGAAGTCGGCGCCGCCGCATTGGCGGTGAAGGCCGACGTGTCCAGCCGCGCCGACATCGACCATACGGTGCGCACCTGCCTGGAGAAATTCGGCGCCGTCGACATCGTGGTCAACAACGCCGCCATCACCCACAAGAACCAGCCCATGCTGGACGTGGACGAGGCCATGTTCGACCGCATGTTCGACATCAACGTGAAGTCCATCTATCACATGGCGCAGGCCGTGGTGCCCGTCATGCGTAAGCAGAAGCGCGGCGTGATCCTGAACGTGGGCTCCACCGCCGGCATCCGGCCGCGCCCGGGCCTCAGCTGGTACAACGCGTCCAAGGGCGCGGTCAACGTGCTGTCCAAGTCCATGGCGGTGGAACTGGGCCCCGACGGCATCCGCGTCAACGCCATCTGCCCGGTGATGGGCATCACCGGCATGTTCGAACTGTTCATGGGCCTGCCGGACACGCCCGAGAACCGCGCCAAGTTCGTGTCGACCATTCCGCTGGGCCGCTTCTGCCAGCCTTCGGACGTGGCCGCCGCCGCGCTGTTCCTGGCCAGCGACGCCGCCGAATTCATCACCGGCGTTGAGTTCCCGGTGGACGGCGGCCGCACGGTCTGACCTGCCGCGCCCGGCCGGCCCGGGCGCTTTTCCTTTTTTCCGTGAGTGACTGGCATATGAAAATCAGAGCGGCGCTGCTGAGAGAAGTGGGGGTGAAAGGCCCCTATGCCCAGACCCGGCCATTGAGCATTGCCGAGGTCGAGCTGGACCCGCCCGGCACGGGCGAGGTGCTGGTGCGCATCAAGGCCGCGGGCCTGTGCCATTCGGACTTGTCGGTCATCAATGGCGACCGGCCGCGCGGCGTGCCCATCGTGCTGGGCCATGAGTCCTCCGGCGAGGTCGTGGAAACCGGCCCCGGCGTGACCGACCTGAAGCCGGGCGACCATGTGGCCATGGTGTTCGTGCCCAGCTGCGGCTGCTGCAATCCCTGCATGGAGGGCCGGCCGGCCTTGTGCGAGCCGGGCGCCGCGGCCAACACCAAGGGCACCTTGCTGGGCGGCGAGCGCCGCCTGCACATTGGCGACGAATATCTCAACCACCACACCGGCGTGTCCTGCTTCGCGGAATACGCGGTGGTGTCGCGTCGTTCCTGCGTCAAGGTCAACGTCGAGCTCAGCCACCGCGAGGCCGCGCTGTTCGGCTGCGCCGTGCTGACGGGCGCGGGCGCGGTGCTGAACCGGGCTCGCATCAAAGCGGGCGATACCGCCGCCATCGTCGGCCTGGGCGGCGTGGGGCTAAGCGCCTTGCTGGCCGCCGTGGCCGCTGGCGCGCGCCGCGTCGTGGCAATAGACCTGAGCGACGAGAAGCTCGCGCTGGCCAGGGAACTGGGCGCGACGCACGTCGTCAACCCCAGGCAGGTGAAGTCGGACGATGACCTCTATGACCTGGCGGGTGGCCGGGTGGACTACGGCTTCGACATGGCGGGTGCGGTGCCAGCGTTCGAGACTGCGTACAAGCTGACTCGGCGCGGCGGCGCCACCGTGACCTCGGGCCTGCCCAATCCCAAGTTCAGCTTTCCGCTGTCCCTGTCGCAGATGGTGGGCGAGGAGCGCGAGATCCGGGGCAGCTACCTGGGATCCGGCGTGCCCGCCATCGACATCAGCCGCTACATCGACCTGTACAAGGCGGGCCGGCTGCCGGTCGACCGCATGATGGGCAAATCGTTTTCGCTGGACCAGATCAACGAGGGGTTCGATCACCTCGCCACCGGCGGCAGCCTGCGCGACGCCATCGTTTTCTAAGGGCATAGACCCGATACCAACACTGGAGACAAGACCATGAAGACTTCTAGATTGGCGGCGCTGCTGGGCGCCACCCTGCTGTCGGGCGCCGCGGCGCTGGCAGGCGCGGCGGACAAGCCCAAGGAACTGAACATCGGCATCTCGACCTACCTGTCGGGGTCGGCGTCCGTGTTCGGCGTGCCTGCCCGCGACGCGGCCGAGATCCTGATCCAGGACATCAACGCCAACGGCGGGATCGACGGCGTGAAGCTGGTTCCCAGCTATATCGACGAAGGCGGCGGCGGCGAGAAGCTGCTGTCCGAGTACCGGCGGCTAGCCGAAGGCGGCACGCGCGTCATGCTGTCGGCCATCTCCAGCGGCCACTGCAACATCGTCGCGCCGGTGGCCGAGGACCTGAAGGTGCTGAACGTGCTGTGGGATTGCGGCACCGAGAAGGCGCTTGAAGGCAAGAAGTACAAGTACGTCGTGCGCACCCAGGCCAACGCCACCACCGAAATGGTCGCCCAGGTCTTGTACCTGATGAAGGTCAAGCCCGATTTCAAGACCATCGCCATCGTCAACCAGGACTACGCCTGGGGCCGCGATTCGCGCGACATCTTCCTGGCCGCGCTGAAGAAGTTCAAGCCGGACGTGAAGGTCGTGGCCGAGATGTTCCCCAAGTTCGGCGCGGCCGACTTCTCGACCGAGATCAGCCGTTTGCAGGCCCTGCGTCCGGACGTCATCGTTTCCACGTCGTGGGGCGGCGACCTGGACAACTTCGTGCGCCAGGCTTCGCAACGCAACCTCTTCAAGAACTCGACCTTCGTGCTGTCGTTGGCCGAAAGCTCGCTGGAGCGCCTGGGCAACGCCCTGCCGGAAGGCGTGTACGTCGGCGCCCGCGGCGACCACTACTTCCTGCATCCGGAAACCAAGGACGATCCGCAGCACCAGGCTTTCGTGAAGAAGTTCCACGACAAGACCGGCGCCTACCCGATCTATTCCGTGTATCACATGGCGCAGGCGATCCAGGGCCTGAAGGCGGGCTACGAGAAGGCGATCAAGGACAACGGCGGCGCCTGGCCCAGCCCCGAGCAGGTGGCGGCGGCGATGCACGACGTGACCTTCAAGGGTTACGGCCGCGACGTGAAAATGCAGCGCGCCGATGGCCAGGGCCTGGAAGCGCAGCTGTTCGGCGTGACCAAGAAGAGCGACAAGTACCCGTTCAAGGTGCTGGCCGACATCACCATCGTCCCGGCCGAGCTGGTGACCCCGGGCGTGTCGGACACGTCCATGGAATGGATCGACAAGAGCTTGACGCCCGATGTGCTGAAGAGCGATCAGATCAAGGTGTATTCGAACTGAGCAAGCAGGTGTGAGCTGGCATGGCCCCGGCGGGAAACCGCCGGGGTTTTTTTGTCGCTTGCGGCCGGCCCAGGGGGCCAATCCCGCGCGTCAAGCCATCTGTTCCAGCAGCACGCAGTTGCGGCCGTTCAGCTTGGCCTTGTACAGCAGTTCGTCGGCGCGACGGGAAAGCTGCTCCAGCGCCGTGGCGTTGTTGCCGCGAGCATGCGCGACGCCGAAGCTGGCGGTCATGCTGAAGCTCGCGCCTGCGCCGGCGCTGATCCGCGTCTGCGCTATGTTCAGCCGCATGCGTTCCGCGATGTCCCGGACGCGGTCGGGATTGCGGCTGCGGCACAGCACCGCGAATTCCTCGCCGCCCACGCGCGCGACCACGTCGGATTCGCGGAAGGTCTTGCGGCACAGTTCGGCCACCATCTTGAGCGCTTCGTCGCCGGTGGCGTGGCCGTGCGTGTCATTGATGGCCTTGAAGTGATCGATGTCGAACAGGATGAAGCCCAGGCCTTCCTGCGCATCGTTGCGGATGTCGTCCAGCGAAGCTTCCAGGCGCTTTTCGAAGGCGCGCCGGTTCAGCAGGCCGGTCAGGAAATCCGTTTCGGCCATGATGGCGAGATCCTGGATCAGGCGGTCGCGTTCCAGCTCCAGCTTGCGCACGGCGGCGGCGTTGTCGTTGAGCACGTTCAAGGCCTTGAACATGCCGTTCACTTCGCCGCGGTACTGGTCCGCGGGGATGGCCGGCACGGCGCCGCCTTGCGCGATCGCGCCGATGATGTTCGTGGCGCGCACGAACGGCCGGATGACGCGCTTGCGGAACATGGTCAGGCCGATGATCAGCGCTGCGGTAAGCATCGCCGCGGCGGCCAGGGTGGTCAGCAGGACGCGGATCGCGGCCTGGCGGTTTTCTCCGTTGCGCCGCTCCACTTCATTGAGCATCAGGTCGCGGAAGCGGACGATGGACTGCATGCGCGGCACATAGTTCGCGCCCAGTTCGTACATCGACACCAGGGAATCCTCGGGCGCGCGTTCGGCAATGGCGCGCACGCTGTCCAGGTAGCTCATGCCGTCGCCGAAGTACTGCTGTTGCAGTTCGCGGTAGGCGAGCGAGGAGGCGTATTGCGGCATGCTGGCGATGTTGGCGTCGATCAGCGCGCGCAGTTCGTCGATGCGGCCGATCACGCGCTCGATCCGCAGCTGATCGCTGGCGGTCAGCGTGCGGCGCTTGCTCAGGGCCGGCGCGAAGGTGGATCCCGCCAATCCCGCCTGCTCGCGCAGTTCGCCGGCAAGCAGCGCCAGCGACAGCAGGTCGAAGTCCTCGCCCTGGTTCCGGGCGACCAGGCCGATGCCGTCGGACATCGCGGCGCGCAGTTCGGGCACCAGCGCGACCATGTCGCCGACCACCGTCCACAGGTTGTAGCCGGAGACATTGGCGCGGGGAGCGGCGATGGCCGCGTCGGCGCTGGCACGGGCGTTCAGCAAGGACTCGCGGATGCGCTGGATGTTGGTGAATTCACGCGCGCCGTTGGGGTTGAGCGGGGCGCGGTAGAGTGCAAGCAGGTCGGCGATCCGCGCATTGGTGCGCTGGCGCGCTTGGTCCAGCGCGTGCAGGATGTTCTCGGGTACCGGCAGATCGGAGCCCAGCGCCGAGTTCATGGGCCCGCGTTCGGCGGATACCGCCTCCATCGTCAGCAGGGTCGTGCGGACCACGATGAAGCCTCGCATGGCGTCGTCGGTGGCGGCCAGCGACTGCCAATTCTGCTGCACCACGATCACGGTCAGCATGGAGACCGGCAGCGCTACGCCTGCGGCCAGTGTCAGGAAATACCTTTCAAGGGATTTGAGAGCAAAGACATTGCGGAACATGCGTAAACATCGGCTCGGAACAATGACTGGTGGCCGGAGGTTACTTGAAATGCGCTACGCACAAGTATTGTTTTCCCCCTACATTCAGACAGGTGGAAATTTGTATCGCATTAAATCGTAAAGTCTCATTTCCGAGCGCATTGCATCACTCTATTGCGAGCGCGTTCATGGCCGATGCCGCGCCTTGCGGGGGGCGTCATGGCCGCGCCACGGGCAGTTTTTCCAGCGCGCCCTTGAAGTCGGGATACTCCTTCAGGAATTCCTGGCTGAGCCCGAACCGCTTCATCAGGCGCTCGTCTACCGTCAGGTTGAGCACGGTCGCGCCGTCCCACAGCCTGGGGCGCTTTTTCACGTGGATCAGCACCTTTTCGGTGAACTCGCGGTAGGAGTCGTGCGGCTCGCATTGCTCATAGTCCGTCGCGACCCGTTGCGCCAGCCCGGCCTCCAGGCCGGCCTGGCGCGCCTTCTCCTGCAGCCACGAGGCCGGCAGCGTTTGCAGGCTGCCGTCGCGGTAGCCGCCGCCGATGTCGGAATGGGCGCCGATGAACCAGCGCTGCTCGACCGGATGGTCGGCCGGGCGCGGCTCGGACTCGGGCCGACGGGTCCACAGGGTCGGCGCATACGGTTCGCGGAATTCGTTGGTGGCAATGGCGTGATAGGCGTGATGGACGTGGTTGCTGAGTTCGGTGTCGTGGAAGTTGTAGAACCGGGAAAAACCCGGAAAGGTGATGCCGCCCACCGGTATGCCCAGGCTGCCGACCGTGTCCCAGACGCCGACGAAATGCACGTCGGTCTCGCGCGAGAAGTTCACGCGGAAGGTCGCGGCTTCCAGCGATGAGGGGATGCAGTCGTCGCGGTAGAGCGCATAGGCTTGCGCCACGTTGCTGTCCGAGGGGTCATTCAGCAGGCCGCATTTGCGCACCATGCCTGCCAGGCTGCGGGCAGAGTAGGCGCCGCGGCTGAAACCGAACAGGAAGATGCGGTCGCGCGGTTCGTAGCGTTGGCAAAGCCAGCGGTAGCCTGCGCGGATGTTGGCCGACAGTCCCGCGCCAAAGGCGCCGCCGGCGAACTTGTCGATGGCGGCCCACAGGCCCTGGCCCTGCGTGCCCACGCCTTCTATGTAAAGCGTTTCCTGCGTGGAGGTCTCGGGCGCCGCTTTGTAGAGTTCGTAGACATTGGTGCGGTCGTTGGGTTCGTTCCAGGTCCCGTCGAAGAATACGGCTAGATTCTTCACCATGATCGTTCTCCACAGATGGAGTCTTGCGATGAATCTGCTTGCTGGCATGGCCCGCTTCCTGCGCGACGTAAGCTAGCACGCCGCCGCGGGCCTGCCGGGGGCGTGGTTTCCCTGCTGATCGGACGTACACCGTACTTTTGACTAGGCAGTTGGTAGCAATCCATCGTTCTGGCTGGGTTCGCGGGGCGGCGCGGAAGCAGGAGGAAAACCGTACTACATCGAAAGTAGCAATCCGACGGGCGCGGCCAGGCCGCGCGCGCGCGTTGGCGGCCGAGCCGCGCTTGGGGTATGTTGCGGGCAGTGCGGCCGCGGGCCGCGCATGATCAAAGAAGATGTACATGGGACCTCTAGCCATATTGGGCGCCTTGCACGAAGAAATCGCCGACCTGCTCGCGGCGATGGACCCGGGCGCCGCCATCCACCGCATCGCCATGCGCGACTTCCATGTCGGCACCTTGTGGGGCACGCCCTGCGTGATCGCGTTGAGCCGGATCGGCAAGGTGGCCGCGGCGGCAACCGCGTCCATCGTGATCCAGGAGTTCAAGGCGTCGCGGGTGATCTTTACCGGCTTGGCGGGCGGCCTGCACCAGGACGTGGCGGTGGGCGACGTGGTCGTGGCCAGCGCGCTGATGCAGCACGACATGGACGCGCGCCCGCTGTTCGGACAGCATGAGATTCCCTTGCTGGGGCGCGAACGCTTTGAAGCCGACCCGGTCCTGAGCGGACGGCTGCTGGAAAGCGCGGCGCAATTCGCGCGCGGCCGTGCCGGCTTGGCGGCGGGGCAGGGGGCTCAGCCGCCGCGCGTGCACCATGGCCTCATCGCCACCGGCGACGTCTTCGTCAACAGCAATGACCAGGCGCACCAGCTGCGCCAGCGCCTGCCCGATGCGCTCTGCCTGGAAATGGAAGGCGGGGCGATGGCGCAGGTCTGCCACGAATTCGGCGTGCCCTTCGCGGTGCTGCGGGTGATCTCGGATCAGGCCGATCACGCGGCGAAGGCGGATTTCACCGATTTCCTGGTGAACCTGGCGCGGGTCTACACCGCAGGCATCCTGGCGCCCCTGCTGAAGTCGGGCGCGCTGCTGAAAGCCTGAAGCCGCCCTTGTCAGCGGCCGGTGTCGGGGTAGTTGGGGCCGGCGTCGTGGAAACCGCCTTCGCTGTAGGGATTGACCGCGCCGGGATACGGCGGGCCGCCATTGCCCTGCGCGCAACCGGCCACGATCACGGCCGTGGCCAAAAGGGAAAGCAGGCGGATCAAGGCGGATTTCATGATGGTCTCCTGCGCCATGCGCCCGTGGCGGGCGCATGGCGTGCGGCTGGTCTATGCCGCCAATTTTACGCTTCGGGAGCGGCGCCGCGCAGGTCGCCGGGCTTGGCCTTGCGTTTGGTCTGCGGCACCGAGCAGCGCTGCTGGTAAGCCTCTACCGCGGGGGAACTCGCCGCCTGGAAGTAGGGGTGCGGATGACCGGCTTCGCGCAGCGCGTCGTGCATGCGTCCGCCCCACACGCATTGCGCCTCGGCCTGGGCCCAGAGCCGCGCGGCCAGGCCCGGCTGGCCGTGGCGCCACAGCGCCAGGCCGTAATCGGCCACGATTTCCTCGTCGCGCGGAATCTCGCGATAGGACTGCTTCAGCAGGTCCAGTCCGCCGTCGATGTCGCCCCTCAGGGTGACGACCCAGCCCAGGGTTCCCAGGTTGTAAGGGAGCGGGCCGGCGTTGGCGATGGACTTGCGCGCCTGGGCTTCGGCTTGCGCCAGATGATCGGGAAAATCCGCCAGGTAATAGGCGATGCTGTTGGCCCAGTCGGGTTCGTCCTGCAGCGGCACTTCGGCCTGGCGCCGCTGCAGTTCCACCGCGTCCTCCAGCGCCAGGACGGGCATGCCCAGCAGACGTTCCAGCTTGAACCTTGCGCGCAGCACATCGCGATCCGCGGGCGAGGGGTCGGAACGGGCACGTTCCAGCCATTGCCGCGCCAGGTCGGCGCGGCCGGCCATCAGCAACAGGTTGGCCATGTCCAGCTGTTGCAGCGGCTGTGCGCCGCAATCGGTGGCATCCACCAGTTGCAGCGCGCCCTCGGCATCGTCCTGGCTGAACTTGCGGTTGATGGCGTCCAGCTCGTCGAAGCACTGGCGGTTTTCCGCCGCGCTCGCTTCGACGGATATCGACAGTGTGGCTGCCGGCCGATCGTGGCTGAAGTACGCCGTATTGCCCTGGGCCGTGCTGTAGCCCAGGTCCACCCATTGCTCGCCCCAGCGCACGTGCATGGTGGTGACGTAGGGCCAGCCCCCTAGCGGATCCTTATCCCCGCCGCTTTGCAGCTGGAACACGCTGCCCCAGGCGCCGCTGCCTATGCGTCGGATCAACGTGTAGTCTTTGGCGGAATGGGCCTCGCGGGTCCAGATCCAGGCGCTGCGGCCCAGCGCGTCGGTGACGCCGTGCACGATGCCGTCGTGGTCGGGCGTGCCCTCGATGGACTGGTTCTTGCCTGTCAGAAACAGGCGGTACGGGGTATTGGGAGCGATGGCGCTGCCGCGGCTGTTGTCCAGCCTCAGGATCAGGTAGCGGCCGTGTTCCCCCTTGCCGTACTGCGGCATGCCCTGAGGCGGTCCTGCGGGCGTGCTGCGGGTGGAGGGCTTCCTGGCGGACGAACTGGCGTAGGCGGATGCCGGCAGGGCGGCCTGGGCTAGCGCGAGCGCGCCGGCCAACAACAACGGGTACAGCCTGGATTGCAGAAGCGTCATGGGTGCTGCTTGAGGTCTGAGCGATGGGGCCTGAGAGACAGGCGGCATTCTCTCAGAGAACGCAGTGCGCCGCTGGTGCGCGCGCAATCGTGACGCCCGCTGCGGATCGGATGCGGCAGGCGCGTTCCTGTGGCATTCTTGCGCCCGCAACTCGCCACCCGCCGCCGCACGCGGCATGTTCCTGTTTCCGTGATGCCGACATTCTTCCTGCGCTTCTGTGATTTCCTGCTGCTGTCCGCCGCCGCGGCGCTGTTTGGCGCTTGCCTGACGTCGGTGCTGAAGACCGACGCCTACGGTTGGATGATTCCGGATGCGCCGTTCATGTACGGGCCGTTCGAGTTCTATGTCGATTCCGCCTTGGCGGGGCTGGCCGGCCTGCTGGCGCTGGCGCTGGCCGAGCGCGCGGCGCGGGTGCGTCGCGCGGCCTTGTGGCGGGCCGCGGCGACGCTGGCCGCCGCGCTGGTCGCGCTGTATCTGGCGCCGCCGGACCCGCAGGTGTTCGGCAATACCTGGGCGCCCGGCGAGGCCACCATGGAACTGTTCGTGGCGCAGCTGCACATGGTGCTGCCAATTGCATTCGCGGTATTGGCGCTGCGCCTGGGACTGCGGCGTCTGTGCGAGCGGTCCGCGGCCTAGCCCTGCTCCAGCCGGTAGAACTGCTGGCTCGCGATCAAGGTCGCACCGCAGGAGGTCTTCATGCCTTCCAGCGCGGTGCGCCGGTCCGAACTGACGGCGGCCGCGCCTTCGACGATGGTGTGCGTGCCGCTGCACTTGGGGCAGGTGACGCGGTCGCCCAGCCGGGCCATGGGCTGGCCGAAGATCATCACCGTTTCGTCGCCCGTGACCACCACCCCGCCATGCGAGGTGCGGTCGCCCTTGCGTATCACCGATAGCTGCGCCATGGCTGCCTGTTGCTCTGTCAGTTTTGTTATGTGTGCTTACAGATAGGTGCCGTCCGGGGCCTGTCGCGGCGTGCCGGTGACGAACGTGCCGTCGGGCGCCATGCGGACCGGACCGTCGCCGCCGAGGTAGCGGCCGTCAGGCGCACGCTGCGGCTTGCCGGCGACGTAGGTGCCGTCCGGCGCGCGCGTGATGGGCCCGCCGTCGCCGACGTAGGTGCCGTCGGGGCAGCGGCGCGGCTTGCCGTTGATGAAGCGGCCGTCGGGCATCATGTGGAATGACTTGTTCATCGCGCATCCTTGTCCTGGGGAACCCGCATGATATCCAGGGTCCGTGATGCGTTTTGTAATAGGACGTGTCATCTTCAAACGCAAGGCCGTTACAGATATGGGAGGATCGGTCCTCTTCGCAATGCCCGGCGCAGGCCGGGCGGCTGCGATCCTGCCATCCGACCAGACCTATATGAGCGATATCGACACACTGCTGCAGCCCATTCCCGGCGAGGCGCCCTGCGGCGCCGACATGGTGTTTTCCGCCGAGTTCGACGCCGTGCGCGAAGCCCGCCGCCACGATGATCCGAACCTGGATCAGGGCGACTGGGTCATAGACATCAAAGAGGCCGACTGGCCGGAAGTCATCCGCATCTGCACCACGGTGCTGCGTGAACAGAGCAAGGACGTGCGCGTGGCTGCCTGGCTGGCCGAGGCCTGGGCCAAGACGCGCGGCTTCGCCGGCCTGCGCGACGGCTATCTGCTGGTGGACGGCCTGTGCCGCCACTACTGGGAGGGCCTGCATCCCGTGCCGGACGAGGGTGACGTGCAGCAGCGCGTGGGCAATCTGGCCTGGCTGCTGGCGCGCTCGCAACAGCTGATCCGCGAGCTGCCGTTGACGCAGTCCGAGGGCGGGCGCTATGGCGCGGCCCTGTGGGACAGCGCCTCGCAACTGGCCAACGCGGTCAAGCGCACGCCGCAGAACGCGGCCGAGATCACGCGCGGCAAGCTCACGCTGGACCAGTTTGACGCCGCGCGCCGCGACACGCCGCCGGCCTTCTATTCCGAACTGGAAGGCAATCTGCAAAGCTGCTTCGCGGCGCTGGATACGCTGGAACAGACCTTGGCAGAGCGCCTGGGCGATGAGGGTCCGGCCTTCTCGCCGGTGCGCGACGCGCTGCGCGACGTGACCGAACTGACCCGCCGATTCGCCCGCGACGCCGGGCTGCTGGTGCGCGCGGATACCGCGGCGCCGGCTGCTCCCACCGCTGCGCCCGCAGCCTCTCGGATGGAGCCGACCTTGTCCGCTGCCGACCCTGTTTCCGACGTGCCCGCTGTCGCGCGCGGCCCGCTGCAAACGCGCGAGCAGGCGCTGGCGCAGCTGCGTGACGTGGCGGAATTCTTCCGCCGCACCGAGCCTCACAGCCCCGTGGCCTATCTGGCCGACAAGGCCGCCAGCTGGGGCGAAATGTCGCTGCACCTGTGGCTGCGAACCGTCCTCAAGAATGGCGATGCGCTGTCCGGCCTGGAAGAGCTGCTGGGCGTGCCCAAGCCGCCGGACCACAACGGCTGAGCCCGGCCATTGCTTGAGTGGCAACCGGCCCTTGCGGGCCGGCCTGGCGCCTAGCGGCTGGCGCGGAACTCGATGCGACGGTTCTTGGCGCGGCCCTCCGCCGTGGCGTTGGTAGCCAGCGGCTGGTCTGGCCCGGCTCCCAGCGTCTCGAAGCGCGCGGGCGGCAGGCCCTTGTCCACCAGGTAGGTCTTGACGGCGTCGGCGCGCGCCTGGCTCAGCGCCAGGTTGGTGCTGCGGCTGCCGGAGCTGTCGGTGTGGCCGATGATCTGCACCTTGTCGCTGTGCAGCTTGGGCACCACGTCCGCCACCTTGTCCAGCAGCTCGCGGCCGCGCGCGGTGAGCGTGGCGCTGCCGGTTTCGAATTCCACCACGCGGTTGGTCAGGACCTGGTCGAGCAGCCCCTGTTCGTCCTTGCTGGCGGACACGCGCAGGCCGTTGACGATCTTGTAGGTGGGATTGAGCGAGGTCGCGAAGGCGCTGGCGATCTGCTGGCGCGAGGCTTCGTTCTGCACCTCGCCGCGCAGGCGGATCTGGGTGCCGTCGATTTCCAGCTGGCCGCGGTTGATCTGTTTCAACGGCTGGCCGATGAGCTTGCCGACATGCTCGGACCAGTTGGGCGGCGCAACCACGCCGCCCACATCGATCTGGTCGATCACGTTGCCCACGCCGTACACCTGTTGCAGGCGCGCCAGCACGTCGGCCTTGGTGGCCTCGTCCGGCACGGCGCCGCTGGCCACGACCTGGCCGGGTTGGGGAATGACGTTGGCGGGCACCACCGTGGCCGCGTCCTGGGCCGCGGCCGAGCAGGCATACAGCGCCGCCATGAGCAAGAAGGAATAGCGCATGGTCAGGCTCCGGTGAAGACTTCAAGAAAGGTGTCCAGCGCCAGGCGCAAGGACAGGCGCGGCAGGTCCAGGTAGCTGGACAGCTTGGCCAGGCCATGGCTGGCCGACACGTGGTTGCGCACCCAGGGCGCGTCCTCCAGCACGATGTGCTGTTCGGCATACGCCTGCGGCGTGGACAGCAGGCTGGCCAGGGTCTGCGGCGAGGCGCCGCGGAAATCGACCGCCAGCCGGTGCTTGCCGGCGATGCGGCCGATGAAGAGGGTGATCTCGAAGTCCGCGCGGGACAGGAAGGGCGAGATCAGCGTCATCCAGTAGGCAGCTACCAGGTTGATGTAGAGCGGATCGTCAGGCAGCGGCAGCGACAGTCCCTTGTCCAGCTGCGACGAGCCGCTGGACATGACCGGTTCCAGCAGGATGCCCAGCGCCAGGATGATGTCGTGCACGCGCGCGGCGTGGCCGTTGCCGCGCAGCATCGCTTCCAGCCGTTCCACCGTCTGCAGGTCGACGAAGGCGTCGAAGCCGTCGTCGGCCGCCGTGCGGATCTCGCCTTCCAGCTCATTGAGCGTCTGCAGCGCCGAGGCGGGATCGCTGTCCTGCATCAACAGGGCGGCGGTGCCGCTCATGCGGTTCCACATGCGGCTGAAGGCGATGGGGCTGCGGGCGATGAAGGCCAGCGGCTTCTGCACTTCCACCGAGGTGGCGGACAGGAAGGGATAGCGGCGGCCCGACAGATCCTGGCTGGGCTGCAGGTGACCCGCGATGGCCAGCTTGCCGCGCGACCCCAGGATGGCGAACGGCATGGGCTCGGCCTCGTCGTACAGCGCCTTCCAGTGCGGCTCCTGCGCCAGCATCTCCATGGTGCTGGCGACCCAGGCATCCAGCGTGGCCATCAGTTGCGGATGCGAGGTGTTCTTCACGAAATCGCCGCGGCTGGGGATCTTGCCGAAGTAGGCCGTGCGGAACAAGGGGGACTGCGGGTTGCTCATTGCGGCGCTCCGGGTTGCGTCTGGGCGGAGGATTCGGAAGAGGCGCCGATCACGGACGAGGGCAGGCGCAGGTTGCGCAGGCCCTGGCTGCCGCCGGGCTCGCTGCCGCCGGCGCCGGGCGCCTGGGCGTTGCTGATGATGCGCAGCTTCACCGGCACCGTCACGTTGGATTTGCCCCAGCTCATGTTGAAGCTGCCGTCGGCGTTGGCGGTGCGCTGGGCGGTGGCGATCAGGCGCTCCAGGCCGAAGCGGCCGGGCTCGTTGACGATCTCGACCACGCTGCCGTCGAAGGTGGTGGCGGTGATGCGCGCGCCGGGGGCGCCCTGGGCGTTGGGCCACACGAAATTGACCCACTGCGGCGGGGTGTTGCGGTAGCGCAGCTGCTGGCCGTCGATCTCGATCGTGTACTCGGTCACGCCGGCCGCGGGCTTGGGCTGGATCTGGAACAGCGTCTGCGGCTGGCTGGCCGCCCCGCTGCCGGCCGCGCCGCCCGAGAGCGGCGCCACCCATTGCGCGAAGTTGGCCGTGAAGGCGGGCTGCAAGCTCACGCCCATGTCGCCCCAGGTGCGCGCCGTGAGGATGTCGCCGCGGCGCACGGTCAGAGGACCCAGCGTGTCGTTGACGTACCTGGCGATGCTGCCCTGCGGACCGAACACCTGGCCGATCTCGTCGCTGCTGGCTTCGACGCTGGCGCGGCTGGCGAAGGGATACTTTTCCGCCAGGGTCTGGTTGAACGGACGGTAGACCTGCGCGTTCCAGACCTTGTTCAGCTCGGACTCCGCCGGTTGCATGGTGACGGCATAGGCCTGGATCAGCGGGCGCACCAGCAGCGGACGCAGGGTTTCGCGCTGCGTCGCCGACATGCCCGCCAGCATCTGCTCGTCCACCAGCTTCAGCGCATCGGCCAGTTCCGATTCCTTGCCTTCCAGCGTCTGGCGCATCAGCGTCAGCGCGCCGGGGCCGGGATCGCCCTGGTTGTTCAGCAGGTTGAAGCGGGTGCGGATCTTCGACAGCGCGCCCATGTAGTTGCCCAGCAGCGACTGGTTGTCGCGCGTGACCACCAGGCGCGCCACGTCGGAGAACTCGCGCCCCACCGGACCCATTGGAATCGCCTCGCCGTTGGCGGCGGTGGCGGGCGCGGCGGACGGCGGCGTCTGGCGCAGGATGACGCGCTTGAACCAGCCGACCACGCCGCTTTGCGCCTGCTGCAGCCCGGCGTTGATCAGCGAGGGATTGTCCCAGGAGGTCTGCTCATAGGTGGTGTTGATGAGCTTGGCGATGGGCGAGGTCTGCGGATCGCCCAGGCGGTTCATCGCGCCCACCGATTGCTCGAAGCTGGTGAAGGGCTTGATCGTCACGCCGCGCAGGAACTTCTGCCATTCCTCCGCGTACTCGGTCTTGTACATCGTCGCCAGGCTTTTCTGGATCTGCTCCGGGCTGCCTTCCAGCGTCAGGTCGTCGCGCGCGTTCACGCCCAGCACCCAGTCGCTGGTTTGCACTTCCTTCTTGGCGGCCTCGCCGATGGCGGGCTGGATGTACTGCTCCCAGGCTTCACGCGTGAAGGTGCCGGGGATGGCGTAGCTGCCCGCGACCACGCCCGCGTCGTTTTCGCCCACGATGCGTGCCACCGTCATGGCCTGGAAGCGCGTGGCGGCGCGCGCCTTGAGCGTGGCATAGGCGCGTTCGCGCGCCGGCATGCCCTGCATCACGGCGCGCAGGCTGCCGCGGGTCTTCTCGACCAGCGCCAGGTTGGTGTCGATCTGCGGCCAGCCTTCGTCCTGCGCGCGGCCGACATAGAACGAGATCAGCCGCTCGGCGCTGCGGATCAGCTGATCGCGCGGCATGGCGCCGCGGTTGGTCTCCAGCCAGCCGCGCCAGAAGCGTGTGATCTGGTCGGACAGGTGCGTGGGGTCCACGTGCTGATGATTGGCCATCATCAAGTAGGTCTTGAGCGCGTTGTAGGCGTCGTCCGCATTGGTGGGCGAGGCGTCCTGGAACAGGGTGTCGCCATTGGCCGCGTGCGCGGCGCGGGCCTGCTGCGGCGCCGGTTGCGGCGTGCTCCCGTTGGCTGCCGCGGCAGAGGTGTCGACCTTGGCCAGGAAGTCTTCCAGGCTGGCCTTCACCGGCGCCAGCATGAATTGGCGCGCGCCGTTGTAGTACTCGGCCAGCAGTCGCTCCTTCAGCACGTCGCCCTGGTACAGACCCAGTCCTAGCGACCACGGCCGGCTGGATGAGTAACGGTCCAATTGCTCGATGCGGTCCTGCAGGATCTCCATCGCTTCGAGCCTGCTCTGCAGGTCGGTGCGCTCGCTTTGCAGGCGCACCACCTTGTCCAGGTCGGCCTGCACGTTCTGCGCCAGTTGTCGGTTGCCCAGGTAGGACCAGCTCCAGCCGCCCAGCACCAGTCCCAGCGCCAGCACCAGGCCGAAGAAGGCCAGGTAGCGCATGCGCGTCTTGGCGGGGCTGGCGTGCTGGCGTACCAGTTTCTTGTCCGCGAAGATCACGCTGGAGAACAGGTCGCGCAGGAAAAAACCGTTGTTGGAGGTCACGCTGCGCGACTGCGCGCGCGCTGCGGGCCGCAGTTCGAAGCGTTCGGCCAAGCGTTCGGTCGACGTGCTTTGCGTGACGCCTTCCTGCAGCGCGCTGGTGAAGTAGAAGCCGCGGAACACCGGTTTGTACTGGAACGGATTGGTCTCGAACAGCGTCGACAGGAAGGTGCGCAGCGCGGGCTTGATGCCAGCGAATTCCAGCGGAAAGGTCAGCAGGCCCGGTGGCAGGTCGCGGCTGTTGCGCAGCGAGATCTGCGCCGTGCCCATTTCCTTCAGGCCTTCATACAGCTCGTCGAAGCGGCTGTCGAACAGCGCCAGCACGTCGCGGTTTTCCTCGGCGCCGTAGGGCAGGGTGGCGCCCCAGACGCGGTCGCGCTCGCTCTGGTCGCTGTCGGAGAAGAACTCGCTGAAGCCCGAGATCAGGTCCGCCTTGGTGAAGATGATGTAGACCGGCGCGAACACTTCCAGGCGGTCGGTCAGCTCCTGCACGCGCTGGCGCAGGTTCTTGGCCAGGTTGATCGCGAACTCGGGGCCCGCGCCCGTCAGCTCGTCGATGCTGGCGGCCACGATGATGCCGTTGATGGGCGCCTTGGGACGGTGGCGCTTGAGCAGGTCCAGGAAACCCATCCATTCGTTGCGGTCCTCTTCATGCACGGAGTAGCGGCCGGCGGTGTCCAGCAGGATGCCTTCGGTGGTGAAGAACCAGTCGCAGTTGCGCGTGCCGCCCACGCCCCGCACCGCCGCGCCGTTCTTGTCCGCGAAGGGGAACTGCAGGCCGGAATTGATCACGGCGCTGCTCTTGCCGGCAGCGGGGTTGCCGATGACGATGTACCAGGGCAGCTCGTACAGGGCCTCGTTGCCCGAGGTCTGGCCGATCTTCGAGGTCTTGATGGTGCGTACCGCCTGGGTCAGCCGCGTGCGCAGCGCTTCCACGTCGTTGCGGTTGGCGGCCGCGCCCGTCTGCACCTGTTGCTCCAGCATGTCGCCCAGGTTCTTGTTGGCCTTGCGGGTGCGCCGCCGGCGCCACAGATAGGTGCACAGCCACAGCAGCACGCATATGCCCAGGGCGATGCCGGCCCAGGCCAGGCCGATCTCCACCGTGTCGGCGAACAGGAACAGGAACACCACCAGGGCCAGCAGCCCGAGCGCCATGAAGGTGCGGGGATTGGCCAGCGCGCGCGAGGACCAATGTCGGCCTTCGCTGATGGCGCGGGAGGTGCCGGATAGGAGATCGGAGGGGCTGCGCATGGTTTGAGCTATGTTCTTGTGGGTCAGGCGGGGAGGGGTTCGGAGGGTGACACCAGCACCAGCGTCCGCAGCGCCGGGTCCTGGGTCATGAGGGCGAGCACGGGCGCGCCGGCCTGGGCGCAGGCGGCGCCCGCGATGGCCACGGTCAGCAGATGCGCGGCCGCGCCGGTGTGGCCGCAGCCGGAGCCCACGGCCAGGCAGTCCTGGTT
>JALDYL010000062.1:0-25016 GCA_032153965.1 Achromobacter sp. | reverse complement strand
GCGCAAAGCAAGATTATACGCCGCTTGGGTGTTTTGCCTAGGTGTTGACCCTAGGATTTTTTTCCACTTCCTTATTTATCAGTGGCTTACACCCATCTCCCGTAGTCTTTGTTCCCCATCAATGCATTGCACCCCCCCTATAAGTCGAAATTTAGAGTTACGCGATATACTATTTTTTTACAAAAAAGATACAAAATCAAAAATGTCCCGCGCTCCTTACGCGTTGATCGTGTTGCTCTGCGCCTTGAGCGTGGGCCAATTCGCTTACATTATTCGTGCCGAAAGCGTTCAAGCAGAAATTGTTCGTTCGGAAAAAGATAGAACAAGCGCCGCGCAGCGCGTTCATGAGAAGACGCAGGCAGAACTCGCCTTGATAGGCAAGAAGCTGACGGACATGACCCGTGCATCGGCCAGTGGTGTTGTGGATCCTTCTGGCGCCCAGATCCAGCTCCTGCCCGTTTTTATGGAAACGCTTCAGGCAGAACTCCGCAGCGCGTTCCTAAACCAAGCCGCACTGTCCGCAGGCCCCGCACAGCGCCCGATCATAACCGGCATAATCTGGCCCCCGATTGCGGGCCGCTCGGTCAAAGCGCTGGATGTTTCGCTCAATATGAACGTTGACGTGATGCATGTCATGTCACTGGGCGGCGTATCGACGTGGGATAGGAAGGCACTCATGCCGATACCGTGGCCCCCCACCTACGTCAATATTTTCCGCCAGGAATTCAATCCGTATACCTTTGCCGTCAACGCCTCTGTTTTACGCGCCTCCAAGGGGAAGGTCGCGACAGAGGATCTGCGCAAGCCCGCCGAGTATCTTTTGCAACAACTTGCCCGGTACTCCAAGGACGACGTCGTCTTCTATGACTTCGACTACGAGATAAGCGCCGGCGTCCTGCCGGCGGGATGGACCAGTGCTCTTGCCAATGGCATGGCAGCACTCGGATTGCTGGATCTGTCGATTGCGCTTGACGATGCTTCGCTGCGTTCGCGCGCAAAACGCTATCTGGACAAGGTCTTGTGGAAGGGGCAAGACACCGACTTGTCGATGGTCGACGAATCCAGCTACCTGTGGTTCGAAGAAACGCCTCCCTTAGGCGGCCGGCGCACGCACATCATCAATGGGCATATCTCCGTCGTCTTCGCTCTCTATCGCTACATGCAAGTTACAGGCGATCGGACCTACGAACCTCACGTCAAGGCGGGTCTTGCCACCGCAGCGCGCTATTTCTGGGAGACTCGACGCCCGGGAGACGTACCGACCTATTGGCTCTTTGATGACACCAAGGACTACGGCCCCCTTCGAGCGATCAATTTCGCCGACACCCTAGCCGCCATGTCGGCGCACCCGACTTTCGTGGAGTTGGCAGACGCACTCCGCACGGACGCACCAATACGTTGATAGTCGCAAGTGCTGCGCCAGCGGGCGCCCGAAGGCCCGGGACTGACGTTGCCGACGCGGCTTGCGGCGGCACGTAATCTTTAACTCGGTCGGCCCCTTGCTATATTTTTATCCGGATATATTGAATTCAAATTTTACCCGGATCATAATTTCACCTTTATTTTCACTAGGGTGAAATTATGAGCAAGCCAACATCTCACCAGCCTGCCGTTCCACACACGGCGTTCATCGGCCATCGCATTCTTGTCGCCGGCACGCTCGCCGACGTCGCGCTCGCCGCGAGGCAGGCCATGGAAGCCGGTCATGATGACGCCGCCATCCTCGTGTTCGACGACCAATCCGGCAAACAGGTCGATCTGGACCTGAGCGGAAGCCATGCCGCCATCGCAGAGCGCCACCGCGTCCGCGCCGATCCGGCCGCCCCTGCGCCTGAAGCGCCCGCCAGCGCGGCCGATGACGCGCAACCGCGCGGCCGGGGCCGCCCCAAGCTCGGCGTAGTGGCGCGCGAAGTGACTCTGTTGCCGCGCCATTGGGAATGGCTGGGCGCGCAGCCCGGCGGCGCTTCGGTCGTCCTGCGCAAGCTGGTGGAACAGGCGCGCCGCGACAACGAGGCGCAGGACCGCCGGCGCGAGCGCCAGGAGGCTGCATACCGGTTCATGTCCAGCATGGCCGGCAACCTGCCCGGTTTCGAGGAAGCCACGCGGGCGCTGTACGCCAACGACCGCCAGCGTTTTACGCAGCAGATCGCCGGATGGCCGGAGGATGTGCGCGGCTACGCCATGGGTCTGGCATGGGGCGCGCCGGACGAAGCCGCCGCGGGCTGATCCGTGTCCGGGTGCGGCCTGCGCGGGCCGCACCCTCCCCCCCAAAAAGGCCACGGGCTTTCTCGCCGCACTCTCCCCAATGCTGCCACCGGCGTTGCTCACCGCAGCATCGGCCACAACGTCAGCGCCAGCAACGTTCCCATGCCGATGTTGAACCACTTCAGGCGCCCCGGATGCGCCAGGAATCCGCGCAGCGCCACGCCGAAGCCCGCCCACAGCGAAACGCTAGGCACGTTCACCACCGCGAACACCAGGCACATCCACGCCAGCGACGCCCAGGGCGCCGCGGCATCCACATAGACGGCAACGGCGGCCAGCGCCACGATCCAGGCCTTGGGATTGATCCATTGGAACAAGGCCGACTCCATGAACGTGAGCGGCCTGGCAGACGCCTGCCCCGCACCGATGGAACGCGATAGGGCTATGCGCCATGCTAGGTACAGCAGATAGGCCGCGCCCCCTATCTTCAGCCCGGCCGACAGGGCCGGCCAGGCGTAGAACAGCGCACCCAGGCCCAGGCCTACCCCGAGCAGCAGCGAAGTGAAGCCGACGGTGATGCCCAGCACCTGGGGCAGCGTCCGGCCAAAGCCGAAGTTCGCGCCCGAGGTCATCAGCATGACGTTGCTGGGGCCTGGCGAAACGGAAGTCACAAAGGCGAACACCGCCAGAGCAAGCAGATTTTCAATGGACAAAGCACCACTCCGGTAATGCGCGGCACGCGGTTGCGCCAGCGCTCAGACAGCGGCATTGTGAGTCCGGGCCAGCCTTATTAATATTGGCGGTTTTGACATCTTTGATAGCGTTCTTGCCATGAAAATCCAGATCCTGGCCCTGGAGGGCGTGTTCGATACCGGCCTGTCCGCCATCCTCGACGTGTTCGCCACGGCCAACGAGCTGTCGCCGCTGTTGCCGGAACCGGTACAGCCGTTCGAGGCGCGCGTGGTCGGCATGCGCCGCAGAGTGCGTACCTCGCAGGGATTCGGCGTGCCCATTTCAGCCAGCCCGGACCCGTCGGACCCGGGTTGGCTCGTCATCCCGGCCATTGGCTGCAAGATGCCCGAAACGCTGGTGCCCGCGCTCGCCCGCGCCGACGTGCGCGACGCCGGCCGGATGCTGCGCGAGCGCGCTCCCGGCGCGAATACCGCTGCGGCCTGCATCGGCACCTTCGTGCTGGCGGAGTCGGGCCTGCTGGACGGCCACAAGGCCACCACCACCTGGTGGCTGGCGCCGTTGTTCAGGCAGCGCTACCCGGCGGTGGACCTGGAGGACGGCCGCATGCTGGTGCGCTCGTCGTCGTTGCTGACGGCAGGTGCGGCGCTCAGCCACATGGACATGGCGCTCTGGCTGGTGCGCCAGACCAGTCCCGAACTGGCCGCGCTGGTGGCCCGCTATCTGATCGTGGACCAGCGGCCGGCGCAATCCGCCTATGCCATCACCGACCACCTGACGCATGCCGAGCCGCTGGTGCAGGCGTTTGAACGTTGGGCGCGCGCGCATCTGGCGCGGGGATTCTCGCTGGAGGCCGCGGCGCAGGCGCTGGGCGCCAGCAAACGCACGCTGGCGCGCCGCACGCAGGAGGTGCTGGGCAAGAGTCCGCTGTCGTATTTCCAGGACTTGCGCGTGGAGCGCGCCGCCCATTTGCTGAAGACCTCCAGCCTGTCGCTGGAGCAGATCGCGGCGCAGGTCGGCTATGCCGACGGCGTCACCCTGCGCAACCTGCTGCGCCGGCGCCTGGGCCAGGGCGTGCGCGAGATGCGCTGAAGTCCCGCGTCCCGTGCGCGTGCGCAATGCGGGCGGTGGGCGCGTCCAGCGATATGCGTTTTAATGGGGAGTAAGCGGCAGGCGCGCTTTCCGCGCCCGCGCATTTCCACACGGTGCATCATGGCCATCGCAAAGAACTTTCTGCTCTACGACGGAGACTGCCCTTTCTGCTCGAACTACGTGCGGATGCTGCAATTGCAGAAGGCCGTCGGCCCCATCGATCTGCTGAACATGCGCGACCATCCCGACCTGGCGGTGGCCTACAAGGCGCAGGGCTACGACCTGAATCAGGGCATGCTGCTGCACCTGGACGGCCAGGACTACTGGGGCGCGGACTGCATCAACCGGCTGGCGCTGATCAGCACCGGCAACGATCTGTTCAACAGCGTCAATGCCGCCGTGTTCCGCAACCCTTGCCTGTCGACCGCGCTCTACCCTTTCATGCGCACGGGACGCAGCCTGGCGCTGACACTGCTAGGCAAGAAGAAGATGCAGATGTAGCGGCGGACGGCGCCGCCGTCGACGCAGCGGCGCGATAGAGCCGCCCGCATGAAGGCGGCTTGCGCTAGACCGCGCCAACCGCTCTTGCCAGAGGCTGCACGGCGGCCTCGATCGGCAGGCCCGCATCAGAACCGCAACGGCGCCACCCCGACGCGGGGTCGCGCTTGTCATAGAGAAAATCCCAGTCCGTGCCGCACAAAGCACAGGTGAACGCTTCGTGCTGCACGCTCCGCTGCTTCTGGCCAGGCGATCTCACCATGCCCAGGCTGATCAGGTTCTCATGCCCGGGCGCATCGCGCCGGTCGGTCACGATCGCCTCGCATTTTTTGCACGCCCCCATATCTCTTCCCCTTTCAATACCCTTTCAAAAGGGATATTACGAAGGGAAAAGTCATTAAAGTTCAGCAATTCTCACCTCCCAGGACCGGCCGGCGCTGTGATTCGGACGGCCCTGGGCCGGCTTCAGACCAAGGTCACCTTGCCCGTGGCCAGGCTGTACACGCCCCCGACCACGCCCAGCTTTTTCTGCTGCACCATCTCTTGCAATAGCGGCTGCGCGGTCTTCAGGCGCTCGACGGCCAGGCGCACATTCGCCGCCACGGCCGCGGCCATCAGATCCTTCGCGCCAGACTTGCTGGCAAGTTCGACGGCGGGCTTGATCGCATTCACCAGCGCGGGCAGATGGCCGGGAAACTCCGTCTTGTCCTTGAGCGCTTTCACCGTCGCGTCCACCGCGCCGCAGTTATCGTGGCCCAGCACCAGGATCAGCGGCGCGCGCAAGACCAGCGTGCCGTACTCCAGGCTGGCCAAGCCGTCCTCATTCACGAAGTTGCCGGCCACGCGCACGATGAACAGGTCGCCCGGCCCTTGGTCGAAAGCCAGTTCGGGCGCCACCCGCGAGTCCGAACAGCCCAGGATGGCGGCGATGGGCTTCTGCTTAACGGCGCGGGCGGCGCGCCCTGCGGAGTAGTCCCGCATGTTCGGCTTGTTGGCGGCGTAGCGGGCATTGCCGGCCATCAAGCGTCTCAAGGCCTCGTCGGGGCCGATGTCGTTCGTGGGCACGGCGGCCTGGGCATCGCCCAGCCAGCCCGTAGCGCCGGCCGTCGCTACGGCTGCGGCACCGAACAGCAGGCGGCGGCGATTGAACTGCGGGGGATTTGCGCAAGAGGAACAGTCGCACATGAGGCTCTCCTGAAAGACGGACGTCTAGGAAACCAGCGCAGGATCATTTTGCCGCTGCCACGGCGCCAGCGGCGCAAAAAAAGCGCGGTCGGCTCTGAAAAAATCCGTCGCAATTGCCGCTTGAGAAACGCGGACCCCAGGCGTAACGTGGAAAAGCGGCATATGCCGCGGCACCTGCATAGGTACGCATCATGACGCCCAACACTCCCCACCCAAAACCCGCGCAGGCCGCGCCTGATTCCGGCTCGCCCGACCCGCATTCGCCCCCGCATGCAGAAAAGGACCGGGCCCGTGCTGATCATCAGCACGAGGAAGCCCGGCGCAAGGCCCTGGTCGGATCACAACACAAGGAAAACACCCGTAGCGTCGCCGCGCCGCGTTACCACGGCCACCGCGGCGGATAAGTGCCCACGCCAGCTAGATTCCGTAACTTCTTGGAAAAACATCAAACTGAAATAAGCGCCTGAAAGTCGGACCATCGTGCGTTGGACTTTGGACTGGGCCAAAAGAATGAGTCCTGGTCCATCCGTCTTGCCCTGAATGGTTTTCAACGACAAAGGATGCTAATCGTGACTCCGATCAGAAAAACCGCCGCCGCCTGTGCGCTGGGCGCCTTGATGGCCCTGGCGGCGGCCGGCCCGGCCGCGTTTGCCCAAGCCCAGGCCAACGCCCCCCTGGCCACCGGCCTGACCGACTCCGGCGCCGCCGAAGGCCAGGTGATCGAAGCGGTGCGCAGCGGCGACATCCTGTCCATCAAGGTACGGTTCAAGCCCATCGTCATGGGCAAGACGGAGATGCTCTATCCGCAGATCAGCAAGAGCGATTATGAAAACAGCTTCTACGTGGTCGCCGGCAACAAGAAGCATCTGCTGCTGAGAGACAGCAACGACAAGCCGCTGACCAATCCCAAACTGATGATCAGGACCGAGAAGGACGCCCCGATCGCCGGCTCCTGGCAGGGGAAATTCCCCGCCCCGCCCAAAGAGGTCAAAGAGGTCTCATTGACGATACCTAGCGTCGAGACCTTCGACGCCATCAAGATCACCGACCGCTAGCCATGGCCGGCTACCCGGGCGCGTCGACTCTGCTGGCCGCGGCGTTGCTGGCCGCCGCCGGCGGCTCCATGGCGCAGGAGCCACCCTACAAGGCCGAGATCCTGGATCTGCGGGCCACCATCCTGGATCTGAAGGGATTCCCTTCCGATGCCAGCGGCGGCATATCGGACCTGAGCTCCCAGATCGACGGACTGGCCGCGCGCCACGACGGCCTGTCGGTGCGGCAGGACAAGAATGCGGTGACCGTCGCCATGCTGGGCGACGTGCTGTTCGATTTCGACAAGACCGCCATACGCCCGGCCGCCGAGCCTACGTTGCGGGATATCGCCAGCCTGATCAAATCCAGCTCGGCCGGGACGGTCGCGATCGAAGGCCATACCGATTCCAAGGGATCGGCGTCCTACAACAAGGACTTGTCATTGCGCCGTGCGCAGGCGGTGGCGCAATGGCTGGCAAGCCACGGCGTGGATAAGTCGCGGCTGACCGTCAAGGGACTGGGCGATACCCAACCGATCCAATCGAACCGGCTGGCCAATGGCGCGGACAATCCGCAAGGACGGGCGCAGAACCGGCGGGTGGAGTTCGTGCTGCCCAAGCGCTGAGTAAGGCGACGCGAGGCCGCCAGCGGTGTCAGCCTGCCGGCACTCGAGACGAGTCCGCAACCGCCAGGGCCACGTCCATGCTGACAAGCACCGGCGCGTTACGCGGCAGCTCGCGCACGCCCATGACCGAACGCGGATGCTCGCCCGGGCGGCCGAGGATCGCGACCAGCAGTTCCGATCCGGAGTCGGCGATGGCGGATAGCCGCGTGCTGGCGCGCTCGCCCACCTGGAAAAAGTAGTTGACCCGCAATACCTGTTCCACCGCGTCCAGGCTGCCCTGCGCGTGATGGGCCACCCACGACAGCGCATGCAGCACGCACAGGCGCACGGCCTCGCGCGCCTGTGCTTCGCCGACCTGCTCGCCAACTGCGCCTTGCACCAGCAACTGGTCCGCGCTTAGCTTCGGAATCTGCCCAGCCACATACACCGTGCTGCCGTGCCGCAGCGCCGGCAAATAGGCATAGTGCGTCGGCGTGGGCTGGGGCAAGGCCAGGCCCAGGGCCTGCAAGCGCGCATCGGCTCCGGTCAGGATGCTCATCACAAACTGCCGGGCAGGAAGTTGACTTGCTTGGCCAGCGTCGCCCAGCGCTTGTTCTCGGCCGCGACGAAATCGGCGAAGGCCTGGGCCGAGCCGCCCTTGGTGCTTACCCCCTGCTCCTTCAAGCGCGAGGCCACTTCGGGCGACTGCAAGGCCCGGTTGAAATCCTGATTGAGTTTCTTCACGACCGCCTCGGGCGTACCGGCCGGGGCGACGATGCCCTGCCAGGAAGTGATGTCCATATCCGCCAGGCCGACTTCCTTGTAGCTGGGAATGTCCGGCGCGCTATCTATCCGTTCGGACGAGGTGACCGCCAGCGCCCGCAGCTTGCCGGCCTGGACGTGCGGCAGCAAGGTGATCACCGGATCCAGGATCAGGCTGATATGTCCGCCCAGCAGATCGTTGATGGCGGGCGCGCTGCCCTTGTAGGGGATGTGCGCCATGCGTATGCCCGCGCGCTGCTTGAACAGTTCGCCGGCCAGAAAGGTCGAGCTGGACGCCGAACCGAAAGTCAGCGTGTCCGGCTTGTCCTTGGCATAGGCGATGAACTCCTTCATCGTCTTGGCGGGCACGGCGTTGCCGGTGGCGATGATGTAGGGCTGGTCGGCCAGCAGGATCACGGGCGCGAAATCCCGTGTGGCGGAATACGGCAGACTGCTGTACTGCAGTTCATTGATCGACATGATGGGCAGGTTGGCCAACAGCAGCGTGTAGCCGTCCGCCGGCGCGCGGGCCACGAACTCGGCCCCGATGATGCCGCTGGCGCCGGGCTTGTTCACCACCAGCACGGGCTGCTTGACGTCCTGGCCCAGCTTTTGCGCGACTGTGCGCACGACCAGGTCGGCCACGCCGCCCGGCGGGAACGGCACGACGATCTGTATGCTTTTATTGGGAAAGTCCTGCGCGCTGGCGTTGCAGACGGCGCCCAGCGCCAGCGTGGCGCACGCAAGGATGCGAATGGCGTTCTTCATGTAAGTGCTCCGAGGTTGCGGCCGTTCAGGGATTGTGGGTGGCAGAGGCTTGCGGGCCGAAGCTTGCGTCGAAAAAGCGCATCCAGTTGCCGCCCATCAATGACGCCACCTCGTCCGCTGAAAACCCCGTGGCGCGCAAGCCCTGCTCGATGTTCTTGAAGTCCCGGCTGTCCTGGAACCAGCCGGGCTGCGGCGGAAACCCCGGCTGCGCGGCCGAGCCTTCGCCGTAATCGATGTTCTTGGTATAGCGGCCCGTGCGCATCCACTGGACCACCGAATCCGGCTGGTCCTGGCACAGGTCCGAGCCCAGGCCCAGGTGTTCCACGCCCAACAGGTCCGCGGTGCGCGCCACCATGGCGCAGAAATCGTCCAGGGCACAGGCCGACTTGTTCTTGAGATGGTGCGGATACAGCGAAAAGCCGAACATGCCGCCCGCGCCCGCCAGCGCCTTCAGCACCGTGTCCGACTTGTTGCGCAGCGCCTGCGCCCAGGAATGCGGATTGGCGTGGCTGATGGTGATGGGCCGCTCGGACAGTTCTATCGCTTCCAGCGTGGAACGTTCGCCCGAGTGGCTCATGTCGATGACCAGCCCGACCCGGTTCATTTCCTTGATCACTTCGCGCCCCATGCGGGTGACGCCGCTGTCGACCGCTTCATAGCAGCCCGCAGCCAGCAAGGACTGGTTGTTATAGGTCAGCTGCATGAAGCGCACGCCCAGCGTGTGCACCACCTCGACCAGGCCGATGTCGTCTTCGATGGGCGACGGGTTCTGCAGTCCGAAAATGATCGCAGTGCGGCCAGCGTCGCGGGCGCGCCGGACGTCGTCGCCGCTGCGCGCCTGCACGATCAGATCCGGATAGCGCTCGAACCACCGGTTCCAGCGTTCGATGTTGTGGATCATCTCGCGCAGGTTCTCGTGGTACGCGATGGTGACGTGGACCGCGTCCACGCCGCCTTCGCGCAGTTGGCGGAATATCTTTTCGGACCAGTTGCTGTACTGCAGTCCGTCGACGCGTAAGGCGCTTGCGCTCATTGCTTGCTTCCTTGAATGGCAGTGAGCGGTACTGTAGATTTCCGGCCCAATTTCAGTCAAACTAAAATAACTTCGTTTTATTTAATATTTTCTTAAATATGAAACTAGAGCACCTGCGCATGTTCATGGCCGTGGTCGAGGCCGGCGAACTGGCCCAGGCAGGCGACCGGGTGGGCCGCACGCCGGCGGCGCTCTCCATGACCTTGAAGCAGCTGGAATCGGAGCTGGGCGGCCCGTTGTTCGAAGGCGAACGCAAGATCCGCTTGTCTCCCCTGGGCCTTTATGTCCGCGCGCAGGCGCAGCGGGCCATTGCGGAATTCGACTCGGCCGTGGCCCACATGGTCCGCTACGCCAGCGGCGCCCTGGGCACGGCCAAGGTGGCCGCCGTGCCCTCGGCGGCCATCCGGCTGTTGCCGCAGGTCATCGGCTCGATGCGCAGGCAATATCCGCAGGTACGGGTCGACCTGCGCGACATAGACTCGGCCGCGGTGGGCAAGGCGGTGGCCGATGGCGAGGTCGATTTCGGCATTGCCACGCTGCCGGCGCCCCTGCCCGGCATCGTGACCGAGCCCTTGTTCGAAGACCGTTTCGTGCTGGTGTGTCCAGCCGGGCACCGCCTGACGAAACTGCGGCGCGAGGCGCGCTGGCGCGATATCGACGCCGCGGAGTTCATTGCAAACGGCCTGTGCGCCCGGTTTGACTCCCCGGAAGTGGCCGCGTTGGTGGACGCTTCGCTGCTGACGGTGCGCAACACCACGTCCTTGCTGACCTTTGTTGAACAGGGCTTTGGCGTCACCATCCTGCCCGCCCTGGCGGTGACGGCAAGCGCAAAATTGGCGATCGTACCCCTGGCCGACCAAAGCGCCGTCCGCAGCCTGGAGGTGCTGACCCGCGGCGGCGAGACGCTCAGCCCGGCCGCTCAGGCGCTTCTGGGACTCACCCGCAGCATGGCTGCCGAGTTGGCATTGGCCTGGTCATGAATTTTTCAGGACATCGATGAAATTCGACATCTACGGCAGGTTTCAACTCGACATCCAGCGCGAAGGCTCGGTGTGGACGGCGTACCGTTCGGACGCCGGCAAGCGCGTGCGGGCTGCGCGGACCTTGCCATTCCTGCCGAGGTACCCGCGGACGGGCTGGCCGAGTACCTGGATGACATCTATCACGAGCTGTCCGGTCCGGGCGACCGGATTTCGCGCATCGGCTAGTGTTGTTGCGGGCCTATTCTTCTTCACCGTAGCCGAAAGGCCAACGGCGCTTGTTCGGCTCGGGCGCGGGTTGCTGACTGTGCATGACGGGCTCCTGAGGTTCGATGGCCGAATACTACCGGGATCCGTCGGATCGAACTGCAAAGGTTCGCAAAGATTGCGGCAGCAGCCCCATCCACGTTTCTAACACAAGGCAGCCGCAGCCCGCATCGGGGCTAAAACGTATGCCATTCCATAGCCCGGCGCGTAGGATTGAAGGCAGTTTTACCAATCGGCTGATTGCAGGTGGTCTGGTCTATAGCCATCGACCTCAATCCGAAACGCGGGTCGGCTATTTGAGCGGATCGCCCCTACAACGCGATGGTGTATGGGGAGAACGTCATGCCAGGTTCCAGCTGGATTTGCGGCAGCGATCCACCGGATCGCCAGGGATTCTTCGAAACCGAATTCAATACGGGCGAGACCGAAGTCACAATGTATTCCGTGCTGGGTTGGATGCCGCCGGCGCACCGCGGCTACGTGGTCAGATGGCGCCGGCTTGATCCGGCGGTGGAACAGGCGGAGATCGAACGCTATCTGTATTGGCGCCGCGAAGGACGTAGCCATTCCTGAACCAAGCAGACTCCCCGCGCCTTCCCGCTTGAAACGCCCAAAGCCCGCTGCTCCCCGCACGCGGGCTTTTTCTTGCTTGGCGCCCGGAAGTCGGACGATTTCCCGCAAGCCCTTGAAATAACTAGCAGTTATGAAATTCCCTGATGAAAACCCCATCAGGGAATTTACTTATGCTCTTTAATTATTTGCAAAGCGCATACTTGCCGGGCAAGAATTCGTCCTTGGTATAGATCAATACAGATGGAACTTCGTCAACTCGAGGCCTTCGCGGCCGTCATGTCCACGGGCAGCGTCACTGCTGCCGGCCGGCTGTTGGGACGCTCCCAGCCGGCGATCAGCCGGTTGTTGCAGGAACTGGAAGCCGAGATCGGCTATCCCTTGTTTGCGCGCAGCGGCCCGCGCGTGACGCCCACCGAGCAGGGCTTCCTGCTGTATGACGACGTCGAGCGCGCGCTGGCGAGTCTGCGGCAGATCCGCAACCGCGCCGACGAGATCGCCCGCGGCCAGACCCAGCCGCTGCTGATGGCCGCCACTTCCGCCCTGGCGGCTGGGCTGGTTCCCGAAGCGCTCAAGCGCATCGAAGACCGGGTCGGCGCCGCGCGCATCCAGTTGCGCAGCGCCTCACCCGAACGCGTGGTGCACGCCGTGCTGTCGGGCGCCGCGCAACTGGGCGCGACCAGCCTGCCGCTGGAGCATCGCGGTCTGACCGTGCACTGGATCGGGCAAGCGCCCTGTGTGGTCGCGTTGCCGGAAGACGACCCGCTGGCGCAGCAAGCCGTGGTGCCGGTAGCCGCGCTGGCTGGGCGCCGCATGATCACGATGGCCAATCCCTACCGCCTGCGCCGCCGCCTGGACGCCGCGCTGGCGCAGAACGCCCAGGCGCTGGGCACCATGGAAACCAATTCGTCCGTCAACGCCCTGGCCGCCGTGCGCGCCGGACTGGGCGTGTCGGTGCTGGAACCGATCACCGCCTACGGCGCCCCCATGCCGGGCGTGGCGATCCGTCCCATCGACCTGGACATTCCCTTTTTCTTCGGGGTCATCACCCCGCAGTCGCAAACGCTGACGCCGGCCTGCCAGGCCATGGCGGACGCGCTCGCCCAAGCTGCCGCGGCCCTGCTGCCCGGCTTCGCCCTGCACGACGCCGCCGAGCATTCGGCCCTCTTGCAGTCGATCTATGGCGACGACGCCCCTCTTACGGAATCCCCTGCTATATGAATCAGCCTGTCGCCACCCCGCCGCAAGGCCTAGCCGCGCTGGAAGCGCGCCTGCGGCAAGACCTGTCCTGGCTGGAAATCCCCGCCAAGAACTGGGTCACGCCCCGAATCGTCGACGGCCAGCCGGTGCTGGACGTGGCCATCATCGGCGGCGGCATGGCCGGCCTGGCCGCGGCCGCCTCGCTCAAGCACCTGGGCATCAACGCCCCGATCTTCGACCAGGCGCCCGAAGGCTATGAAGGCCCCTGGGCCACCACCGCCCGCATGGAAACCCTGCGTTCGCCCAAGCAGCTGACCGGCCCCGCGCTGGGCCTGCCGGCGCTGACCTTCCGCGCCTGGTTCGAGGCGCAGTTCGGCTCCGAAGCCTGGGAAGCGCTGGACAAGATTCCGCGCCTGCAATGGATGGACTACCTGCGCTGGTACCGCCGCGCGCTGGACCTGGACGTGCGTAACGAGCACCGCATCCTGGCCGTGCTGCCCCGCGCCGACCAGCTGGTGCAGCTGGACATCGAATCCCCCGCCGGACGCAGCACGGTGCTGGCGCGCCGCGTGGTGCTGGCCACCGGCCGCGACGGCCTGGGCGGCGCCTATGTGCCTGACTTTGCCAAGAAACTGCCGCGTGACCGCTGGGCGCATTCGTCCGACGTGATGGACTACGCCACGCTGGCCGGCAAGCGCGTCGGCGTCGTGGGCGCGGGCGCGTCCGCCATGGACAGCGCCGGCACCGCGCTGGAAGCCGGCGCCGCCAGCGTCGACCTGCTGATCCGCCGCAACGACATCCCGCGCGTGAACAAGGGCAAAGGCGCGGGCAACCCCGGCCTGACCCACGGCCACCTGACCCTGCCCGACGAATGGAAGTGGAAGATCCGCCACTACATCAACGCCGCCCAAGTGCCGCCCCCGCGCGGCAGCACCTTGCGCGTGTCGCGCTTCCCGAACGCCCGCTTCAACCTGGGCTGTGGCGTGCAAGACCTGGCAATGGTGGGCGACGACATCCACGTCACCACGCCCAAAGGCGTGTTCGTGCTGGACTTCCTGATCTTCTCCACGGGCTTCCGCATCGACTGGACCGTGCGTCCGGAATTCGCCGCGCTGGCGCCGCACGTGCGCGCCTGGGGCGACCGCTACGTGCCGCCGGCCGGCGAGGAAGACCAGGAGCTGCACGACTCGCCCGACCTGGGCGCGGTATTCGAATTGCAGGAAAAGACCCCGGGCGCCTGTCCCGGCCTGGACCGCGTGCATTGCTTCTCCTACCCCGCGGCGCTGACCCAAGGCACGATCTCGGGCGACATCCCGGCCATCAGCGAAGGCGCCAAGCGCCTGGCGCAAGGCATCGCCGGCCTGTTCTACCGCGAGGACGTGGAGACGCACTACGCCAATATGGAAGCGTTCTCCGAACCCGAGGTGTTCGGCGACGAATGGACGCCGGCCCCGGCCCCGCAAGCGGAGACGGCGCAATGACAGGCTGGTTGCTGCGCCGCATCGCGCAAGCCGCGGTGGTGGTCTTCCTGATGACGCTGATCGTCTTCGTCGGCCTGCACGCCATCGGCAATCCGGTGGACATCCTGATCGGCCAGGACGTGGACCAGGTCGACCGCGCCCGCATCATCGCCGAACTCGGCCTGGACAAGCCGCTGTGGGAACAGTACCTGGCCTTCCTGAACGGCGCCCTGCACGGCAATCTGGGCAATAGCTTCGTCTACAACATTCCGGCCGTGGAGCTGGTGATCCAGCGCCTGCCGGCGACGTTCGAGCTGGCCATCGCCGCGATGATGCTGGCCGTGATGGTGGGCCTGCCGCTGGGTCTGTACGCGGGTCTGTATCCGGACAGCCGGGTCTCCAAGATGATCATGGCGGGCAGCATCGTCGGCTTCTCGCTGCCGACGTTCTGGATCGCGCTGATGCTGATCATGACCTTCAGCGTGTCGCTGGGCTGGCTGCCGGCCAGCGGCCGCGGCGAAACCGTGGAGTTCCTGGGCTTCCAGTGGTCCTGGCTGACGGCCGACGGCTGGCGCCACCTGATCCTGCCGGCGTTCAACCTGTCGCTGTTCAAGATCTCGCTGGTGATCCGCCTGACCCGCGCCGGCGTGCGCGACGTGCTGCCGCTGGACTTCGTGAAGTTCGCCCGCGCCAAGGGCCTGTCGCCCATGCGCGTGGTCTGTGTGCACGTGTTGCGCAACACCATGATTCCGCTGGTGACGGTGCTGGGCCTGGAGCTGGGCTCCACCATCGCCTTCGCCGTGGTCACGGAAAGCATCTTCGCCTGGCCCGGCGCCGGCAAGCTGATCCTGGACAGCCTGAACGCGCTGGACCGCCCCGTCATCGTGGCCTACCTGATCGTGGTGGTGTGCCTGTTCGTGACCCTGAACCTGATCGTGGACATTCTTTATAAAGTGCTGGACCCGCGGGTGCGGCTGGAGGCCTCGGCATGAGCGCCGTATCTACCCCTACTCCCACTCCCGCGCTGCGCCGCGAATCGCCGTGGCGGCGCAACCTGGCCGAGTTCATGTCGTCCAAGACGGCGGTACTGGGCCTGACCGTTGCCACGCTGCTGATCCTGGCCGCCATCCTGGCGCCCTGGATCGCGCCGCAGAATCCCTATGACCTGCTGCAGATCGACGTGCTGGACGCGCGCCTGCCGCCGGGCAGCATGAACGGCCTGGACACCTTCCACTACTGGCTGGGCACCGACGGCCAGGGCCGCGACCTGCTGTCGGGCATCCTGTACGGCCTGCGCATCAGCCTGATGGTGGGCGTGGGCTCGGCCGTCATCGCCGGCATCATCGGCACGCTGCTGGGCCTCTTGGCCGCCTACGCCGGCGGCAAGACCGACGCGATCATCATGCGCCTGGTCGACCTGATCCTGTCGTTCCCGTCCATCCTGGTGGCCATGATGATCCTGGCCTACCTGGGCAAGGGCGTGGGCAACGTGGTGCTGACGCTGGTGATCCTGGAGTGGGCCTACTACGCCCGCACCGCGCGCGGCCAGGCCCTGGTCGAGCGCCGCCGCGAATACGTGGAAGCCGCCCGCTGCCTGGACATCCCCAACTGGCGCATCATGTTGAAGCACATCCTGCCCAACTGCCTGCCGCCGCTGATCGTGATCGGCACCCTGCAGATCGCGCGCGCCATCACGCTGGAAGCCACCTTGAGCTTCCTGGGCCTGGGCGTGCCCGTGACCGAACCGTCGCTGGGGCTGCTGATCTCCAACGGCTTCCAGACCATGCTGTCCGGCGAATACTGGATCAGTTTCTATCCCGGCATCGCGCTCTTGGTCACCATCGTGGCGATCAACCTGGTGGGCGACCGCCTGCGCGACGTGCTGAACCCGAGGACCCACAAATGAGCGCCGACCGCGACAACGCCGGCGCGCCGACGCTGGAGGTGCGCAACCTGCGCACCCACTTCCATACCCGCGCGGGCGTGCTGCCCGCCGTGGACGACGTTTCCTTCACGCTGGAACGCGGCAAGATCCTGGGCCTGGTCGGCGAGTCCGGCTCGGGCAAGTCCGTCACGGGCTTCTCCATCATGGGCCTGGTCGACGCCCCGGGCCGCATCGTCGGCGGCGAAGTGCTGTTCCAGGGCCGCGACCTGACCAAGCTGGCGCCGCGCGAACTGCGCAAGCTGCAGGGCAACCGCATCGCCATGATCTTCCAGGATCCGATGATGACGCTGAACCCCGTGCTGCGGGTGGACGCGCAAATGATCGAGACCGTGCGCGCCCACAACAAGATGAGCGTGGCCCAGGCCCGCGCCCTGTCGCGCGACACCCTGGGCATGATGGGCATCCCCAGCCCCGAGGAACGGCTGCTGGCCTACCCGCATCAGCTGTCCGGCGGCATGCGCCAGCGCGTGGCGATTGCGATTGCCATGCTGCACCGGCCCGACCTGATCATCGCCGACGAACCCACCACCGCGCTGGACGTCACCATCCAGGCGCAGATCCTGTCCGAAGTGCAGAAGCTTGCGCAGCAGCACGGCACCAGCCTGATCTGGATCACCCATGACCTGTCGGTGGTGGCCGGCCTGGCCGACGACGTGGCGGTGATGTACGCCGGCCGCATCGTCGAACACGGCACCGTCGACGACGTGCTGGACCGCCCGCAACACCCCTACACCGTGGGCCTGATCGACAGCCTGCCCAGCAACAACCGGCGCGGCCAACGCCTGCGCCAGATCCCCGGCATGACGCCCAACCTGCTCAACCTGCCCGCGGGCTGTGCCTTCGCGGCGCGCTGCTCGCGCGCCACCGCCGCCTGCGGCCAGCAGCCCGGCATCACCCAGGCCCTGCCCGAACACAAAGTGCGTTGCTTCCACCCCACGATCCAGACCAGCGAGGTAATGGCATGAGCACGACCGCCCCTACCCCGCTGATTGATCTCAGCCAAGTCAGCAAGCGTTTCGGCGAACGCCCCACCGGCCCCGCGACGCGCGCCATGCAGCGCCTGGGCCTGTCCAAGCCGCCCGCCGTGACCCGCGCCGTCGACAACGTGGACCTGATCGTCAATCCCGGCGAAGTGGTCGGCCTGGTCGGCGAGTCCGGCTGCGGCAAGTCCACGCTGGGCCGCATCGCCGCGGGCCTCTTGACGCCTTCCGGCGGCGAGATCCGCATCAACGGCGTGCGCCCGGCCGACATGAACTCAGCCCAGGCCCATGCCGCGCGCCTGCAAGTGCAGATGATTTTCCAGGACCCCTACGCCAGCCTCAACCCGCGCCTGCGCGTGGACGAGATCGTGGGCGAAGCGGCCCGCATCCACGGCCTGGTCGGCAACGGCGACTTCGACGACTATGTCAGCGCCCAACTGGAACGCGCCGGCCTGGACCCGGCCCTGCGCCAGCGCTATCCGCACCAGTTCAGCGGCGGCCAGCGCCAGCGCATCGGCATCGCCCGCGCCCTGGCCGTGCAGCCCACCATGCTGGTGTGCGACGAAGCCGTGGCCGCGCTGGACGTGTCGATCCAGGCGCAGATCCTGAACCTGTTCATGGACCTGCGCGAAGACCTGGGCTTGACCTATCTCTTCATCAGCCATGACCTGGGCGTGGTCGAGCACCTGTCCGACCGCGTCGTGATCATGTACCTGGGCCGCGTGGTGGAAACGGCCACGGTGGAAGAAGTGTTCCGCCACCCCAACCACCCGTATACGCAAGCCCTGCTGGCCGAGATCCCCAGCCTGAAGTCGCGCCACAAGACCTTTACCGCGATCAAGGGCGAGATCCCCAGCCCGCTGAATCCGCCCGGCGGCTGCCATTTCCATCCGCGCTGCCCGCATGCGATGCCGCGCTGCAAGACCGAGGTTCCCACCTTGAAGGGAATCGCCATCAACCACCTGAGCGCCTGTCACCTGAACGACATGGCGTGACCACCGCCGCCGCGCCGCGGCGCCCGAACCAACCGCCAGTTCCCCCTATACCAAGGACTCCGAACATGAAACGCCTGATTCTCACCACCCTGACCGCCGCCATCCTCGGCGCTTCCGCCGCCGCCAGCGCGGACGACCTGTCCATCGGCTTTGCCGACCCGCTGTCGTCCCTGGACCCGCAGCTGAACAACCACGCCGGCGACCGCTCGGTGGCCCTGCACTTCTGGGACCTGCTGATCGAGAACAAGTGGAACAAGCTGCAACCCGGCCTGGCCGTCAGCTGGAAACCGCTGGACCCCACCACCTGGGAATTCAAGCTGCGTGAAGGCGTCAAGTGGCAAGACGGCACGCCCTTCACCGCCGACGACCTGATCTATTCCTACACCCGCGCGCGCGCCGTGCCGGGCAGCGTGGCCACCTACGCCGGCTACCTGCGCACCATCGACACGATGACCGCCAAGGACCCGCTGACCCTCATCGTCAAGACCAAGGCGCCCAACCCCGACCTGCCGCTGAACCTGGCATCCGTGCACGTCGTCAGCAAGCACGTCGGTGAAAAGTCGACCACCGAAGACTACAACTCGGGCAAGGCCATGGTCGGCACCGGCCCCTACAAGTTCGTGTCCTACACCCCCGGCGACCGCGTCATCATGGAACGCAACGACGGCTACTGGGGCGACAAGGCCACGTGGGACAAGGTCAACTACCGCTACATCAACAACGCCGCCTCGCGCACCGCCGCGCTGTTGGCCGGTGACGTGGACGTGATCGACAAGGTGTCGGTGTCGGACCTGGCCAAGCTGCAAAAGGCCGCCAACATCTCGGTGTACCCGTACGACGGCCTGCGCGTCATGCTGCTGCAACCCAGCTTCAACCCCGCGCCCAACCAATACATCACCGACAACAACGGCAAGCCGCTGGACAAGAACCCGCTGCTGGACCTGCGCGTGCGTCAGGCGCTGAACCTGGCCATCAACCGCAAGGCCATCGCCGACCGCATCCTGCAAGGCGCCGCCACCGAAGCCAACCAGTGGATGCCCAAGGGCACCTTCGGCTACAACCCCGACGTCAAAGACATCCCCAACGACGTCGCGCAAGCCAAGAAGCTGCTGGCCGAAGCGGGCTTTCCCGACGGCTTCAAGCTGACCATGCACGTGCCCAACGACCGCTACCCGCAAGGCCCGGAAACGGCCCAGGCCGTGGCGCAGTTCTGGACCCGCGTCGGCGTGAAGACCCAAGTGGAAGTGGTGCCATGGGCCGTGTACTCGGGCCGCGCCAACAAGAACGAATTCGCGGTCAGCATGCTGGCCTGGGGCAACGGCACCGGCGAAGGCAGCTACGCGCTGGTCAACATCCTGGCCACCGCCGACGCCAAGAAGGGCCTGGGCGCGTCCAACTGGGGCCGCTACAGCAACCCCAAGGTCGACGCCGCGCTGGAGCAATCCACCTCGGAATTCGACGTGGCCAAGCGTGAAGCCATCCTGCGCGACTCCGTCAAGATCGTGTACGACGACGTCGGCATCATCCCGCTGTTCCACTACAAGAACATCTGGGCCACCAAGAAGGGCCTGAAGGTCACCCCCATGACCAGCGACCGCACGGCCGCCATGATGGTGACGAAAGAGTCGGGCAAGTAAGCCATGACGCCCACCCTAACCATCACCCCGGCCGTCGACCTGATCGACGTGCCGCGCCAGATCCGGGTCGAACACGTCGCGCCCGGCCAGACGGTGGAGATCACCGCCCTGACCCGCCGCAACGGCGTGCTCTGGCAAAGCCAGGCCGCCTTCGTGGCGGGCGCGGACGGCACGGTCGACCTGGGCCGCGACGCGCCCGCGTCCGGCGACTACGAAGGCGTGGCGTCCATGGGCCTGGTCTGGTCGCAGTCCCCCGTGGACTCGTCCAGCCGCGAACACTTCAACCACCCGGTGACCGACGCCCTGGTCACCGACGTGGTGGCGCGCGTCGCCGGCGCGCAGGCCCAGGCCAGCTTCACCCAGCGCCTGGCGGCTGACGGCGTCACCCGCCAGGACGTGCGCGAGGAAGGCCTGGTCGGCACGCTGTACCTGCCGCCCGGCCCTGGCCCGTTCCCTGCCGTCATGATCCTGAACGGCTCCGGCGGCGGCATCAACGAACCGCGCGCGGCGCTGTATGCGTCCCGCGGCTACGCCGCCTTCGCGCTGGCCTACTTCAAGGCGCCCGGCCTGTCGGACTACATCTCCAACACCCCGCTGGAATACTTCCAGACCGGCCTGCGCTGGCTGCGCAAGAAGGTGAGCCCCAAGCACGACTTCGTCGCCATCAGCGGCCAGTCGCGCGGCGGCGAACTGGTGCTGCTCTTGGGCGCGACCTTCCCCGAGGAAGTCTCGGCCGTGGTCGCCTACGTGCCCGGCGCCGTGGTCCACAGCGGCCAGAACGCCTGCGATCCCAAGATCGGCCGCGAAGGCCCCACGTGGCTGCTGGGCGGCAAGCCCATCCCCCACGTCTGGGAAAACAACCGCACCGCCACCTGGGCGCCCTTCGACGAAGGCCCCTCGCCGCACCGCCACGAGAAAGCCATCCTCACCGCCCTGCAAGACCCCGACGCCGTGGCCCGCGCCCGCATCAAGGTCGAAGACATCCAGGGCCCCGTCATGCTGCTGTCCGGCACCGACGACGGCTCCTGGCCGTCCAGCATCTATTCCAAGATGGTGCAGGACAAGCTGGCCCAGGTGAACCACCCCTACCCGGTCGAGTGGCTGGACTACGAGAACGGCGGGCACTCCATCCTGTTCCCCTACGTGCCCACCACCCAGCTCGTCTACGCCCACCCCGTGTCCGGCAAGATCAGCACCAGCGGCGGCAACCCCAAGGACAACGCCCGCGCCGACCAGGAATCCTGGGAAGGCGTGAAGCGGTTCCTGGACGCGGCTGTCGCAGCTGCCAACCCCGCCCGTGCCGCCAAGTAAAGCATCAAGGAGATCCGCATGGCTGAACCCATCGTCTACAACGTCACGGACGACCTCGTCGACCGCCTGATCGGCCTGGCCCCGGGCGCCAAGACCTACGAAGTGCGCCACTTCCGCGAGAAGGTCGCCGCCGCCACCCAAGGCAGCTACGACGCCCTGTTCGACCCCGCGCTGCCCGGCCTGTCCCTGGCCGAGCGCCTGCTGGTCGCGCTGTACGCCACCCGCATCACCCCGTCGCCGCTGCTGGCCGCGCACTACCGCGCCCGCCTGACCGACGCCGGCGCCACCCCGGCCGACATCGCCGTCGCCGAATCCGGCAAGCCGTCAGACGCCCCCACCCCGCGCCTGGCCGCCATCCTGGAATTCACGCGCAAGCTGATCGAAAAGCCCGTCGAAGGCGACGAAGCCGCGCTCAAGACCCTGCCGGCCGCCGGCGTCTCCACGCCCGCCGTGGTCACGCTGTCCCAGCTTGTCGCCTTCCTGTCCTACCAGGTCCGCCTCGTCGCCGGCCTGGAAGCCATGAAGGCCCTGGAAGCCGGCCCTGCGCGCGCCGCCAGCGAGCCGCCCGCGCCCTTCGCTGCCAACACCGCGGCCACCGCGCCCGGTGCGGTGATCAAGGCCCACGGCTTCACCAACGAGTCGCTGGAATGGAAGGCCTGGCTGGACGTGGTCAACGTCGAAACCGCCACGCCCGAACAAGTCGCCGTCCTGGAAGAAAGCCACCCCAAGGCCAAGGTCTCGGACTACTACCTGTTCCTGGTGCATCAGCCCGAAATCCTGCGCCAGCGCTCCACGGCCTTCAACGCCATCATGTACGCACCGGGTGGACTGTCGCGTGCCGAGCGTGAACTGGGTTCGACCTATGTGTCGCGTATCAACGGCTGCGTGTACTGCGCGTCCGTCCACGCCCAGCGCTTCGAGCAACTGGCCAAGCGCAATGAGGTCATTGCTCAGGTGTTCGAGGATCCCGCCACCGCCGGCACCACGGCTCGTGAACTGGCTATCGGCAAGTTCTCGATCCAGATCACCGAAGCGCCTGCCGCGGTGAACGCCGACAGTATCCAGGCTTTGAAGGATGCGGGCTTGAATGAAGGCGAGATCCTGGATCTGCTGCATTCGGATGCGATCTTTGCTTGGGCGAATCGCTTGATGTTGAACCTGGGCGAGCCGGTTTTTCCGAAGGCTTGATCCGGCGGCGTCCGGCCGATTGCGTGCCGGACGCTTTGCCTGAAGCTTGTCATCGCCGGCGCTGACATGCGGCCCCATCAACGCTGCCAGGTCAGCAGCTTGACGCCCGCAACGCCAAACACCACGGCCACCGTCCCTTCGATCCAGCGCCGCAGCCTGGCGTACAGCGCAATCATCGGCGCGGTCGAGAACGCGATGGCATAGCCGCCGAACACCATCACGCCGAGCAACGCGCAACCGCCGATGATCGCGGGCAAGGTGCCGTCCGACGCGCTCTCCCCCAGCCCCAGCGACATGATCGCCATCCAGGCCAGCACCGCCTTGGGATTGCCGATGTGCATGAGCACGCCCTGGCGGTAGAGCACCCGATAGCGCGGCGTCACACGGCCTGTTTGCACGTTCGCGAAGCCGGAGCCCCGCTTCAGCGCCGACCTGCCGGTGCGGAACGCCAGATAGAGCAGATAGACTCCCCCCACTATCTTTATGATGAAAAGCGCCTGGGCGGAAGCCGCCAGCACGGCGGAAATCCCGGTCGCCGCCAGCGTCGCCCAGAACAACGAGCCCGTAATGACGCCCGCCGCCAACGCCAGGGCCGGCACACGGCCATCACGCATCGCCGTTGCCATGATCGCCATATTGCTGGGTCCGGGACTGGCAGTGGCAATCAGATAGGTGCCGTACACAAGAGCAAGCTGACTCACGAGCATTTGCGTTTCTCCAGGGATGTCGGGCCTCTCCGCCTTACAGCGGGAGGTCTCCGCGATGAACGATATGAACCTTGTTCCCATCAGGATCGCGCAAATGCGCGCCGAAGTAGCCGTCGCCATAATGAGGACGTACCCCTGGCGCCCCTTCGTCCGTCCCGCCCTGCGCAAGACCGCCCGCATGGGCCGTGCTCACCGCTTCCTGCGTAGGAGCCAGAAAAGCCACCATGCTGCCATTGCCCACCGTCGCCGGCTCGCCATCGTAGGGCATGTAGACGTAGAAGCGCGGCAGCAGCGCCTGACCGGTCACCCAGCAAAGCGCCAAGGGCCCGCCATCCGGCGTGACAACGCGACGCTTCAATCCAAGCGGAAGCAGCACCGCGTCATAAAAACGGCCCGCGCGTTCAAGATCACGCGTCCCGACAGTGATATGGCTGAACATTTGATGACTCTCCCTGCGCCCGCCCTGGTGGCGGGACGCTTTCAGAAATGCATGACCTGCTCCAATCGCATCGGGCATGTTACTCGCCCGCCAGATAATCTGGATCGCCAGATACCGCACAGTCCGCGGCCGGTTTTCCCGGTTCGCCAGCGTCGGCGGCGTTTTCGTTAAACTGACGCTTTCCGCCTACTCGTGCGCCCCGCCCATCGCGGGGCGCATTGCCTTACCCCATGTCCGACAAAACCCACGACATCCGCCCCGGCCAGTCGATCGAACTGCTCAAGGCCCTGCACATCCTGACCCGCGACGGCAAGATGAACCAGGACAGCCGCCGCAAACTCAAACAGGTCTACCACCTGTTCCAGTTCATCGAACCGCTGCTCAAAGACGTCCAACAACAACGCGGCGCCGTCACCCTCGCCGACCACGGCGCGGGCAAGTCGTACCTGGGCTTCATCCTCTACGACCTGTTCTTCAAGGAACAGCCCGAGGCGCAGAAGAACGACTCCCACATCTACGGCATCGAAACCCGCGAAGAGCTGGTGAAGTCGTCGGAAGAACTGGCCAAACGGCTGGGGTTTGGCGGCATGTCGTTCCTGAACCTGTCGGTCGCCGATTCGATCACGTCGGACAAACTGCCCGCCACAATCGATGTGGTCACCGCCCTGCACGCCTGCAATACCGCCACCGACGACGCGATTCATTTCGCCTTGGAGAAGAAAGCCAAGTACATCGTCGTCGTGCCCTGCTGCCAGGCGGAAGTGGCTTCGGTGCTGCGCAAGAACAAGGCGAAGGCGCTGGCTGATCCGCTGGCTGAGATATGGCGGCATCCGCTGCATACGCGGGAGTTTGGCAGCCAGATCACGAATGTGCTGCGCTGTCTGCAACTGGAAGCGCACGGGTATCAGGTCAGCGTGACCGAGCTGGTGGGCTGGGAGCATTCGATGAAGAATGAACTCATCATCGCGCAGTACAAGGATTTGCCGCGGAAGAAGGCGGCTGAGCGGCTGACGGAGATGCTGGATAGGATTGGGTTGCAGGAACTGAAGGATCGGTTCTTTGTACCGAAACCTGCAGAGGCGGCGGCGTAAGCGCCTGTCGTTCGTCATGCCGCAGCGTCAGCAGCCGTGGTGCGTGCCGTCGTCTGCTACCGGATGCACCGCATGACGCGGTGAACGCCATTCGAACAGCATTCCCCACATGTCCTCTCGCCCGCGCAAGGCATCCCCTGAGCAGACGGCGCTGCTAACAGCGGCCTTCCCCGCGCGACTGCGAGCCGACGCAGCACATATCGCCGAGGAAATCTGCCCCTCGGTCATGCGCGGCCGCGGATTGTCCGTCATCGTGCAGGACGAGCCATTGACGCTGCCCTATCGCGTTCAGCATGAGGGCAGCGACTCCTTGTCCTCCAAGCTGGACGAACCCCAGGCACTGATCTACGCGTGCATACAGTCACGCCATCATGACG
>JALDYL010000061.1:0-25033 GCA_032153965.1 Achromobacter sp. | reverse complement strand
GGCGACGATGGAATCGTCGCCCGCCACCATCAGCAGGGTGCGACAGGCGAGCTGCGGGGCCTCGCGCAGGGACTCGCGGCCGCCTTCGTCCACGAAGCGAGCCAGGCGTCCCGTCATGTGGCGGCGCACCAGGGGGTCGCTGCGGTAGGCCTTCACCACGGCCGGGTCATGGGAGATGCGGGCGGGCGCCAAGCCGTGGGGTACGCGCAGGTCGGGCGCATGCAGCGACATCCAGGTCAGCGTGCGCCGCACCCAGGGCGGCACGTGCACCACGAAAGGAGGCGAGCTGAGCACCAGGCCATCGATCTCGGTCAGGCGGCGCAAGGCGATCCGGACCGCGACCAGGGCGCCCAGGCTGTGGCCCAGCAGGATGGGCGGGCGGCCGTGCGCGGCGGTCCAGGCCCGCAGCCGGTCGACTGCGTCGACGACCAGATCGTCTTCGTGGCTCAGGGTCGCGGGCCGGCCGCCGGATCGGCCATGGCCGCGGTGGTCGTGGGCGCCCACCGTCCAGCCGCGCGCGGTCAGCCAGCGCGCCAGGCGGTCATAGCGCCCGGCATGCTCGCTAAGTCCGTGCAGCAGGTAGATACTGGGAGTGCCCGGGCCGGCGATCGGCGCGGGCACGTTGGGCGCGGCCGGCCACACATAGTTGGCCAGCGGCGCGCCGTCGGGCGCGGGGGTCATCGAAATCGGCGACAATTTCTGGCTTCCTCGAGATGAATAAACAGTCCAGGTTCACGGGTAATGACGATTTCATCGCTGTTTCGTTTCATGTTCAAGAAAGCCGGCGCGATTGCCGCGCTGGCCCTGCTGATCACGGCTTGCTCGCCCAGTTACAACTGGCGCGAAGTGGACGTGGCCGACGGCCACGCGCGCGCGGCCTTTCCGGACCGGGTGTCGACGGACACCCGTGACCTGAAGCTGGACACCCATACCTTGCGTTTTACCCTGGCCAGCGCCACCGTGGGCGAGGCGGTCTTCGCCGTGGGTTCGGCGCCGCTGCCCCCGGACATTGCGAAGGATCCAGCCGCCAAGCAGGCGCTGGGCATGGCGCTGATGCACTCGCTCTACGCCAACATGCAGTCGCCGCCGCCCAATGAATGGCCTGCCTACGGACAGGACATCGAGGTCCAGGGCAAGGCCATGGGCAAGCCGGGCTGGCTGCGGGCCAGGGTCTGGGTGACCGACACCATGCTGATCGAAGCCGTGGCGGCCGGCACCGTGGAGAGCCTGCCGGCCGAGCGGGCGCATGAGTTCCTGCGTTCCGTCGTCATCAAGCCGTGACGGGTTCGATCAGGCCCAGCCTCAGCGCCGCAACTACCGCGGCGCGCCGGCCGCGCACGCCGAGTTTGTCGCAAGCGTTGCACAGGTGGAAATTCACGGTGCTTTCGCTGACGCCCAGGATGCGGGCGGTTTCCCAGCTGGTCTTGCCCATGGCGGCCCAGTGCAGGCAACTGGCCTGGCGTTCAGACAGGGGTTTGATGGGCAGGGCGGGAGTCGGCGCTGAATGCAAGCTTGAATTCTGGGCCGGGTTCGCGGCCGAATGCGGGGGCGTGGCGGAAAGTGCGGTGGCTGGCATGGCGGTTGGGGGCAAAAGCCCGGCGATTGACGAGTTGCCCCATGCTGCCGCCCGGACAGGCCGCCCGGCAAGCGATGATGCCTTCACGTATCGATCTTCTTATCTCTAACGGAATAAGCGCATGTCCGCCGTCGTGCAGTTCTATTTTTCATCGATCGTGCTGATGTTGCCTTTGCTCTTCTGCGCGGGCATAGGGGTGTATTGGGGCAAGCGGGATCTGCCGTTCGGCGGCTCCTTCATCACCATGCTGGTGACGTCGGTGACGACGCCGGCCCTGGTGTTCCACACCTTCGTCACGACCCATCTGGACGATCGCGCGCTGGCCGACGTGGCGGTGGCGACCTTGCTGGCGCTGTTGCTGTGCGCGCTGATATGCGCGCTGCTGCTCAAGGCATGGAAGCTGCCCGTGCGCACGTTGCTGCCCACCGCCTTCCTGCCGAACGCCGGCAATCTGGGGCTGCCGATTTCGCAGATGGCCTTCGGCGACGCGGGCCTGTCGGTGGCGGTCGCGTTCTTCGCGGTCAGCTCCTTTGTCATGCACACCATCGCGGTGCGCCTGCTGCCAGGCGTCAACACCAAGGGCAGCTGGAAGAGTCCGATTTTGCTGGCTTCGCTGGTCGCCGTGGCCCTGCGCCTCATGCACGTGCCGGTGCCGGCATGGCTGATCGAGACCTCACGCATGCTGGGCGCGGTGACCGTGCCGCTGATGCTGCTGAGCCTGGGCCATGCGCTGGCCCTGATTCCGTCCAACGGCCTGCGCGACGGCGCCAAGGTCGCCGCCATCCGCCTGGCGGTCGGCCTGGCCGCGGGGCTTGCGGTGGTGTGGGCGCTGGACCTGGAGCCGGTACTGGCCGGCGCGCTCAGCCTGCAGATGGCCATGCCCTGCGCGGTGGTCAGCTACATGTACGTCAAGCGCTACACGACGCAGGGCGATACCGCGGCCGGCGCGGTGCTGGTGTCGACCGTGGCGTTCCTGCTGCTGGCGCCGGTGATACTTTGGTTCAGCCGCGGGGTTTGAGGGCAGGAATTGTCGCGACGCTGTCGCGACAATCGGGACGGCCGCAAGTCCAGGCGCCTGCGTGTTCCGTATCCAGCGGCCGTTGAGCTTGAATTACCCCGCGCCCGACATCGCGCGCAATTGCGCCATCAACGCGTCGGGGATCTCCAGGCCATGCTTGAGCGCCTCGTCGCGCAGCTTGCGGCGGCGGTCGCCCGGCAGGCGCACGCCTTCGTCTTCCAGCATGGCGTCGACCAGGACTTCGACGCGATCCAGATAGGCGTTGTTGCCCGCCAGGGCGCCGGGGTCGATCGCCATGAAGGCCTGGCCCAGCCGCGCCGGGCCGCCTTCGTCGACGAAGAAGGACTCGGTCTCGAAACCGAAGTGCGAGCCGGTCAGCGCGCAAGCCAGCAGTTCGACGATCAGCGCCAGCATCGCGCCCTTGACGCCGCCGGCGGGGAGCATGCTGCCCGCCAGGCCGGCCTTGGGATCTGTGGTGGGCTGGCCGTCGGCGTCCAGCGCCCAGCCCAGCGGGATGGGCTGGTTGTCGCGGGCCGCGATCATGAGCTTGCCGCGCGCGACCTGCGACAGTGACAGGTCGATCACCAGCCGGGCGCCGCCGCGCCGTGGAAAGACGGCGGCGATGGGGTTGGTGCCGAAGAGCGGCCGCTTGCCGCCCCAGGCGGGCATGGCGGCGGGCGAGTTGCTCAGCGCCAGTCCCACCAGCCCCAGGTCGGCCAGGGCTTCGAGGTGGTAGCCGGCTTCGCCGAAGTGGTGGCTGTTGGCGACGCCGATGAAAGCCACGCCATGCTCGCGGGCGCGCAGGCCGGCCTGCTCGATCGCCATGGCGCAGGCGGGAAATGCCAGGCCGGAGCCGGCGTCGATCAGCGCTGCGCCGCCGCGTTCATGCACGATGCGCGGCACCGCGGTACCGATGGCGCGGCCGGCGCGCAGGTGCCCGGCATAGAACGGCACGCGCGACAGGCCATGGGAGCTGAGGCCCTGGCTTTCGGCAAAGACCAGCGCGCGCGCCGTGCTGTCGGCCATGGCCGGGTTGGCGCCGGCGGCGGCCAGGCCTGCCGCCGCCAGGTGTTGCAGTTCGTCCAGATAGATGTGAGCCATATCCTTCTCTTCAGGGGCGCGCGCCGGGCCGTGTGGCGTCATCGGTCGCCGCCGGTAAGCGCCATTGTCACCCCGGCGGCCACCATGTCGGAAACGCGGGTGTTGGCTTCTTGCGTCAGTCCGGCGATATGCGGCGTCAGGATCAGGTTGGGCGCGCCTGCCAGCGCGCTGCCGGCGGTCAGGGGTTCCTGCTCGAACACGTCCAGCGCGGCGCCGCGCAGATGGCCCTTGCGCAGGGCTTCGGCCAACGCGGCCTCGTCCACGATGCCGCCGCGCGAGGTGTTGATCAGCACGGCGCCGGGCCGCATGCGCGCGATGCGGCTGGCGTCCAGCAGCCGCCGCGTGCCGGGGGTGAGCGGCAGATGCAGGGTGACGGCATCGGCCTGGGCCAGCAGCGCGTCCAACTCCATGGGGGTGACGCCGGTGTCGCGCCACGCGGGATGGTCCGGCGGCAGTGCGGCGTCGCAGGCGGCTACGCGCATGTCCAGCCCTTGCGCCAGGCGCGCCGTCAGCCGTCCTATGCCGCCGAAGCCCACGATGCCCAGCATGCGGCCGTGCGCTTCCAGGCCCTGCGAGAGCGCGTTGCGGGGCCAGGCGCCCGCCGCGACCTCGGCCGTGGAGGCATAGGCGCCGCGCAACAGCATCAGCGCCGTGCCCACGACGTACTCGGCCACGGCGCGCGCATTGGCGCCGGTGGCTGGTATCACCGCAATGCCGCGCGCGGCGCAGGCGTCCAGGTCAATGTTGTCCAGTCCAACGCCCAGGCGGCCCACGGCCCGCAGCCGCGGGGCCGCCTGCAGCAGGGCGGCGTCGACCTTGCTGCGGTTGCGCACGATGAGGCCGTCGGCCTCGCTCGCCGCGGCCAGCAGCGCGTCGCGCTGCTCCACCAGTTCAGGTTCGTACCGCACCTCGAACCGCTGGCGCAGCGCGTCGACCGCGGGCGCGTCCATGAACTCGGAGATCAGGATATGCATCGGTTGAGACTCCACGGAGGTCAGGCGATCTGGATGTTGGCGTCGCGGATGATCTTGGCCCAGCGGTCGACCTCGGATTTCAGGTAGGCGCCGAACTCCGCGGGGCCGCGCGGCTGCGGCACGAAGCCCAGCTGCAGCAGCGCCTGCTTCATGGCGGGCTGCGAGACCTGGCGCACGATGGCGTCGCCGATGCGCTGCACCAGCTCGGGCGGCGTGCCCGCCGGCGCCAGCACGCCGGTGAAGTTTTCGACGATCAGGTCCGGCAGGCCGGCCTCCTTCACGGTGGGCACGTCGGGCAGATCGGCGCTGCGTTCGCGGGTGGTGATGGCCAGCGCCCGCAACGAGCCATTCTTCACGTGCGAGAGCGATTCCGGATAGTTGGAGAACACCACGTCCAGGTGGCCGCCTATCAGGTCGGTGAGCGATGGCGCGCCACCCTTGTAGGGGATGTGCATCATCGGCACGCCGGTGAGCTTCTGGTACAGCGCCAGGGTCAGGTGCGGCGGCGTGCCGTTGCCGCTGGACCCGGCAGACAGCGACTTGGAGCGGGCCGCCTTCGCCAGGTCGGCCATGCTCTTGATGTCGCTCTTGGCGTTGACCACCACCATGATGGGCGAGGACGCCAGGCCCGCCAGCGGCGTGAGGTCGCGCGTCAGGTCGTAGCCCGCCTTGCCGGCAAAGAGCGTGGCGTTGGCCGCGTGCGACAGCGTGATCGCCAGCCAGGTGTAGCCGTCCGGGGCAGCGTGGGAAACGTGGGCGGCGCCGATGTTGGCGCTGCCGCCGGGCTTGTTTTCCACCACCACGTTCCAGCGCTCGGCGTCGCTCAGGGCTTTGCCGACCTGGCGCGCGGCCACGTCGGTCAGGCCGCCGGGCGGAAAGGGCACCACGTAGTTGATCGGACGTTCGGGCCAGGCTTTCTGCGCCAGCGCGCGCTGCCACGGCGCCAGCGCACAGAGGCCGGCGGCGCCCAGGGCGCCGAGCAGGCGCCGGCGTTGCGCGGCGTCGGGATGGTGATCGTGTTCGCTGTTCATCTGTCTTCCTCCTTGGGGGACGCCCGGGTAGGAATGCAACCGCCTGTGCTGCCGTGGCGGGTGTCGCCCGGGTCTGCTGGTGTGGTTCTGAGACGATGCTGCGGGGGATGCTGGCGGCAGGACGGCGCGTCCGCAATCCTGCTGCGGACACGCTGTTGCCGGGGACGACAGGCGCGTTTAAGCGCTTTCGAAGATGCGGGTCAGGACGAATTCGCGGTGGCCCAGCGCTTCGGCCGCGGTCCAGCGGCCGTTGGCGGTGGCCAGCATGCATTCCAGCAGCTTGTCGCCGGCCTGGTTCAGGTCGATTTCACGCTGCAGCAGGCCGCTGGTGTCCACGTCGATGTGTTCGGACATGGTGCGCACCGTGCGCGGATTGGCGCAGATCTTGATGACCGGCAGGATCGGGTTGCCGATGACGTTGCCCTGGCCGGTGGGGAAGAAGTGCACCGCGTAGCCCGAGGCCGCGCACAACGTCACCATTTCGGCCGCGGCGGAGGACGAGTCCATGAACCACAGGCCGGGGCCGTCCGGGATCTCGGCCTTGTCGATCACGCCGTCCACGCGGCATTGCTTGCCGATCTTCTGGATGTTGCCCAGCGCCTTTTCCTCGATGGTGGTCAGCCCGCCGGCGATGTTGCCCTTGGTGGGCTGGGATTCCGACAGGTCGCTGGTCTTCCAGCGGTCGATCATGGCCTGGTAGCGGTCGAACATGAACATGAAGCGTTCCCGCACCGCGTCGTTGGCGCAGCGCTCGGCCACGATGTGTTCGCCGCCGGTCAGCTCCGAGGTCTCGCCGAAGACCAGCGTGGAGCCCAGCGCGTACAGCTTGTCGAACGCATTGCCCACGGTGGGGTTGGCGCCACAGCCGGAGGTGGTGTCGGATTCGCCGCACTTGGTCGACACCCACAGGTCGGCGATGGGGCACTCGCTGCGCGTGAGCGCCGTGGCGTAGTGCACGAATTCCTTGGCGCAGCGCGAGGCGCGCATGATGGTGTCGTGGTCGCCGTGCAGTTCGATGCTGAAGCCCATGACCGGCTTGCCGGTGGCGGCGATGCCGTCCACCACGCGCTTGGTCCAGCCTTCCTCGATGCCGATCACCACCACGGCGGCGACGTTGGGATTGCAGCCGGTGCCGATCAGGGTGCGGAAGTGCAGTTCCAGGTCCTCGCCGAATTGCAGCCGGCCATAGGGATGGGGCAGGGCCATCGTGCCCTTGATGTTGTTGGCCACGGCTTCGGCCGCGGCATTGGAAATATCGTCCACCGGCAGGACGATGACGTGGTTGCGGACGCCGACGCGGCCGTTGTCGCGGCGGTAGCCCTGGAAGGTGGTCGAGGCGTTGATGATGGACATGGCGGATTCCTGTGCGGGTTGGAGGGCTTACCAGCGCTTGGTCTTGATGTTGTGCACATGGGCGTGCTGGCCGGCCTTGATGGGCTCCACCACGCGGCCGATGTCGACGCCGTACTTGAAAACGGTGTCGCCCACGGCCATGTCCTTCATCGCCACCTTGTGGCCGATGGGTATGTCCTGCGATGCGCGCACGTGGATGATCTTGTCCTCATCCATGATCCAGGCGTTCAGTTCCGTTCCGGCGGTGACTCCTTCCACCACGGCGACCGCCACCGTGTCCTTGGCATCGTGCAATACGGCGTGAATCATTTGTCTTCCTCTCTTGGGCTTTTGGGGGCGCCCGGCGGATGCGGCGGCGGGGCGCGGATCACTACGGCCAGGAAATCTTAGGACCGGGTTTCGCGTATGTCAACTAAATCATATATATGAATTGTATGACTTGAGCCGGTTCCGTCCCCGCCGCTACACTGTGGGTTCCTGATTTTCGCGATGCACCCATGAACACCAGCCTGTCCACGACCGTGCCTTTGGGCAGCCCCCTGTACGCGCAGGTCAAGCAGGCCGTGCTGGCCGCGCTGGCGCAGGGCGAATGGAAACAGGGCGAGGCGATCCCGCCCGAAAAGCTGCTGGCGGAACGCTTCGGCGTATCCATCGGCACCCTGCGCAAGGCCATCGACGAGCTGGCCGCGGAGAACATCCTGGTGCGCCATCAGGGCCGCGGCACCTACGTGGCCGTGCATACGCGCAACCACCATTTCTTCAAGTTCTTCCGCATCGTGCGCCAGGACGGCGACAAGTCCTATCCCGCGACCGAGCTGCTGCGTTTTCGCCGCCTGCGGGCCTCGGCCATTGCGCGCGAGAAGCTGAATCTGGAGGCCGGCGCCATGGTGTTCGAGTTCCTCAATGTGCTGTCGCTCAATGGCGACGTGGTGATGATGGACGAGATCTGCCTGCCGGAATCGTGCTTTCCGGGCATGACCGAGGCGCACCTGCGCGACCGCGCCAGCACGCTGTACGCGCTGTACCAGGATGTCTTCGGCGTGAACGTGATCGCCACCGACGAGCGGCTGCGCACCTGCGTGGCCGAGCGCATGCAGGCGCGGGCGCTGGGCGTGGCCGAAGGCAGTCCCTTGCTGGAGATCCGCCGCGTGGCGTTTTCCTACAAGCGGCAGGCGGTGGAATGGCGCATATCGCGCGTCAACACGGAGCGCTACGAGTACCTGGGACAGGAACCCTGGGAGGCCGGCGCCTGACTGTCCGCCGCATGCCGCCGGCGGGGCGGGCAGGCCGCCCGCCGTTGCGGTGCGCTTCAGCAGTGCTAGAATTCCTGCCGCAGTACAAAATTTTTCGGCGCCGATTTGCCTGATCCGCTTGCGGGCGCCTTCCAATAAATCCAGCTAAAGAGGTCCGTATGACCACTCCTGCCCAGAATTTGGCCGGTGATTCGGCCAGCGGGTTCGTACCCGCAACCGTCACGCTTTCCGATGCCGTTGATCCCGGTTCGGTCGGCCTCGTCGCTCCCACCTTCATCCATTTCGATGAGCCGCTGCCTTTGCAGAGCGGCCAGTCGCTGGCCGCCTACGAACTGGCGGTCGAGACCTACGGCACGCTCAACGCCCAGCGCAGCAACGCGGTCCTGATCTGCCATGCGCTGAACGCCTCGCACCACGTGGCCGGGCAGGCGGCGGACAACCCCAGCGACGTGGGCTGGTGGGACAACATGGTGGGTCCCGGCAAGGCGGTGGACACCAACATCTTCTTCGTGATCGGGGTCAACAACCTGGGCTCCTGCTTCGGCTCGACCGGCCCGGCCAGCATCAATCCGGAAACCGGCAAGCCCTGGGGCGCCGCCTTTCCGGTGCTGACCGTGGAGGACTGGGTGCGGGCGCAGGCCAGGGTCGCGGACCACTTCGGCATCGAGCGTTTCGCCGCGGTGATGGGCGGATCGCTGGGCGGCATGCAGGCCCTCAGCTGGGCCATTACGCTGCCGGACCGCGTGGCCAATTGCGTGGTCATCGCCAGCACGCCGCGCCTGTCGGCGCAGAACATCGGCTTTAACGAGGTGGCGCGCCGCGCCATCATCACCGATCCGGATTTCCACGGCGGCGACTATTACGCGCAGGACACCGTGCCGCGCCGCGGCCTGTCGGTGGCGCGCATGCTCGGCCACATCACCTACCTGTCCGATGACGACATGGCCGAGAAGTTCGGCCGCGCCCAGCGCGCGCCGGCCGAGAACGGCGCCTACCACTACGGCTACGACGTCGAGTTCGAGGTGGAGTCCTACCTGCGCTACCAGGGCGAGAAGTTCACCCGCTATTTCGACGCCAACACCTATCTGCTGATCACGCGCGCGCTGGATTACTTCGATCCCGCGCGCACCACCGGCGGCGACCTGGCCCGCGCGTTGGCGCCGGCCAAGGCCGATTTCCTGCTGGTGTCGTTCTCGACCGATTGGCGCTTCCCGCCGGAACGCTCGCGCGAAATCGTGCGCGCGCTGCTGAAGAACGCCAGCCCGGTGACCTACGCCGAGATCGACGCGCCGCATGGCCATGACGCCTTCCTGCTGGAAGACGCGCGCTACCATGCCGTGGTTCGCGGCTATTACGAACGCATCGCGCGCGAGCTCGGGCTCGGCGATGCCGCCCAGACCGAAGGACGTTCCGCATGACTCCCGTGACTCCCCGACCCGCGCACAACGTCCTGCGGCCCGACCTGGCGCGCATCGCCAGCTGGATCGAGCCCGGCAGCCGCGTCCTGGACCTGGGCTGCGGCGATGGCGCGCTGCTGGCGCATTTGCGCGACCACCGCCAGGTGCGGGGCGCCGGCGTGGAACTGGACGACAACTGCGTCATCGCCTGCGTGCGGCGCGGCGTCGAAGTGATCCAACAGAACCTGGAAGATGGGCTGGCGCTGTTCGACGACAAGCAGTTCGATACCGTGGTGCTGTCGCAGACCCTGCAATCCATGCACCGCACCGAGCACATCCTGCGCGAAATGGCGCGGGTGGCGCGCTTTGGCGTGGTGTCGTTTCCCAATTTCGGCTATTGGCCGCATGGCTGGGCCATCCTGCGCGGCCGCATGCCGGTGACGGGCCAGATGCCCTACCAGTGGTACAACACGCCGAACATCCACCTGTGCACGCTGCGCGACTTCGAGCAACTGGCGGGCGAGGTGCGCCTCAGCATCCTCGAACGCGCCACCTTCAATGAAGGGCGCGAGGTCAAGCTGCTGCCCAGCTGGCGCAGCACCCTGGCGGTGTACCGTTTCGCGTCTCCCTGACATTCCGACACGCCTGGCGCCTGCGGCGCGGGCGCATAGGCCCTAAAATGCCGCAAGCCTGCGGCCGCCAGCGGCGCGCCGGCGCGTTGTTTTAGGAGACCGTCATTACCGCTGCATCCAACGTCTACACCAGCCCCCGCGTGGCCCCCTTGCTGGTCCTGGGCTTTGCCAGCGGACTGCCGTTGGCCCTGACCAGCGGCACCTTGCAGGCCTGGGCCACGGTGGAAAACGTGCCGCTGCAGCAGATCGGTTTCCTGACGCTGGTGGGCAGCGCCTACACCCTCAAGTTCCTGTGGGCCCCTCTGGTGGACCGCTATGCGCCGCCCTTGCTGGGGCGGCGGCGCGGCTGGATGCTGTTGACGCAGTTGCTGCTGGCCGTGGCCATCATGGCGATGGGGGCGCTGTCGCCTTCGTCCACCTTACAGACCCTGGCCCTGCTGGCCGTGCTGGTGGCTTTTCTGTCGGCCACGCAGGACATCGCTTTCGACGCCTATTGCACGGACGTGCTGCGCAAGGATGAGCGCGGCGCGGGCGCGGCCATCAAGGTCATGGGCTACCGGCTGGCCATGATCGTGTCGGGCGGGCTGGCGCTGATCCTGGCGGACCAGTGGATAGGCTGGGGCAACACCTATGTGGTGATGGGCGGACTGATGCTGCTGTGCGCGCTGGCCACGTTCTGGGCGCCCGAGCCCGAGCACGTGGCCCGCCCGCCGCGCACGCTGCGCGAGGCCGTGGGCGAACCGCTGCGCGAATTCTTTACGCGGCGCGGCGCGCTGGCCGTGCTGTTGCTGATCGTGCTGTACAAGCTGGGCGACGCGTTCGCGGGCGCCCTGTCCACCACCTTCCTGATCCGCGGCGCGGGCTTCACGCCGACGGAAGTCGGCACGGTGAACAAGGTGCTGGGGCTGGCCGCCACCATCATCGGCGCGCTGGCCGGCGGGTCGCTCATGTCGCGCTGGGGCCTGTACCGCTCGCTGATGGCGTTCGGGCTGCTGCAGGCCGTATCGAACCTGGCGTACTGGCTGATCGCCATCAGCCCCAAGAACCTCTGGCTGATGGCCGCGGGCGTGGGCATCGAGAACCTGTGCGGGGGGCTGGGCACGGCGTCCTTCGTCGGCCTGCTGATGGCGTTGTGCCGCCAGCGCTTTTCCGCGACCCAGTTCGCGCTGCTGTCGGCGCTGTCGGCGGTGGGCCGCACCTATCTGGCCGGCCCGCTCACGCCGCCGCTGGTGCAAGCCATGGGCTGGCCGGGCTTCTTCCTGCTGACCGTGGTGATCGCGCTGCCCGGCCTGGTGTTGCTGCACCTGCTGCGCGGCACGATAGAAACCATGGAGAAGCAGGGCGAGCAAGCCTAGGATCGAATCCGGCGCCGGCCAGGCGCCTGGAGAACTCCAAAAAAACGGCGCCGAGGCGCCGTTTTTCATTGTCGGACAGGCTTATTCGTCGCCGAGCAGCCTGACGATCAGCACGTCGCTGGGCAGGGACTCCAGCAGCCGTTCGGCCACGCTGCCGATGGCGGTGCGCAGGATGCCGGTGCGGCCGTGGGTGCCGGTCACGACCAGGTCGGAGCGGTGGTTGAACGAGTATTCCGACAGCACGGTTTCCGGCTGGCCGCTCTCCAGCACCACCGTGGGGGCGGCGACCTGGGCCAGTTCGGGCGTTTCGGCGATGAACTCGCGGGCGCTCTGCTCGGCAGCCTTGTGGAAGCTGCGGGTAATGGCGTCGTCCGGCACGTTCTTGCCCTGGAAGGGGACGTCATAGGAGTGGAACAGCGTCAGGGCCGCGTTCGGCACCAATTGCAGCGCGGCGCGCAGCGCCTGGCGCGAGCCGGCGGAGAAGTCGGTGGCGACCAGCACGTCGCGATAGGGCCGGCGTGGACGGGTCTTGACCACCAGCACCGGCTGGCGTGCCTGGCGCGCCAGCTTTTCGACCGTGGTGCCCAGCAGCAGGCGGCCCAGCGTTTCATCGCGCGCGGTGCCGGTGACGATCAGCGAGCAGCCATAGCTGTCGGCGGTTTCCATGATGCGGACCAGCGGATCGCCGCTGACCACCACCACTTCGGTGGGCACGTCTGCGGCGGCCAGGTCGTCGGCGAGTTCGCGCTCGGCCAGGGCCTTGTGGTCCGTCGACAGGCGCCGCCACACGGGCGTGGTCAGGCGGGCCGGCGTGGCATGGGACTCCATGACATGCAGGACGATGAGCTTGGTGCCAAGTTCCTTGGCCAGTTGCAGCGCGCGGTCCAGGGCGCGGTCGCCGCGCGCGCTCAGGTCGGTGGCGAGCAGGATGGGGCCAGTTTGCTGTGTCATACGTTCTCTCCCGGTTGTGGCTGGACCGCCGACTCCCGCATGCATGCGCTCCAGCCGTTCCGCCCTCGCGGGCCTTATCCCCATTGTCCCGCGGCTGCGCGGAGGGGGACTTGATAGATATCAACGCAAAGTCGAGGGTAAGGGATGGCGGGCGCGCAGGCAATGGCCGCCCGCCGCGCCGCCGGCTTAATACAATGGGGCCAGTCCAACCTCCTGCCTACCCATGTTTCCGGATCTGTCTCCCGCCTTGCTGCACACGCTGTATCTCGTCGCCATCGTGGCGGAAGCGATGACTGCCGCGCTTTCGGCCGGCAGGCGCGACATGGACTGGATGGGCGTCTGCATCATTGCCTGCGTGACGGCGCTGGGCGGCGGCTCGCTGCGCGACGTGCTGCTGGGGCATTACCCCCTGACCTGGGTGGTTCATCCCGAATATCTCTGGATGACGGCGGGCGCGGCGATCTTCACCGCCCTGATCGCGCCGGTCATGCGGCGCTTGCGCAGTGTGTTCCTGCTGGCCGACGCGCTGGGTCTGGTGGCGTTCACGGTCATCGGCTGCCAGGTGGCGCAACTGATGCAGCTGCCGATCACGGTAGTGCTGATCAGCGGCATGATCACCGGCTGCGCCGGCGGCGTGTTGCGCGACGTGTTGTGCAACGAGGTGCCGCTGCTGTTCCGCAAGGAACTCTATGCCAGCGTGTCCTTTGTGACCGGCGGGCTGTACCTGGGCTCGCAGGCTCTGGGCCTGTCCGCCAACGCCGCGGTGCCGATCGCGCTGGCTGCGGGCCTGGCGGTGCGCCTGCTGGCCCTGCGATTCAATTGGCAGATGCCGAAGTTCGTGTATCGGGACGACTGGGACTGAGGCAGGGCGGCATGGCGCTCTGCAACAATTTTCTTATTTATGTTTCAAGAAATTTCTAGTATCTTCACAAGGTCTCATACCATGCATCGCGCAGTACAAGGGGAGCCGATTGGACGTCAAAGCGCCCGCCACGATTCCGTATTTCCTGCAGGAACAGATTCGTGAATTGATCGTGGACGGCTCCATCCGGCCTGGCCAGCCCTTGCGCGAACAGGAACTGGAGCAGCGTTTCGGCACCAGCCGCAGCCCGATCCGCGAAGCGCTGCGCCTGCTGGAGCTGAGCGGCCTGGTCACCCATATCCAGCGCAAGGGCTTCAGGGTCACCCTCTACACCGAGGCGCAGATCCGCCATCTTTACCAGCTACGCGCTGAACTCGAGGCCTATTGCATCCGCCAGGCGGCAGAGGCGGCCGACCAGGCGCCGCTGCTGGCCGAACTGCGCGCCCATGACGCCGCCATCGGGGCCGCGCTGGCCTCGGGCGATGGACGCGCGGCCATTGCCTCGGCCTGCGCGTTTTATCTGGCTGCGGCCCGCAGTACGGGCAATACCCCGCTTGCGGGCATGCTCAGCAAGCTTTACGAGCAGATCGAACCGCTGCGCTACCTGCTGGCCAGACAGGCGATGCCGTTCAGCGGCATCCAGACCTGCACCGGCGGCGTCATCGAGGCCTTGGCCGGCCGCGATGTCGAGCGCGCGGCCAACCTGACGCGCAGCTATCTGGCGGATGTGCTGCCCAGCGTGGTGGAGGCGTATCGCCATGCCTCGCTGCAGGACGCGGAAGAACCGGCGCCGCGCTACGGCCGCGCCCAAGCCGGCCGCGCCTAAGCCGGCCGCGCCTAAAGCCGGCCGCGCCTAAGCCCTCGGGGGCGTGCGGACTTCGATGCCCGCCTGTTCGAGCGCCTTGCGGATGCCGTCGGCGAAAATCAGCGCATTGGGCTGGTCGCCATGGATGCAGAGCGTGTCCGCCTGCACTGGCACGTCCTTGCCGTCGACCGAGCGCACCTTGCCTTCGCGCACCATGCGCACCACCTGCGCCACCGCCTGATCCAGGTCTTCGATCATTGCGCCCGCGCGGCTGCGCGGCGTGAGCGAGCCGTCGTCCTGGTAGGAGCGGTCGGCAAAGACCTCGTTGGCGGCGGCCAGGCCGATGGCGCGGGCCGCGTCGATCAGCTTGCTGCCCGCCAGCCCGTACAGGATCAGCGAGGCGTCCACGTCCTTGACGGCCTGGCAGATCGCGCGGGCCAGGCCTTCGTCCTTGGCGGCCATGTTGTAGAGCGCGCCATGCGCCTTCACGTGGTGCAGCCGCGCGCCTTGCGAGGCGGCCACGCCGGCCAGCGCGCCGATCTGGTAGACCACGATGTCGTAGGCTTCGTCGGGACTGATCTGGATGACGCGGCGTCCGAACCCGGCCAGGTCCTGCAGGCTGGGGTGTGCGCCCAGCGCCACGCCGCGCGCCAGCGCGGCCGCCACGGTCTTGCGCATGGTGGCCGGGTCGCCGCCATGGAAGCCGCAGGCGATGTTGGCGGAGCTGACGAACTGCAGCACCGCGGCGTCGTTGCCCATGGTCCAGGCGCCATAGCTTTCGCCCATGTCGCAGTTCATGTCGATGCGGGTGGTCATGGCAAATTCCTTTCTAGGCCAGGAGCGCGCGCAACGGCGCCAGCGCGTCCTGCAATTGCGTGAAGGCGCGTTCGCGTTCGCCGTCCAGGCGCTGCGCCTCTTCCAGTTCGATCAGCTGGAAGCGCAGGGTCTGGCCCGGCGCGTACTGCGCCAGGACGGGCAGGTCTACCGTGGCGATCTGCGCGATCTTGGGGTAGCCGCCGGTGGTCTGCCGGTCGGCCATGAGGATGATGGCCTCGCCGCCCGAGGGCACCTGCACGGTGCCGAAGCAGGCGGCTTCCGACAGCATCTGGCGCGGCTGGCTCATGGACAGCGCCGGGCCCAGGAGGCGGTAGCCCATGCGGTCCGACTGCGGGCTGATGCGGAATTCGGCGCCGCCGCCGAAGGCCTGGCGGGTGGTTTCGGAGAATTCTTCCCAGTGCATGCCGGGCAGGAAACGGATGAACTCGCGGCGCTTGGCGCCCAGCGCCGCCGGCAGGTAGACGCGCTGGTTCCACAACGCTTCCTGCAAGGCGTCCAGGTCGCGGCCGGCAGCCAGCGGCGCATGCAGCGGCACCAGGTCGCCCTTGGCCAGCGCGCGCCCCTGGAAGCCGCCGAAGCCGCTGCGCAGGTAAGTGCTTTCGCTGCCCATGACGCGCGGCAGCGCGAAGCCGCCGTGCACTGCGAGATAACCGCGCACGCCCACGGCCGGCCTGGCGCCGAAGGCCAGCATGTCGCCGATCCGCGCCACCAGCGGGCGGTGGACGGGGATGTCCTGGCCGTTGAGCGTGGCGCCGAGGTCGGCGCCGGCCAGCGCGAAACAGGCCGCCGCGTCAAAGCGCAGGGCCGGACCCGTCAGGGTCATTTCCAGCGTGGCGTGTTCGTCCTGGTTGCCGGCCAGCGCGTTGGCCAGCCGGTGCGCGCGCTCGTCCATGGCGCCGGCGGCCGGGATGCCCTGGTGCTGGTAGCCCTCGCGGCCGCGGTCCTGGAAGCTGGACAGCATGCCGGGCTTGATCACGGTCACGCTCATGCCTGGGTTCCCCTGATGCGGTCGAATTCCTCGGGGCCGATGGGCACGAAGCGGACCGAGTCGCCGGGTTGCAGCAGGGCGGCGGGGTCGCGGGCCGGGTCGAACATGGTGAGCGGCGTGGCGCCGATGATGTTCCAGCCGCCGGGCAGACGGTTCGGGTAGATCACGGTCTGCCGGTTGGCCACCGCCACGGCGCCGGACGGCACCGCGGTGCGTGGCGAGGCGCGGCGGGGAATGTTCAGTTTTTCGTCGTGTACGCCCAGATAGGCGTGCCCGGGCGCGAAGCCCAGCATGAAGACCATGCTGCGGGGCTGGCTGTGCAGTGCGATGACGCCTTCGGGCGTGAGGCCGGCGGCCTTGGCCACTTCGGCCAGATCGGGGCCGTGTTCGCCGCCGTAGCAGACCGGGATGTCGATCTCGCGTCCGTCCAGGGCGTCCGCGGCGATGCCTTCGGACAGCAGTTGGCCGATGCGTTCGGCCAGTTGCGTGTAAGTGGGGCCGCCGCTGGCGCCGGGGCGGTAGTGCACCGCCACCGCGACGAACGACGGCACCACGTCGGTCACGCCGGCAAGCCGTGCGTCGCGCAGCTTGCCGGCCGCGGCCAGACAGGTTCTGCCCACGCCCGCGTCGATCTGGTCGCCAAAGGAAACGATCAGGCAGCGGTCACCCTGGGGCAGGATGCGCCATGAGGTTTCGGCCGGAGAGGGAGGTTCTGAATTTGCGTTCAACGACACGAAACCTGTAGAGACGGATTACTTGGCGAACAGGGAATCCATATTCTTGAACGCCTTGAATTCCAGCGCGTTGCCCGACGGATCCAGGAAGAACATGGTGGCTTGTTCGCCGACTTCACCCTTGAAGCGGATGTAGGGCTCGATGACGAATTCGGTGCCGGCATCGGTCAGACGCTTCGCCATCGCTTCCCATTGTTCCATGGAAAGCACGGCGCCGAAATGGCGCACCGGCACATTGTGCGAATCCACGGCGCTGGTGGCCTTGTGGCCGCATTCGCTGGGCGCCAGGTGGGCGACGATCTGGTGGCCGTAGAAGTTGAAGTCGATCCATTCGGGCGAGCTGCGGCCCTCCGGACAGCCCAGTTTTTCGCCGTAGAAGGCGCGGGCTTCGGCCAGGTCGCGGACCGGGAAGGCGAGGTGGAACGGCGGCAGGTTGGTTTGAGCGGTCATGAAAAGCTCCGGGTCAGGCAAAGGAAAATGATCAATCAGATTGCGGGCCGCCGCAAGCTTGGACGGCCTAGCATCGATGGGTAGTTTAGGTATTGTTTTTTTGATTGAAAAACGATATTTTTTGCTAGTTAGCATCGAAATAATTGATCGTGATCAAAGAGTTCAAAACCTTCATCGCGGTGGCGCGGGACGGCACCTTTACCGGCGCCGGCGCCCGGCTGGGCCTGACCCAGTCCGCGGTCAGCGCCCAGATCAAGCGCCTGGAGGAGTATCTGGGCGTGGCCCTGTTCGACCGCAGCGCCCGCGCGGCCGTGCTGAACATCCATGGCCGCGAGATGCTGCCGCAGGCCGAGGAATTGGTGGCGATGGCTGAGCGCATGGCGGCCACCGCCGGCGCGGGCCATGTCAGCGGATCGCTGCGCATTGGCGCGATTGCCTCGGTGCAACAGGATCTGTTGGTGCAGGCGCTGGGAGAGTTCCGGGCGGGCTACCCCGACGTGCGCGTGCGGATCGTGCCTGGGGTATCGCTGTCGCTATTGGGGCAGGTGGACGCGGGCGAGGTGGACATGGCGCTGCTGATCCGGCCTCCGTTCGCCCTGCCGCCGGAATTGGGTTGGGAGCCGCTGCTGCGCGAGGAAATGGTGCTGGCAACGCCAGAGTCCATGGCGCCGGCGCCTTGGCGCGAGCTGTTGACCACTCAGCCGTTCATCCGCTACGACCGGGCCTCGTTCGGCGGGCGCGGAGTGGATTTGTTTCTGAAGAAACAGCGCATCGCGGTGCACGAGGCGGTGGAACTCGACGAGATCGAGGCGATCGCCAATATGGTGCGGCACGGCCTGGGGGTGGCGCTGCTGCCGCGGTTGTTGGGGCTGGACCTGAGCGGCTTGCGCCTGGTGTCCCTGGACGAAGCGACGTTCTACCGCGAGATCGGGATCATCGGGCGAATGCCGTTCGATGCCGCAAGCGTGAGAGGCAAGATGGCTGAGTGCCTGGTGCGTGCAGCGTCGGTTGCCGATGGCGCTCATCGTCCGTTTCGCTAGTTCTTGCGCTTGAGCCACAGGTAGAGGCCGCTGCCCAGGACCACGATCGCGATCAGATCCAACGCGGCCCAGATCAGCTTCAGCGGCAGGCCGGCGGTGTCGCCATAGTGCAGCGGCCGCGAGAATTGCAGTACGCGCAGGTACCAGGGCATCTCGAGAACCGCCGTCAACCGGCCCGTGCGCGCGTCCACCAGGACACCGTCGAAAAGATGGGCAGCCAGCGGCGTTTCGCCCTTGGCCCAAAGCAGGTAGTGCTGGGGCAAGCCCAGACCTGCGTCCGGAAACCGCAGCGACTCCACCACGCGGCCCGGGACAGCAGCCTTCGCGGTGGCATAGGCCTGTTGCGCCGAGGCCAGTTGCGACGGACCGGGAGGCGGATTGCCGCCAGCCGTCGCCACGGCGGCTCGGACGTCGTGCGACAGCCAGTGGTGGAATAGGGGCACCGCAAGTTCGTGGATGGCTCCGGTGAGGCCCATCATCAGCGTCCAGACCAGAGTAACGATCCCCAGGAGGTTGTGCAGGTCCAGCCATTTCAGGCGCGGGGCCCGCGTGGCGCGCACGGTGCCAAACGGCGTTTTCTTCATGTAAGGGTGATAGAGGACGGCTCCCGAAATCACCGCCGCCGCGAAGAGCAGGGACATGAAACCCAAGAATAGCTGGCCGGGCAGGCGGGCGTAGAGATCGATGTGCAAGCGCGTCATGATGGTCATGGCGCGAGTGCCCAGGCCTTCGTCGGCACTGTCGACGGACTGTTGCAGCAAGCCGCTGCGGGCGTCGTATTGCAGCCGGATCGAGGATGTGCCGGACGGGGCCTCCTGGCCGGGGGCCAGCGCCATGACGATGCCGGGCGAATTGGCGGCCACTTCGACCTCGACGATCCGGTGCGCCGGATAACGCTGGAGAGTCTGGGCGATCAGGCTGTCGAGGGTAGGGGCGGACGGGTCCGGCGTGACGCTGGGCCAGGACGGCGGAGCGTCCAGCCAGTCCACGATTTCATCGTGGAAGATCAGGGGCAGGCCGGAGACGCAGACCACCAGCATGAAGAGGGTACAGACCAGGCTGGTCCATTTATGGACCAGATACCAAGCCTTGCTGCGCACCGCGCGCGCGGGCGATGCGCGGCCCGCAAGCCGCCGCATCAGAACTCCGCGGTGACGGACAGCAGAAGCGTGCGGGGCGAGGCCACCGTCAGGCCTTCACGCGCGGCCGACTGCCAGTAGTGCTTGTTGAACACGTTTTCCACCGTCGCGCGCAAGGTCACCGGCGTACGATTGATATTCATCGCATAGCGCGCACCCACGTCGAAGCGCGTCCAGGCCGGCAGTTGCTGCGTGTTCGCCGCGTCGACGTACTGCGTGCTGGTGCGCAGCATGCGCGCCGTCAGCGTCAGGCCTTGCGCGAACGGCGTGTCCCATTCCGCCGAAGCGTTGAACTGCCAGCGCGGCACGGCCGGCGCGACATGGCCATCGTTTACGCCTCCCTCCGTCTTGGTCAGGACGCCGTCGGTGTAGGCCACGCCGCCCAGCAGCCGAACGTGGCGCACCGGCTCGCCTTGCACCAGGAATTCCAAGCCGCGGTTGCGTTGCCTGCCAGAGGCTTGGTAGCGCAAGGTAACCGGGTCCAGATACGCGCTGGGCTGCTCGATCTGGAATGCGCTCAAGGTGGTCGCCACAGTGCCGAAGTCGTACTTCACGCCGACTTCATATTGCTTCGAGACGTCGGGCTTGAAGGTCTCGCCTGCGTTCACGGCCTCGGCCGGTGCGGTGCCGCCCTGGCTCAAGCCTTCGATGTAGTTGCCGTACAGCGCCAGTTGCGCGGTCGGCCTCACCGTCAGCGCGATCGCAGGCGTGAGCGCGGATTTGCCATAGTCCGATACGCGCTCGCCGGTCGCGGGGTTGTAGTTCACCGATTGCACGCGTTGCTGGCGCAGGCCGCCAGTCAACTGCACCGCGCCGTCCATCATCGAAAGCGTGTCGGCCAGCGCAACGCTGTACAACCGCGTCTCGCTGGTCTTGCCCAGGTTGTTGGGCATGGCGATGTTCGGCTTGGCCAGATCGGCGGGATCGTACAGGTCGGAGAAAACCGTGGTGGTGGAACGCACGCGTGCCGACGAGTAATCGATATCGAGGAAGCTGGCCGACAGCACCGGCTCGTGCTTGATCGGGCCGGTATTGAAGCGGCCACGGATGCCGACTTCGCCCGTCTTGCTCAACAGCCTTTCGTTCAGGCGGGCCGGTACGGAACCGATCATGCCGGCCGAGTCGAGCATCAGCCACGTGGTCTGCAGGCTCTCGAAGTCGTGCTTGCGCGCGCCCAGCGCACCGTACACCGTCCAGTCATCGGAGAGGTCGTACTCGGCGCGCACGTCGCCAGTCCATTCCTTGGCCTTCCAGTAGGTCCAGTCGGGGAAGAAGTTGCGCTTCGGGTCTGGTGCGTGGCCGATGTCCTGGCCCGAGGGGGGCGGGAATAGCAGGCCGCTACGCGCGTCGGTCACGCGGTTCTGGTAGTTGATGTCGCCCTCGATGCGGAAGCGGTTGCCGCGGTAGTCCAGGCCCAGAGAGAACGCGCCCATGTCTTCGCCAGCGCCGGAGATGTTCATGTTGCCGCCGCTGCGCAGCACGTTCAGGCGTACGCCGGTGCGCTGGTCTTCGCCGAAACGGCGGGCGATATCCGCCTGCAGGCCGAACTGGCTGTTCTCGATATAGGAAAGCGTCACCCGGTTCAACGGTTCGGCGTCGGCGCGCTTGGGCACCAGGTTGATCGAGCCGCCGACCGAACCGAATGGCGCCATGCCGTTGAGCAGGGCGTTGGGGCCGCGCAGCACCTCGACCCGTTCGATGCCGATGAGCGAGGTGGCGTTGCGCGGCGAAATGCCGTAGAGACCGTTATAGGCAACGTCGTAATTGAACAGTGTGAAACCGCGGACGTTGAATTCGTCTCGGCCTGCGCCGCGCGAGTACGTATTGCGCACCGAGGGATCGTTGAGCAGTACGTCGCCGATGTTCTGCGCCTGCTGGTCTTCGATCAGCTTGGACGTGTACGAGGTCACACTGAAGGGCGTATCGAGGAAATCCCTGTCGCCGAGCAGGCCGATTCGGGCGCCGCGTGCCACCTCGCCGCCCGGGTACGGTTCGTTGTATGCCGCAGTGGCGGAGCCGGTGACCAAGACCGCGGGCAGGGTGGTGTCGGTGGATATGGGTGCGGGCCGCAGCGAGTAGCCACCATCGGCCTGGCGCAGGGCTTCCAGGCCGGTGCCGTTGAGCAATAGCCGGAACGCGCCGTCGACGGTATGGGCGCCGCGTACCCCGGGGCTGGTCTTGCCTGCCGTCATGGCTGCGGGCACGCTGAGAAGAATATTGGCCTGATCGGCGAAGCGGCTTAATGCGCCCGCCAGGGGGCCCGCCGGGACGTCGTAGGCGTGAACCGGGGTGGTCGCGGCGGCGCGTCCGCTGGCTTGAGCATGGGCTGCGCCCACGGCCGCCATCAGGATCGCACCCAGCAAGGCCTTGCGCGCCATGCGGGCCACGGAGGCCGGACGTGGCGGCTGGGAAGGGGACGATGCGGGATGGGCGGGTGGCGGCAGGCGGCGCATGGAACGGCTTTCCTTGGAAGGGAGTTGGGCAAGGAGAGGTCCACCGCTTACGGACTGGGGGCGTCGGGGTCCTCTTTCCCTGTTGATCGAACGAACAGGAAAAAAGCGAACCGCGGGGTGAAAATTTTTTGCTGGCGTGCTCACCGAGGGGCTAGCGTTACCCACCACGGCAGCGGGCGCTGGATGCGTATCGGCAGGTCCCGTTCGATCATGGCCAGCGTGCGATCCATGTCATTGGCCGGATAGCGGCCGACGACGCGCAGCCCGGCGACGCGGGGATCGACGCCAATATGTGCGACGTGATAGCGGCCAAGTTCGGCAATGAGATCGGCCAGGGACAGGTTCTCCGCCAGGATCACGCCGCGCGACCAGGCTTCGCGCGCGGGATCGGCCGGGACCGCTGCGGAGATCTCGTCCGCCGCATAGCGCCGTTGCTCCCCGGCCCTGACGAGCGCATCGCGGCCGGCAAGATTCCGGATGCCCACTTGTCCGTCATAGACCGCCAACAGGACATCGTCGTCCGTCTGCCTTACCGTGAAACGGGTGCCCAAGGCCTGCACCCGGCCAAAGCGGGTATCGACGAAAAAGGGCCGCTGCTGCGCGTCCTTGCCGGTTTCGACCAGGATTTCGCCGCTGGCCAGCGTCAACAGGCGTTGATCGTCATTGAAATCGACGTTGATGGCGGTACGCGTGTTGAGCCAGACACGGGTGTCGTCGGCCAGGACCACGCTGCGTTGTTCGCCGATGCCGGTGGCATGGTCGGACCGCCAGGCGGTCATGGCCGCAGGCAAGGGCGTAAGACGCCAGGTGAACCAACCCAGGATGCCCACGCCGCCCAGCGCCAGGACATGGCCGACGGCCCGGCGGCGCGACGACGCGTGGCGGGAGGCGACCCGTACCGCTTTCTCCGCGGCCTCGCGTTCACCGTCGTTGCGCAGCAGCGCAAAGCGCTGGCTGACCGCTATGACATGCGCCCAGGCGCGGCGGTGTTCCGGCCGCGCATCCAGCCAGCCTTGCCAGGCGGCGCGCTGCCGGGAGCCGGCTTCGGCGTCCTGCAAAATCGCATACCACTCGGCCGCCGCTTTCAGGCTTTCATAATCCGCTTGTACGGGGAGGGGGCTTTCCGCAAGGACCGGTTGGGGCGACGCAGGCATCGCTACGACCTGCGGATACTGGAGGCATCCAGCCCAGCGTCGATCATCGCGAGATGCAGCATGGCCTGAGCCAGGTACTTCTGCACCATGCGCATGGACACGCCCATGTGATCAGCGATTTCGCGGGTGGAAAGTCCATGTATCTGGGCCTGGATGAAGGCTGTGCGTACCTTTTCCGGCAGACGGCCGAGCCATTCGCCGACTTCCATCAGGGTTTCGATGACCAGCGCCTGATGTTCCGGCGAGGGCGCATAGGCCATGGGCTGGGCAGCCAGGCTTTCCAGCCAGGCGTGCTCCACTTCCCGCCGCCGCCAGAGATCAGTGCATAACCCTTGCGCCATGGTGCGCAGATAGGCTCGAGCGGCGCCCGCGCTGGAAAAACCGTCGGGTGCCGGCCTCAGGATCAGGCGCAGGAAGGCGTCATGGGCCAGATCGGCGGCGTCAGCGGCATTGCCCAACCGGCGGCGCAGCCATCCCAGCAGCCAGCCGTGGTGATCGTTGTATAGAGCGTGCAGATCTTGCTGCACCGGAAGATCGGCGGCGGACATCGGGTAACCCAGGCGCGACAGGCACGCCATATTTGACATGATTGGGAATGGTTATCGTTTATACCTGAAGTCTGCGGGATCGCGCAATGCCGATGCGCGGCGAGGCCGGTTGGCAAAGGGGCGCGGCAGCAAAAAGGCCCGCTTTCGCGGGCCCTGTTTGCCATCTGGGCGAATTTACAGCCGGTCGCAGCGGACCGTGATGGGGTGGCTGCGCAGCGTGGACATCACGACATCGTTCACTTCGCCTTCCACGTCGGTGATCACGTAGCCGATCTGGCCGCGGGTCTGCAGGGTCTGGCTGACGATGTTCAGGCCGTGCTGCGCCATCAGGTTGTCCAGGGTGCCCAGCGCGCCCGGCGCGTTGCGGTGGACGTGCAGGATGCGCGTGCCGCCGGCCTGCTCCAGGAAAGGCAGTTCGGGGAAGTTGACCGCGCCCTTGGTGGTGCCGGCCTGCAGGAAGCGCACCAGCTTCTCGGCCACTTCGCGGCCGATGTTCTCTTGCGATTCCTGCGTGCTGCCGCCGATGTGCGGAGTCAGGATCACGTTGGGCAGGCCGATCAGCGGGCTGGCCAGCGGCTCGTCCGCGCCCTTGGGCTCGGTCGGGAACACGTCCAGCGCGGCGCCGGCCAGATGGCCGGATTTCAGCGCCGCGTGCAGCGCGTCGATATCCACCACCGTGCCGCGCGAGGCGTTGATCAGGATGGCGCCACGGCGCATGCGGCCGATGGTTTCCGCGTTCATGATCTTTTCAGTGGTCTTGCCGCCCGGCACGTGCAGGGTCACCACGTCGGCCTGCTCCAGCAGATCGTTGAAGGTGGCGGCGGGCCGGGCATTGCCCAGCGGCAGCTTGGCTTCGACGTCGTGGTAGATGACGCGCATGCCCAGGCTTTCGGCCAGCGTGCTGATCTGCGAGCCGATGTTGCCGTAGCCCACGATGCCCAGCGTCTTGCCGCGGGTCTCGAATGCGCCCGCGGCGCTCTTGTCCCAGTGGCCCAGGTGCACGCGGGCGTTCTTTTCGGGAATGCGGCGCAGCAGCAAGATGGCTTCGCCCAACACCAGTTCGGCCACCGAGCGGGTGTTCGAGAACGGCGCGTTGAATACCGGGATGCCGCGCTGCATGGCCGCATCCAGGTCGACCTGGTTGGTGCCGATGCAGAAGCAGCCCACGACGCGCAGGTCGGGGTTGCCGGACAGCAGGGCGGCATCCAGGTGCGTGCGAGAACGGATCCCCGCCACCTGAGCGCCGCGCAGGGCGTCGCTCAGTTGCGACGCCGGCAGGGCGGCGGCATGCGTGACGATGTCGGAGTAGCCGGCGGCTTCAAAAACAGCGCGGGCGCTCGGGTGGATGTTCTCGAACAGGACGATTTGTGCCATGACAGCCT
>JALDYL010000060.1:0-25273 GCA_032153965.1 Achromobacter sp. | reverse complement strand
TGTGGGGCGCGGCCTCGCAGCTGAGCCTGAACCTGCTGGTGCTGCTGCTGTCGCGGGCCCGGCCCGACGAGCGCGGCGCCGTGCTGGGCCTGAACACCTGCACCACCTACCTGGGCGCAAGCGTCGGCACCGCCATCGCGGGAACCATCTACACCCATGCCGGCTTCGAAGCGCTGGGGTTGGCCGCCGCCTGCGCGCTGGCCGCCGCGGCGCTGGGCTTGCATTGGCGCCTGAACGGCCGGCGCGCGGCGGGCGGCCAGGCCACTGCCTGAACGCCACCCGCGCCGGACGCGCCGGACGCGCCAAGCTTGAGGCCGGCAGCGCCGACGTCCAGCGCTCAGCGGTGGTACTCCACCGCACAATCCCGTCCGGACCGCTTGGCCTGATAGAGCGCAAAATCCGCCCGTCGCAGCACGTCCGAGGCGGTGGCGTCGTCGGGTAGAAAGCCCGCAATGCCGCCGCTGACGGAGAGCGTCACCAACGCGCCGTCGATGTCCGCCGGATGCTGCCGCAGGCAGGCGCGCAGGCGCTCGCAGATCGCGCGCGCCAAGGCCGCGTCGCCATCCGCCAGCAGCACCAGGAACTCCTCGCCGCCCAACCGGCCGATCGAATCGCCTTCGCGCAGACAGCTGCGCAACTGATCGCAGAAATGCCGCAGCGCGACGTCGCCCCCCAGATGCCCGTAGCGGTCGTTGACCTGCTTGAAGTAGTCCAGGTCCAGCATCAGCGCCGTGGTCGGTCCTCCTAGACCGCGCCGGCCGTCGGCCAGGCGCTCTTCCATGCGCTTGAGGATTTCGGCGCGGTTCCAACAGCCGGTCAGGCTGTCCACCCGGGCCATGCGCGCCAGCGCGGCCTCGGCCCGCCGGCTTTCGGTGACGTCCATGCCCAGGTTCACGACCTTGCCGTCGGGCAGCTTGACGTTGGACCACAGCACCGACAATTGCTCGCCATCGCGTGTGCGCGGCTGCCATTCGCGGAACGAACGGTCGGGCCGAGCCCGCACGCTATCCATCGCCTTATCGCGGACGGCCGGATCGGGATAGAACAGCGCGAAAGGATCCAGGCTTTGCTTGATCTCGGCTTCCGACCAGCCGAAGCGCCGCGCGCAGGCGTCGTTCCACAAGGTGCAGCGGCCGTCCTCGTCGAAGGCGTTGATCAGCACCGGCGCCGTCCGGAACAACGCGCCGAACTGGGCGATGACTTCGTTCAGCCGCGCCAGCTCGCGCTCCCGCGCGGCCGCGCTCAGCACCGCGTGCTGCGCGAAGCTGGCCAGTATGGCTTGCGCGCCGGCATGGGCTGACGCATCGGCCAGCTCGCGCCTGAAGAGGAAAGCGAGGTGGCCGCAGGCGACCCCGTTCGCGTCGAACAGCGTGCGCGCCACGCAGGCCCGCACGCCGGCCTCGGCCAGCCAGGGATCGTCTTGCGGCATCTCTTGCAGACAGGATTGCGATGTCTGGTCCGCCAGCCACGCATGCAAGGCCTCGCCCGCGCCTGCGGGATCCGCCGCCAAACCCGCGCGGCAGCTGGCGCTGGCGATCAGCTCCGCCGCGCCGCCGGCGCCCTGCAACCGCACCCAGGCGTAATCCACGCCCATGTCCGCGACTGTGCGGCCGACCAGCACTTCGAAAAAACAGCCTTGCGGCCCCACCGCCAGGATCGCGCCGGCCGCTGCCAGGATGCGGCCGTCGTCAACGGGCAGCGCTGGAGCATGAGCGGCATCATCGGGCGATGGAATACGCATGGCTTTGGGTACGAGGGGAGATGGCGCCCCCAGCGGACGGGCCATGGCGGCGCCTATTCCTGGGGCGGGATGGAAATTGGGGTCAGTATACGAGTTATCCCTGAAGCCAACTGCCAAGAATCGTCAATGCCCGCCCCCCCTCGGCCAGCGTCCGCGCTACCAGGGAAAGTCGATCAGATCGCCGTACAGGCTACGCAGCTTGGCCTTCACTTCTGCCGAGTTCTGGTAGATGGAAATGAACTTCAGCAGGCGCGGATCCTGCGCGCCGGCCGGCGTGGCGACCCAGCGGATCGCATAGCGCCGCACATTGGCCGGATCGGTGTTGTCGAAGGCCAGGCCGTCCTTCTCGTTCAAGCCGGCCTGCTTGGCGAAGGTGGTGTAGGTGACGGACGCGGTCACGTCGTCGAAGGTGCGCGCCGACTGCGAGCCCTCGATCGGCACGAACTTCAGCTTCTTGGGGTTCGACACCACGTCTTCCAGCGCGGCCTGGTGCGCCACGCCGGGCTTGAGCTTGATCAGGCCGATGGATTCCAGCAGCAACAGCGCCCGGCCGGTGTTGACCGGGTCGTTGGGGACCGCGATGGTCGCGCCCTCGGGCATCGCGTCGCCCTTCTTCAGCTTCTTGGAGAACAGGCCGATGGTGGTGGAATAGCCGTAGGCGATGGGCTTGAGGTCCGCGCCCCGGCGCTGGTTGAAGAGTTCCAGAAAGGGTTCGTGCTGGAAGAAGTTCGCGTCCACCGAGCCATCGGCGACCGCGATATTGGGCAGCACCCAGTCGTTGAATTCCACCAGCTTGACCTCCAGGCCTTCTTTCTTGGCCTGAGCGATCGCGATCTCGGTGGCGGCGTTGGCGACGCTGGGAATCACGCCGATGCGCAGCGGCTTGTCCTGCGCCACGGCATTGGCGGCGCAAGCCAGGGCCAGCCCGGCCGCCGCCGCGCAACGGGTGAGTTTCAGTAGCAAAGGGTGCAGCAACATAAGGATCTTCCAGGAAGAAAAGCAGGGCCAGGCCCCGCGCAGCCGCTATTGTGCAGCAGCTCGCAGCCGCTGCCTGCAATGGCCTTTGTCACGCAATGGCAATGCCGCGGACCGGCTTGCGGCGCTAAGATGGCTGCAATACCTCCTCGGGAGACGCTCATGAGCGCGGTATTGAACACCCCGCCGGGCGCGCAGTCCGCCGCCAGCCACCGCGATCGCGTCGAAGACCAGCTCGGCGCGCACAACTACCATCCGCTCGACGTGGTCATCGCGCGCGGCAGCGGCGTCTGGCTCTACGACGTGGACGGCCGCAAGTACCTGGATTGCCTGTCGGCCTATTCGGCCGTCAACCAGGGGCATTGCCATCCCGCCATCCTGGCCGCCATGACCGAGCAGGCGCAGAAGCTCACGCTGACCTCGCGCGCCTTCCGCCACGACCAGATGGCGCCGTTCTACGAAGACCTGGCGCGCCTGACCGGAGCGCACAAGATCCTGCCCATGAACAGCGGCGCGGAAGCCGTGGAAACCGCCATCAAGGCCGTGCGCAAATGGGGCTACGAGGTGCGCGGCGTGCCGGAAAACCAGGCCGAGATCATCGTCTGCGCCAACAACTTCCATGGCCGCACGCTGGGCATCGTGGGTTTTTCGACCGATCCCGACGCCTATGGCCACTATGGACCGTTCGCGCCGGGCTTCAAGATCGTGCCTTTCGGCGACTACGCGGCTTTCGACGCCGCCATCACGCCCAACACGGTGGCTTTCCTGGTGGAGCCGATACAGGGCGAAGCGGGCGTGGTCATGCCGCCCCCGGGCTATTTCGCGCGGGTCCGCCAGCGCTGCACCGAGCGCGGCATCACGCTGATCCTGGACGAAATCCAGACCGGCCTGGGCCGTACCGGCAAGCTGCTGGCCGAAGAGCACGAAGGCATCGAAGCCGACGTCACCCTGATCGGCAAGGCGCTGTCGGGCGGCTTCTACCCGGTGTCGGCGGTGCTGTCCAACGCCGACGTGCTGGGCGTGTTCCAGCCCGGGCAGCACGGCAGCACCTTCGGCGGCAACCCGCTGGCCTGCGCCATCGCGCGCGCCGCGCTGCGCGTGCTGACCGAGGAAGGCATGATAGAAAACGCGGCGACCATGGGTTCCTACTTCCTGGACCGTCTGCGCACGCTGCCCGGTCCGGTGCGCGAAGTGCGCGGACGCGGCCTGATGCTGGCCGTGGAACTGGAACCCGACGCCGGCGGCGCGCGCCTGTGGTGCGAGCGTCTGCAGGCGCGCGGCATGCTGGTCAAGGACACGCACGGCCACACGCTGCGCCTGTCGCCGCCCCTGATCGTGACGCGCGAGCAGATCGACTGGGCCTGCGACCAATTGAGCGCGGTACTATCCGCCACTTGATGCACCCTACCGGAGTCCGCGACTTGCAGAACACCGCCAACCTGCCCCATCACGTCACCCTGATCGGCGCGCCCACCGACGTCGGCGCCGGCGCGCGCGGCGCGTCCATGGGGCCCGAAGCCCTGCGCGTGGCGGACCTGGGCCCGGTCATCGAGGCTCAAGGCTTCCAGGTGACCGACCGCGGCAACCTCTACGGCCCCGCCAATCCCTGGCTGCCGCCGGTGGACGGCTACCGCCACCTGGAGGAAGTCGCCGCCTGGAACCGCGCGGTGCACGACGCCGTCCACGAGGAATTGAGCCAGGGCCGCCTGCCCGTCCTGCTGGGCGGCGACCACTGCCTGGGCATAGGCTCGATCAGCGCGGTCGCGCGCCACTGCCGCGCAACAGGCAAGAAGCTGCGCGTGCTGTGGCTGGACGCCCATGCCGACTTCAATACCCACGCGCTCACGCCCACCGGCAACATCCATGGCATGCCGGTGGCCTGCCTGTGCGGCTACGGTCCGGCGCAGATCACGGGCCTGTCCGGCCAGACGCCCGACATCGAGCCGGGCTGGGTGCGGCAGATCGGCATCCGCAGCGTGGACCAGGGCGAAAAGCGCCTGGTGCATGAAGCCGGGCTGGAAGTCTTCGACATGCGCTACCTGGACGAAATGGGCATGCGCGCCACCATGGAAGCGGCCTTGGCCGGCCTGGACGCCGATACCCATCTGCACGTCAGTTTCGACGTGGACTTCCTGGACCCGGAAATCGCGCCGGGCGTGGGCACTACTGTCGCCGGCGGCCCCACCTACCGCGAAGCCCAGCTGTGCATGGAAATGATCGCCGACACCGGCCTGATGCGGTCGCTGGACGTAGTTGAACTGAACCCGGCCTTCGACGTGCGCAACAAGACCGCGGAACTGGCGGTGGACCTGATCGAAAGCCTGTTCGGCAAGTCCACGCTGATGCGCCGAGGCTCCTGAGCCGCCGCCGCGCGCCGTGACGGCGGTGCGCGGATCTGACGCCGGCGGTCATGGGCGGGAGCCTTGTGCGACCCCTAGCCTTCGCGGCCCAGGCGGATCGTTTCCGCCGCCTCGGTCAGCAATCGCAGGTTCTCCGCGCGCCTCTCGGCGACCCGCGACGTGGGCCCCGCCATGCACAGCGCGTACCATTCGCCGCCCAGGTCCAACGCCACCGCCAGCCCGGTCAGATCGGCCACGCTTTCGCCGGCATTCTCGGCCCAGCCCCTGGCCGCCGTCCGCTCCACTTCATCCAGCAGCGCCTGGCGCGTGACCAGCGTGCGCTCCGTATAGCGTTCGTATTCGGCACCCGCCAGGATGCTCTCGCGTTCGGCGGGCCCCAGGCGCGCCAGAATGGCCTTGGCCACCGCACTGGTGTGCAAAGGCCGCCGCACGCCGGGCCGGGTCGCGTAGTGCACCGGATGCGTCGATTCTGCCATATCCAGGAACAGCACCGCGCCGTCCTGGATCTTGCCCAGCATCACCGTTTCATTGGCCGCGTCGCGCAGCGCCGCGAGCTGCGGGCGCACCCGCTCCATCCACGGATCGCCCGACTGGATCAGCCCGCTCAAGGCTTGCAGCTTGGGCGTGGGGTAATAGCCCGCGCGGCGCCGGACCTCGTAGAGATAACCGCGCGCCACCAGCGTGCGCACCAGCGCCAGGCAGCTGGACATGGGCGCGCCCAGCCCCTGCGCCAGCTCGGTCAGCGGCATCGGCCGCCGCTCCTGGGCGAACAGTTCTATCAGTTCCAGCGTTCTTGCGACGAGCTTCACTTCCATGCGTCGACTCCTCGCGCGGCGTTCCTCCAGCCGGCGCGGCCGCGCTTCGGCTTGGGAAATCCACTATGTTGACTTTTCACATGTGCGAACCTAAATTCTTGCACAAGAATTTTCTTTCACCAATGTGAAATAATTTTCGGCCAGATGGAGAACTGGCGCGCCGCAAGCAGATACACAGCATCCCAACGACAAACCGATAATTCTTCGGCCCCACCGGGCCGGGAGGCAAGCAGATGCGTATCAAACCCCTGTTGGCGGCGCTGGCCGCCTCGCTGGCCGCGTGCGCGGCCCAAGCCCAATCCGACGTGGTGCGCCTGGGCGTGTCCAACGACCGTTCCGGCATCTATTCGGATCTGGGCGGGCTGGGCTCCGAGATGGCCGTGCGCATGGCGGTCGAGGACTTCGGCGGCAAGGTGGCCGGCAAGACCGTGGAAGTCATAGGTGCGGACAACCAGAACAAGGCGGACGTGGCCTCGGCGCTGGTCCGCCGCTGGTTCGATACGCAGGGCCTGGTGGCCGTGGTGGACGGCGGCGCCAGCTCCGCCGGCCTGGCCGCGCAGGGCGTGGCGCGCGAAAAAGGCGGAACCGCGCTCATCAGCGGCGGCTTCGCCGGCGACTTCAGCGGCAAGCAGTGCAGCAACCTCAGCACGCAATGGGCGCCCGACACCTATGCCCTGGCCAATGCGGTGGTCAAGAGCGTGGTCGAAAGCGGCGGCAAGTCCTGGTACTTCATCACCACCGACTATGTGTTCGGCAAGTCGCTCGAATCCAACGCCTCGCGCTTCGTGGACAAGGCGGGCGGCAAGGTGCTGGGCAGCACGCGCCATCCGCTGGGCGCGCTGGACTTCGCTTCGTTCCTGGTGCAGGCGCAGTCCTCCAAGGCCGACGTGGTGGGCCTGGCCAGCGCCGGCGGCGACCTGGTCAACCTGATCAAGCAGGCCCAGGAATTCGGGCTGACCGGCGGCAAGCAACGCATGCTGACCTTCCTGACCTTCATCAACGACGTGCAGGCGATGGGCCTGCCCGTGGCGCAGGGCCTGACCTTCCCCACCGGCTTCTACTGGGACGCGGACGAGGACACCCGGGCCTGGACCCAGCGCTGGCAGAAGAAGATGGGCGTGACGCGCGCGCCGTCCATCGTGCAGGCGCTGAGCTACGTCGCCACCACGCACTACCTGCAGGCCGCCCAGGCCGCCGGTTCCTTCGACGGCGCCACCGTCAACCAGAAGATGCGCGAGTTGCCCATCACCACCAAACTGATCAAGAATGCCCGGGTGCGCCCCGAAGACGGCCGCGTCATCATGGACCTGTATCTGGTCGAAGTGAAGAAACCCGCCGAATCCAAGTACCCCGGCGACTTCTACCGCATCCTGTCCACGGTGCCGGGCGAAAAGGTCTTCGTGTCGCTGGCGGACAGCGAATGCCCGACCGTGAAGAAATAGCCTAGCCCCGCCGCGCCCGCCTTGCGGGCCGGTCGTAAAAACACCCAGGAGGAGACATCCCATGAAGTGCTATTGCGTCGTGAACTTCCGCGAGCCCTTGCAGGAAATGAACCCGCCCACCCCCACGCCGCAAGGGTCGCAGGTGCTGCTGAAGGTCCGCGCGGCTGGCGTCTGCCACAGCGATATCCACTTGTGGGAAGGCGGCTACGACCTGGGCCAGGGCCGCACGCTGTCGCTGAAGGACCGCGGAGTCTCGCTGCCGCTGACCATGGGCCACGAAACCGTGGGCGCCGTGGTCGCCGCCGGCCCCGACGCCCAGGGGCTGGCGGCCGACCGCAACTACCTGGTCTATCCCTGGATCGGCTGCGGCAACTGCCCGCCCTGCCTGGCCGGCATGGAAAACCATTGCTCCGCGCCCGCCTGCCTGGGCGTGCACCGCGCCGGCGGCTACGCCGACCACATCCTGGTGCCGCACCCGCGCTACCTGATCGACATCGGCGACCTCGATCCCGCGCAGATCGCGCCCTATGCCTGCTCCGGTCTCACCACCTATTCGGCGCTGAAGAAGATCGGCGCGGACGTGTACCGTTCGCACCCCGTGGTCATCTTCGGCGCGGGCGGCCTGGGCCTGATGAGCCTGACGCTGATCAAGGCCCTGGGCGGCGCGGGCGCCATCGTCGTCGACATCGACCCGGCCAAGCGCCAGGCCGCGCTGGAAGCCGGCGCACTCGCCGCCATCGACGGCGCCGCGCCCGATGCCGCGCAGCAGATCATCAAGGCGGCTGGCGGCAAACCCGTGCAGGCTGCCATCGACCTGGTCGGCGCGCCCGCCACCACCTCGCTGGCCTTCGACTTCCTGACCAAGGGTGGCAAGCTGATCATCGTGGGCCTGTTCGGCGGCGCATCGTCCTGGCCGATCGCGATGATCCCCATGAAGGCCTTGTCCATCATCGGCAGCTACGTCGGCAACCTGGCCGAATTGCAGGAACTGATGGAACTGGTGCGCGCTGGCAAGGTGCCGCCCATGCCGGTACACCGTCATGCGCTGGCCGAGGCCGACAGCGTGTTGGCGTCGCTGCGGGCCGGCAAGGTCGTGGGCCGCGCGGTGCTGACGAACTGAAGTCAGGCGGGTCGCAGGCGCGGATCGTAGATGAAGCGTTCGCGCCGCACCACCACGATATGCTCGGCGTCGGGGTGCGCCGGATTGATCAGGAAATTGCAGTCCGGAACGCCCCGGTAAGGCACGATGGCGCTGGGCAGTTCCAGCAGCGCCGACACGCCGGACTGCACCCAGTTGTCGCCCACGGCCTGCGACGCTTCGGCGAAAGGCACGGCGTCCCAGAACGGATAATCGTCATGCAGCTGCCTCAGGCTCAGCGTCTGGCGGGCTTCGTGCACGGCGCGCGGCACCGCCAGCTCGATCAGATAGCGGTTGGCCTGCTCGGACGCCCGGACCGCGAAATGCACCACGGTTTCCAGTACCGCCAACGCCACGCTGGCCGAGGCGTAGACCACCGGCGTGCCCGGACTGTTGTAGCGCCCGCCCACGGCCGCTGCCCCCGCCCCGCTCAAATCGTCGGCGCGGTAGGTGCCTGCGGTAGTGCCGATGCGCCAGATCGAAACGCTGTCGTCGGTCATGCGTAGACGCCCGCCGCGGCGCGCGCCAGCGTGTCCTCGACGATGCGGCTGCTGGCGTCGGACGTCAGCAGCGACAGCGGCTTGACGTTGCCCAGCGCAGGCACTGGCGTGTTCAGCCAGGCCACTGCTTCTTCATCGCTGCCCAGCACCTGGCGCGCCACCCGCGCCACCCGCGCGACGCGGGCCAGGCGGTCGGATTCGCCCAGGGGCAGCATCAGGCCCTCGCGGCTCCAGCGCGACAGCGAGGCCGCCTTGACCTCGGTGATGGCCATGATTTCAGACTTTGGCACCTGCAGGTAGTCGGCGGCGTCGTCCACCATCTGCGCGGGCAGGCCGCGGCGCACGTCGCGCGCCATGTCGACCAGCGGGCTGTCGACCAGGCTGCGGAACAACTGCCTGGCGCGCGCCGCCGCATGGCGCGACGGACGTTTGGCGGGGGTTTTTTCGAGGGCGGCTACGCTCATGGCACGGGCTCCTGCAAGCCTGGGCGCCACGGCTGCGGGCGCACCAGAAATTCCAAATTGAATTTATGATATCCCATTTGGAAACTCCACCACAAGATCCGTCCCCAACAATGCCATGCTCCCGGATAGGCGCCGGATTTGGGCATATCATAGGCGGCTGTAACACGATTAATCAGACACTCATAAGGACTGGCGATGACGGACCGGCAGCTGACGATACTCGCGGCGTTGAATCTCATGGTGGCGGTGGGCGCCGGCGCCTTCGGCGCCCATGGCCTCAAGCGCATGCTCACGCCGGAACTGCTGTCGGTCTGGCAGACCGGCGTGCTCTATCACCTGATCCATGCGCTGGGCCTGTTCGTCGTCGCGCTGCTGGGCGCGCGCTACGGTTCGTCCCTGTTGTCCGCGGCCGGCGTGGTGATGTTCGTCGGCATCGTGCTGTTCTGCGGCAGCCTGTACGTGCTGTCCCTGACGGGCACGCATTGGCTGGGCGCCGTCACGCCTTTCGGCGGCGTCGCCTTCCTGGCGGCATGGGCCATGGTCGCGCTGGCGGCCTATCGCGCCCAGGGTTGAATCCCTTTTCCTTCCTTTCCCTTTTTTCCTTTCAGGCGGCCGGAACCGCCCACCCTCCCAGGCTGTAGATGTCCACCTCTTCCGTACTCCCCGCCGCCCACACCCAATCCGCCGCAGCAGGCATCGCCTGTGTGGTGGGCGGCATCTTCTTCCTGACCTTGAGCGACGCCAACGCCAAATGGCTGGGCGCCCACTACAACCCGCTGCAGATCCTGTTCCTGCGCGCGTTGATCGCGCTGCCTTTCGTCGCCACGCTGGCGCTGTGGCTGGGCGGACGCCGGGTGTTGCGCACCGCGCATCCTGGCCTGCACCTGGCGCGCGGCGCCATCAACGTGGTGTCGGCCTATTGCTTCTATCTGGGCCTGCGCTCGCTGCCGCTGGCCGAAGCCACCGCCATCGCCTTCGCCGCGCCCTTGTTCGTGACCGCGCTGTCCGTGCTGGTGCTGAAAGAGCGCGTGGACGGCAAGCGCTGGCTGGCCGTGCTGGCCGGTTTTGCCGGCGTGCTGATCGTGGTGCGGCCTGGCGCCGACACCTTCCAGGCGGCAACCCTGCTGCCGCTGGTCACCGCGATGCTCTACGGGGTGATGATGATCACGGCGCGCGGCATCAACCGCAACGAAGGCATGCTGACGACCACGCTCTACATCGTGCTGGGCCAGCTGGTCTGCAGCGCGGTCGCCCTGCCCCTGGTGTGGGAGACGCCGGCGGCGGCCGACCTGCCGTACTTCGGCGCGGTGGCGCTGTTCAGCACGCTGGGCCTGGCGCTGATCACGCAGGGATTCCGCATCGGGCCCGCCTCGGTGGTCGCGCCCTTCGACTATACCGGGCTGATCTGGGCCACCGTCCTGGGCTGGATCTTCTGGCAAGAGGCCCCGGATGCCTATGCCTACCTGGGCTCGCTCTTCATCGCCGGCAGCGGCGTGTACATCGCCGTGCGCGAAGCCCGCGCCAAGTCCAGGAGCCGCAAGCCGGCCAAAGCCTGAGGTCCGGCTATTCCGTGGGCGGCGGAAAATGCCGCCGCAGCACCCGCTCCACATTCGGTTCCAGCGCCGCCTCGCGCGCCACGGCGGTCAGGGCCGGACACACCGCGCCGAACCACGATGGCCCCGGACGCCAGCGCGTCATCACGGTCACGTACAGGTCCAGCGCCGAAAACCGCCGGCCCAGCATGTGCGGCGCGCCGGCATGGCGCTCCAGCTCCTGCCATAGATCCGCGCGCCGCGTGTGCACACGCTGGCGCAGCAAATCGGCGGCCGGGCCTTCCGTGGTCCATTGCGGCGGGTTGTCGCCATAGGTGAACGTGGGATAGACCGCCGCCACCAGCCGAATCAGCAGATTGAGAAAGCGCGCCCGCTCCGGCTTGTCCGCCGCGGGCGCCAGCCCCGCCTGGGGCGCCACGTCGTTCAGGTGCAGGATCATGGCCGCGCTCTCGGTCATGACCTCGCCGTCCGGCAGGATCAGGGTCGGCACCTGCCCCAGCGGATTCAATTGCAGCAGCCGGTCGCGCTCGGCGCAGGGCTTCAGGTACGGCAGGTCCGTCAGCGTGTGCGGCACGTTGGCCAGCACCAGCGCCATCTCGACGATGGCGGATCCACAACCCGCGGACCCGATCAGCTCATACGGTTTCATGGCGTTCATCCTCCGGAATCAGCCGGCGCCAGGCGCAGCAATTCGCCGGGCGAGGCGTCGGTCAACACATACACATAGCCGTCCGGCCCTAGCCGCACGTCGCGTATCCGCTGCTTGCGATCCGTCAGCAGCCACTCCTGGGCCACCACGCGGTCGCCGTCCAAGGTCAGGCGGATCAGGTTCTGGTTGGCCAGCGCGCCGATGAACACGGAATTGCGCCAGGCCGCAAACCGGTCCGCGTCGTAGAAAGCCATGCCGCTGATCGCCGGCGACTTGGGCCACCAGTACAGCGGCGGCTGCATGCCGGCCAGGTCCGCGCCCTTGGCTTCGGGGATGGGCTGGCCCGAGTAATTGATGCCGTGGGTGGCCAGCGGCCAGCCGTAGTTCTTGCCGCGCTGGACCAGATTGATTTCGTCGCCGCCGCGCGGCCCGTGTTCGTTCTCCCAGAGCTGGCCGCTCCAGGGATTGAGCGCCATGCCCTGCGGATTGCGATGCCCATAGGACCAGATCTCCGGCCGCGCGCCGGCCTGGCCGACGAAGGGATTGTCGGGCGGCACCGAACCGTCGGCCTTCAGCCGCACTACCTTGCCTTGCAGCTTGTCCAGGTCTTGCGCGGTGGGCCGCTGGTTGTTCTCGCCCAGCGAGATATAGAGATAGCCCTTGCCGTCGAACACCAGCCGCGACCCGTAGTGCAGGCCCGACGACAGCTTGGGTTGCTGGCGGAACAAGACGCGGAAATCCTCCAGCGCCGCGCCATCGGCGGACAGGCGGCCGCGGCCCACGGCGGTGCCGCTCTTCGAGCCCTCGGCCTCGGCATAGGACAGGTAGACGTACCGGTCCTTGGCAAAATCCGGCGACAGCGCCACGTCCAGCAGGCCGCCCTGGCCCTGCGCCGCGACCTTGGGCACGCCGGCCAGCGGCTTGGACAAGCCGCCCGGAATGCGCAGCAGCCTGAGGCTGCCGGGACGCTCGGTAATGAGCACGCCGCCTTCGGGCAGAAAGGCCATGGCCCAGGGATGGTTGAGTCCACCCACCACGGCCGTGACGCGGGCCGCGACGGAGGCGGGTTCGGGACCGGGCTGCGCGGACACGGACAGCGCGGCGCAGAAGGTGAACGACAGGAACAGCGCGCGCGTGCTCGCGGCGGGGCGTGACGGCATGGGCATCTCCGGCAACGGGTGGCGTACCATATCGGCCAGGAACGGAGATCCCCGTCCTTGCTCTCAGGAGACCCCATCTGATGAAACTGTACTACATGCCCGGCGCGTGCTCGCTCGCTTCCCACATCGTTCTGGAATGGATCGGCAAACCCTACGAAACGCACAAGCTGAGCCGCGACGAGCTCAAGGGCCCGGAGTTCCTGAAGGTCAACCCGCTGGGCGCCGTGCCCGCGCTGGCGCACGACGGCTGGACCGTGACGCAGAACGCCGCGATCCTCGAATACCTGGCTGAACACGCGCCGGAACTGAAGCTGCTGGGCGACGGTTCGCCCCGCTCGCGCGCCGAAGTGCGCCGCTGGCTCGGCTTCATCAACTCGGACATCCACAAGACCTTCTCGATGATCTTCGGCGCCCCGCGTTTCCTGGGCGACGAGGCCGCGCAGAAGGAACTGGCCGCCTCCGCCTCCGCGCTGCTGAGCAAGCTGTTCGCGCAGCTGGACGCACAGCTCGCCGGCAAGTCCTACCTGACGGGCGCCACGCCCTCCATCGCCGACGCCTATCTGTACGTGGTGCTGCGCTGGGCGCATGGCAAGGAAGTGAACCTGTCGGGCCTGGACAACCTGGCCGCCTTCTTCAAGCGCATGGAAGCCGACAAGGGCGTCCAGGCCGCCTTGAAGGCCGAAGGCCTGTAAGGTCTACAGGGGCTTGCGCGCGCTGGCGCAAGCCCTCAGCGGGAAGCTTGCGGCGCCGCCGCCAGATCCGGCGGCGCGCCCTCTTCCAGCGTCTTCTTCACCGCCGCCAGAAAGCGCCGCGCCAGCAAGGGCGGCGCGCTCAGATTCGAATGCGTGGCCCAGATCTCCACGCTGGCCGACGGCGATATCGGGCGCAAGGCCATGTGCGCGGCCTGGTCCGGCGTCACGCACCAGGCGTCGACCAGGGCCGGCCCCAGGCCCTGCTGCACGAAGGAACAGGCGGTCACGGGCGAATGCACCTCCACCGCCGCCGCGCAGGCCGGCCCCTCGCCGAAGAACGGCTTGAGCGCGCGCGCCAACGGCGTATCGCGCGGATAGCCGATCCAGGCCGCCGTATTGAAATCCTCCGGCCGCACCGCATCGCGCGCCGCCAGCGGATGGCCGGCGGGCAGCACGCAGACGATGGGCACCCGCGCGAGCAGCACCGACCGCAGATTGGGATGGTCGGGCGGCTGCATGGAAACGCCTATGTCCGCCTGGCCCGACAGGAAGTACGCTGCCAGTTCGTCGAAGGTCACGCTGCGGTAATCGACGCGCGCGTCCGCGTTGCTGCCGCGGAAACGGTCCAGCGCCATGGGAATGAGGCGCTGCCCGAAACTGGCGCTGGCCACGACCTTGAGCATGCCCGCGCCCGACTGGCCCAGGCTGGCGGCCAGGTCGTTCACGCGCTGGATGCCGCCATAGACCTGCTCCACTTCCGCGTACAACCGCCGCGCCTCGGCCGTCGGCGACAAGCGGCTCTTGACGCGCTCGAACAGCTTGTAGCCCAGGCGGCTCTCGGTCAGCGCCAGCACGCGGCTGACGGCGGGTTGCGAGACATGCAGCATGCGGCCCGCGCCGCTGATCGATCCGGCCATCATGATGGCGCGAAACACCTCGATCTGGCGCAGGTTCAAGGGCCGGCCGGCAGTGGGTCCGACCTCGTCCGCGTAGGCATGCTCATCCATTTTTTCCCCTGGCAAATCAGCACTGAACCGATAACGCCCGATTATAGGTTTTCGACATTTTTCGATGAGGGCCTGGACCGGCCCGGGGTGTAACCTGCCGGCCTCAACACTAGAAAACCAGGGGAAATCCACCATGCGCAGCACACTCTTCCGCGGCCTTTCCGCGCTGGCGCTCGGCGCCGCCATGTCGGCCGGCGCCACCGCCGGCGCCTATCCCGACAAGCCCATCACCTTCGTGGTGCCATCCGCCGCCGGCGGCTCGCCCGACGTGCTGTCGCGCCTGATCACGACCCAGCTGGCGCGCGACACCGGCGCCACGGTGGTGGTCGAAAACCGCCCCGGCGCCGCCGGCAACATCGGCATCGCTCTGGTCAAGCGCGCCGCACCCGACGGCTACACGATCGGCTACGGCAACATCAACACGCTGGCCGTGAACCGCTCGCTCTTCAAGCGCCTGCCCTACGACGTGGACGCGGACCTGACACCCGTGGCCCATCTGTTCGACCTGTACAACGCGCTGATCGTGCCGGCCGACTCGCCCATCAAGAGCGTGCAGGACCTGATCGACCGCGCCCGCAAGGAACCCGGCCGCCTGTCCTACGGCGCATCGGGCGTGGGCACCACCGGCCACATGGGCGGCGAACTGTTCAAGAGCATGGCCAAGCTCGACGTCATGTTCATTCCGTACAACGGCGGCCCCGCCGCCATCCAGGATCTGCTGGGCGGCCGCCTGGACTACCTGTTCGTCAACACCTCCGAAGCGACCCCGCTGGTCAAGAGCGGCAAGGTGCGCGCCATCGGCGTGAGCAGCCTGAAGCGCCTGGCGCTGATGCCCGACGTGCCCACCCTGGACGAAGCCGGCTTGAAGGGCTATGAAACCGTGGCCTGGGGCGGCGTGGTCGCGCCCAAGGGCACGCCGCCGGAAGTGGTCGCCACACTGAACGCCGCCATCCAGAAGGCGCTGCAGGCGCCCGAAGTCCGCACCGGCCTGGCCACGCTGGGCGCGGAACCGGCCAGCGGCTCGCCCGCCGAGTTCAAGCAGCTGATCGACCGCGAAACCGCCAAGTGGCAACAGATCATCGACGGCGCCGGCATCGAGAAACTCGACTGAACATGAGCGCGCGCATGCTGCAAGCAGACTTCATCGTGGCGGGCGCCACGCTTATCGACGGCACCGGCGGGTCCGTCCGCCAGGGCGACCTGGCGGTGCATGACGGCCGCATCGTGGCGGTGGGCGACTTCGCCCATCCCGCCGGCGTGCCGGTCATCGACGCCACCGGCCTGACGCTGGCGCCCGGCTTCATCGATTCCCACACCCACGACGACGGCTACCTGCTGGCGCACCCGGACATGCTGCCCAAGGTCTCGCAAGGCATCACCACCGTGGTCACCGGCAATTGCGGCATCAGCCTGGCGCCATTGGCCGGCAGCGCGATCCCGCAGCCGCTGGACCTGCTGGGTCCGGCCGAGCTGTTCCGTTTCTGCACCTTCCGCGCCTGGACGGACGCCCTGCGCGCCGCGCCCGCCGCCGTCAATGTGGTGCCGCTGGTAGGCCACACCACGCTGCGCGTGGCCATCATGAAAGACACTACGCGCGCCGCCGATGCCGGTGAACGCGCCGCCATGCGCGAGTTGCTGCAAGAGGCGCTGGATGCGGGCGCCTTCGGCGTCTCCACCGGGACCTTCTATCCCCCGGCCAGCGCCGCGCCCACCGCCGAGATCATCGATGTCTGCGCGCCGCTGCGCGGCCGTCCCGGCGTCTACGCCACCCATCTGCGCGACGAAGCCGACCACATCGTCCCGGCCATGGAAGAAGCGCTGCTGATCGGCCGCGAACTCGATTGCCGCGTGGTGTTCTCGCACCACAAGCTGGCCGGCGAACGCAACCACGGCCGCAGCCGCGAAACCCTGGACCTGATCAGCCGCGCCGCCGCCACCCAGGCGGTGTGCCTCGATTGCCATCCCTACCCCGCGACCTCCACCATGCTGCGGCTGGACCGCGCGCGGCTGGCCAGCCGCACCATGATCACCTGGTCCAAGGGCTACCCGGAGGCCACCGGCCGCGACTTCAGCGAGGTCATGGCGGAACTGGGCCTGGACGACGAAGCCGCCATCGCACGGCTCGCGCCCGCCGGCGCGATCTACTTCCTGATGGATCCGGCCGACGTCGGCCGCATCTTCTCGCATCCGCTGACCATGGTGGGCTCCGACGGCCTGCCCTTCGACCCGCATCCGCACCCCCGCCAATGGGGCACCTTCACCAACGTGCTGCGCGCCATGGTGCGCGAACAGCGCCTGCTGACGCTGGAGGCCGCCATCCACAAAATGACCGGCCTCGCCGCGGACCAATACGGCATCGCCGAGCGCGGCCTGCTGCGGGAGGGGTATCATGCTGATCTGGTGCTGTTCGATCCCGCCACGGTGACAGATGTGGCCACTTTTTCAGCTCCCATTCAGGCAAGCCAGGGCATCCATGCGGTGTGGGTCAACGGCAAGCAGGTCTGGGACGGGGAACGAACCGGCGCCGAACGCCCGGGCCAGGTTCTGACGCCCGGGACCGCATTACCTCGGAGTGAATAACGTGAACAGCTATTCCCAGGGTTGTTACCTGGGTGTATTGGGCGGCATGGGCCCCATGGCGGGCGCCGCCTTTGCCTTGCGCCTGGCGGCGCTGACGCCCGCCGCGATCGACCAGCAGCACATCCCCACGCTGCTGCGCAACGACCCCCGCATTCCCGACCGTTCCAGCGCCTACATGGCCGGCGGCGAGAATCCCCTGCCCTACATGCAGGAAGGCGTGCGCTTCCTGCAGAATGCCGGCGCGCGGCTCATCGCCATTCCGTGCAACACGGCCCACCTCTGGTACGACCAGATCGCCGCGTCCACCGGCCTGCCCGTGCTGCACATCATCCAGGCCGTCATCGACGACCTGCGCCGCCTGGGCCTGCCCGCCGGCCGCATCGGCCTGATGGGCACCGCCGCCACGCTCAAGCTGGGCCTCTATCAGCAGCATCTGGAAGCGCAAGGCTACGAGTGCATCGTGCCGGACGACGACGAGGTCGAACGCTATTGCATGGGTTCGATCCGCGCGGTCAAGGCCAACCGCCTCGAAGACGCCTACGCCCCGGCCGCCGAATGCATCGCCCGCCTCAAGGCCCGCGGCGCCGACGCCGTCGTGCTGGGCTGCACCGAACTGCCGCTGGCCGTGCCGCACGCGCTGCGCCCCAGCCTGGGCGTGACCTTGACGGATTCCATCGACGCACTGGCGCGCGCGGCAATCGCCCATTACCAGGCCGAACAGCTGCTGGCGGCCTGAGCCGCCCAGCCTCCCCGCGCCCGCCCGCCACTGGCGAAAAAAAAGGCGCATCTTCCGATGCGCCCCAATTTCCCTTCGCGGGGAATAGCAAACTCAACCGCCCAGATACGCCTTGCGCACCTGGTCGTTGACCAGCAGATTGGCGCCGGTGTCCTGCAACACCACGCGCCCGTTTTCCAGCACATAACCGCGGTCGGCCACGCCCAGCGCCTTGTTGGCGTTCTGTTCGACCAGGAACACCGTCACGCCCTGTTCGCGGATCTCGCGGATGATGTCGAAGATCTGGGCGATCACCAGCGGAGCCAGGCCCAGCGTCGGTTCGTCCAGCAGCAACAGGCGCGGACGCGTCATCAGCGCGCGGCCGATGGCCAGCATCTGCTGCTCGCCGCCCGACATCAGGCCGGCGCGCTGGCTGGCGCGCTCCTTCAAGCGGGGAAACAGCCCGTACACGTGGTCGATGCCCGCCTGGATCTCGTCGCGCTTGGCGAAGAAGCCGCCCATCATCAGGTTCTCGGCCACGGTCAGGTCCTTGAAGACCCGCCGCCCCTCCGGCGAAATGGCGATGCCATTGCGCATGATGTGGTGCGTGTCCTTGTGGGTGATGTCCTCGCCCTCGAACGTGATCGTGCCTTCCTTGGCGCGGGGGTTGCCGCAGACGGTCATCAGCAGCGTCGTCTTGCCGGCGCCGTTGGCGCCGATCAGCGTGACGATCTCGCCCTTGTTGACTTCAACCGACACCCCGTTCAGCGCCTGGATGGCGCCGTAGTAGGTATGAATGTTATCCAGCTTAAGCATTACTCTTCCCCCAGGTACGCCTTGATGACGCGCTCGTCGTTGCGCACCTGCTCGGGGGTGCCGGTCGTGATGGGCTTGCCGTGCTCCATGACGAGAATGCGGTCCGAAATGCCCATGATCAGGCTCATGTCGTGCTCGATCAGCAGCACCGCGACGCCGAACTCGCGCCGCAGCTGGTCGATCAGCGACTGCAGATCGCGCTTTTCCTGGGGGTTCAGGCCCGCCGCCGGTTCGTCCAGCATCAAGAGGCGCGGCTTGGTGATCATGCAGCGCGCGATCTCCAGGCGGCGCTGGTGGCCGTAGGCCAGGTTGCCCGCTTCGCGGTTGGCGAACTCGCGCAAGCCCATGAAATCCAGCCATTGCGCCGCGCGCGCCAGCGCGTCGGTCTCGGACTGGCGGTAGGACTTGAGCTTGAGCAAGCCCGGCAAAAGGCGCGACTCCACCTGGGTGTGCTGCGCGACCAGCAGGTTTTCCAGCACGGTCAGCTGCTTGAACAGGCGCACGTTCTGGAACGTGCGCACCAGCCCGTGGCGGGCCACCTTGTGGCTGGGCAGGCCGGTGATGGCCTTGCCGTCCATGGTGATGTCGCCCGCCGTCGGCGCATAGAAGCCGCCCACGCAGTTGAACACCGTGGTCTTGCCGGCCCCGTTGGGGCCGATGATGGCGAACACCTCGTCGGATTTGACTTCGAACCCCACGCTGTCCACGGCCAAGAGGCCGCCGAACCGCATGGTGAGTCCGGATACTTTCAGCAATGCCTCGCTCATTTAGACAGCTCCACGTGGGGACGCTTCATGGGCAACAACCCCTGCGGACGCCACATCATCATCAATACCATCACCAGGCCGAACATCAGCATCCGGTACTCGGCGAATTCGCGCGCCACTTCCGGCAGCACCGTCAGCAGCACGGCTGCCAGGATCACGCCAATCTGCGAGCCCATGCCGCCCAGCACCACGATGGCCAGGATCAGCGCCGATTCGATGAAGGTGAAGGACTCCGGGTTCACCATGCCCTGACGCGCCGCGAAGAACGCGCCGCCGAAACCGGCGAACATGGCGCCCAGCGTGAACGCCGACAGCTTGATGCGCGTGGGGTTCAATCCCAGCGAACGGCAGGCGATCTCGTCTTCGCGCAGCGCTTCCCATGCGCGTCCGACCGGCATGCGGATCAGGCGGGTCGACACGAACAGCGTGGCCAGCGCCAGCAGCAGCGCCATCAGGTACAGATAGACCACCATGTGCTGGTTCTGGAAGGTCCAGCCCATGAACTCATGGAACGTGGTGCCCCCTTCCGTGCTGGCGCGGCGCGTCATTTCCATGCCGAACACCGTCGGCTTGGGTATGCCCGAAATGCCGTCCGGCCCGCCCGTCAGCGTGTTCAGGTTGATCAGCAAGAGGCGGATCATCTCACCGAAGCCCAAGGTCACGATCGCAAGGTAGTCGCCGCGCAGCCGCAATACCGGAAAGCCCAGGATGAAGCCGAACAGCGCCGACATGGCGCCCGCGAACGGCAGCGCTTCCCAGAAGCTCCAGCCGCCCCAGTGGTACAGCAAGGCGTAGGTATAAGCGCCGACGGCATAGAAGCCCACGAAGCCCAGATCCAGCAGGCCGGCGAAACCCACCACGATGTTCAGGCCCAGGCCCAGCATCACGTAGATCAGCACCAGCGTGGCGATGTCCACCGAGCTGCGCCCGGCGAAGAACGGCCAGATCACCGCGATCGCCAGCAACAGCAGCGCAAGCGGCTTGTGAGTCTTGGCCGGCGCCGCCGGCAAGGTCGGCAGGCTGGTCTTGAGCTTCTGGAACGGCTTGGCGATCCAGGGGCGCAGCAACTGGAAGACAAACACGATCGCGGCGGCAATCGCCACCAACGACCAGTTCGACTCCATCGTGGTGCGCGCGCCCTGGCGGATCAGCTGCAGGCCGAATACGGGGGTGACGATGACGGCCGTCAGCACGGCCGCCATCGTGGCGTTTTTCAGATTGTTGTTCGACATCAGACTTTTTCCACCTCAGGTTTGCCCAACAGCCCGGTGGGACGGAACAGCAGGATCAGGATCAGCAGCGAGAACGCCACGATGTCCTTGTACTGTGAGGAGATGTAGGCCGCCGCGAAGGTCTCGGCCAGCCCGAGCAGCACGCCGCCCAGCATGGCGCCGGGGATGCTGCCGATGCCGCCCAGCACCGCCGCGGTAAAGGCCTTGATGCCGGCCAGAAAGCCGATGAAGGGATTGAGCTTGCCGATGGTGATGGCGATCAGCACGCCGCCCACCGCCGCCAGGATCGCGCCCATCACGAACGTGAACGAGATCACGCGGTTGGTGTCGATGCCCAGCAGATTGGCCATGTGCATGTCTTGCGAGCAGGCGCGCGAGGCGCGGCCCATGCGGGAATACTTGATGAACAGCGTCAGCCCGATCATCAGCAGCACCGTGACCACGATGATCATGATGCGCGAATACGGCACCGTCACGTCGAAGTCGGTGCCCATGTGGAACTGCACGGCGCCGGACACCAGCGATGGCACGGCCATGTCGCGCGCGCCCTGGCCCAGGGCCACCCAGTTCTGCAGGAAGATCGACATGCCGATGGCCGAAATCAGCGCCACCAGGCGTGGGCTGCCACGCACGGGCCGGTAGGCGACCCGTTCGACGCTGAAGCCGTAGATGCCGGTGACGACGATGGACACGACCAGCATGGCCGCGATGATGAACGGCAGCGGCAGTCCACTATTGGTGCCGATGGCCGTCAGGGTGACCAGGCCGACATAGGCGCCGATCATATAGATTTCGCCGTGAGCGAAGTTGATCATACCGATGATGCCGTAGACCATTGTGTAGCCGATGGCAATCAACGCGTAGATCGCGCCCAGAGACAATCCATTGAAGAATTGCTGGGTAAGTTGGGGTATGAGGTCAGACATTATTTCTCTTGCTCCAAATGGTTCCGGCCCCGGTGGAGAGACCCGGAGCCGGAAACCTGGGCGTATTTTATAAGGGCCTGACATCTGCGCCTGCCGGCCGCACAGCGCTTTTGGCGCATCGCTACGCGGATTACGGCAGAACGAGGACGACAGGCCCTACACGCCGGCGACGCCGGCGGGATCGCGAGTTTACAGCTGGGTCTTCTTGCCGTCCTTGTCCCATTTATAAACGGCGAACTCGAAGTTCTTCAGGTCGCCCTTGGCGTCGTACTCGACCTTGCCGATGCCGGTATTGAATGCCGTCTTGTGCATGTAGTCGGCCACCTTGGCGGGGTCTTCGCCCACCGCGTTGATGCTGTCGGCCAGGATCTGCACGGCCGCGTATGCCGGCATCTGGAAGGCGCCGTCCGGATCGCGCTTGGCGTCCTTGAAGGCCTTCACGATGCTCTCGTTGCCGGGCAGCTTGGTGAAGTCGGCGGGCAGCGTGACCAGCAGGCCGTCGATGGCCGGGCCGGCGATCGCCACCAGATCCTGGTTGGCGGTGCCTTCCGGACCCATGAACTGGACCTTCAGGCCCTGTTCACGCGACTGGCGCAGCAACAGGCCCAGTTCGGGGTGGTAGCCGCCGAAGTAGACCAGGTCCACGCCAGCCGACTTGAGCTTGGTGATGATGGCCGAGTAATCGCTGTCGCCGACGTTGATGCCTTCGAACATGGCGACGTTCACGCCTTCCTTGGCCAGGGCATCCTTGACCTGGGTGGCCACGCCCGAACCGTAGGTCTGCTTGTCGTGCAGCACGGCGACCTTCTTGGGCTTCAAGGTCTTGGCGATGTAGCTGGCGGCGTACGGGCCTTGCTGGTCGTCGCGGCCGATGGTGCGGAAGAAGAAGTGCGGCTTGATCGTGTCGGTGACCAGCGGCGAGGTCGCGCCCGGGGTGATGCCGACGATGCCCTCTTCCTCGTAGACCTTCACGGCGGCCACGGTCACGCCCGAGCACGCATGGGCCACGGCGAACTTGGCGCCGGAATTGACCACGCGGTTGGCGGCCGGCACGGCCTGCTTGGGTTCGCAGCCGTCGTCGATGAGGATGGGTTCGAGCTTCTTGCCCTTGACGCCGCCCTTGGCGTTGATGGTCTCGATCGCGGTCAATGCGCCGGCCTGGATCTGGTCGCCGTATTGCGTGTTGGGGCCGGTCATGGGCTGGGGAATGCCGATCTTGATCGTGTCGGCGGCGTGCGCGGCGCCAGCCAAGGCAAGTGCCCCAAGCGCCATGGCTACCGGGGTAAGGCGATTCAGAAACTTCATGCGGAGTTCTCCAGCGAGGTTTTGAGCGGCTCTGTCCGACGCGGTTTATCGGTTGGGTAATCCGTTAATCCTCGTCGCCCGTCGCCGGCTTCTTGGGCAAAAACACGGTGTGGGCGGTATTCTGGAAGCAAGCCGCCATACTGTCACTGCGTGTAATCCCCAATATTTTGGCGAGCGCCTTTAATCGTGACGGATAGCGGCGACAAGCCCATGAAATCGCTGGGGAATCCGCAAGCGGGCCTTATTTAATATCTGGCGCGGCGCAAGGAATTGTGGTTGGGAGTTTATATACGCGCCGATTAATACGCCGTTTAATGACGCATTTAAATACAGTGCTTACGCGGGTCTTACGAATAATAATTAACGCGCGTAGTAATCCACCAATTCAAAGCGCGGGGCGAGCCGCGGACCGGCAAAGGCCCCGCCGCTTTTCAGGCGTTGACCGGCTTCGCCAGATTCCACATCAGCGCCCGGAACGGCGCCAGCATGCTGATATTGACCGCGAGCTTGATCGCCAGGTCGCCCATCATCCAGGTCATCCACGGCGCGCCGGTGGCGGCGAAGGCGACGCTGAAGAACACGGCCGTGTCCAGGATGGCTCCCAGCACGCCCGACACCAGCGGCGCGCGCCACCAGCGCTGATCGCGCAGGCGGTCGAACACCTGGATGTCGACCAGCTGGGCGCAGATATAGGCCAGGCCGGAGGCCAGCGCGATGCGCGGCGAAGCCACCCAGACCGACACCGCCAGGGCCGCCGCAAAGCCGAACCAGACCACGCGGCGCGCGGCCGCCGGGCCGAATCGGCGGTTCAGCACGTCGGTCACCAGGAACGCGACCGGATAGGACAGCCCGCCCCAGGTCAGCCAGTCATTCAGCGGCACCTGGACCAGGATGTTGGAGCCGACCACCACCACCAGCATGCACAGCACGGCAATGGCGAACTGCGGCCGGCTCATCAGCGCAAAGCGCCGGGAGCCTGCGCTCCCGTCCGTGGCCGTCATTTGCCAAACTCCTCCGCCAGCTCGCGCGAGCGTTGGGCGGCGGCGGCCATGGCGTCCTCGACGATGCCGGCAAAGCCCGCGGCGCCGAAAGCGTTGAGCGCCGCGGCCGTGGTGCCGCCCTTGGAGGTCACGCGTTCGCGCAAGGTGGACAGCGGCTCGGTGGATTCGGCCGCCAGGCGCGTGGCCCCGGCCAAGGTGCCCAGCGCCAGCTGCTTGGCCTGTTCGGCTGTCAGGCCGACCTTCTGGCCGCCCGCCACCAGCGCTTCCAGGAACAGGAAGACATAGGCCGGACCGCTGCCGGACAAGGCCGTCACGCCGTCGAGCGCGGCATCGTCGGCCACCCACACCACTTCACCCACGCTGGACAGCAACCGGCCGGCCAGTTCCCGGTCGGCGGCGTCCACCCCGTCCAGCGCAGCCAGGCCGGTGATGCCTGCGCCCACCAAGGCCGGCGTGTTGGGCATGCAGCGCACCAGGCGCTTGAACGGCGCGTCTGGCGTGCCCAGCCAGCCCGCCAGCGTATCGGCGCGGATGCCGGCCGCCACGCTTACCACCAAAGTGTCTTCGCGCAGCCATTGACGCGTGGAAGCCACAACGTCTTTCATGTTCTGTGGCTTGACAGCGAACACCCACACGCGGCAGGCCGCCAGAGCCTCGCCGGGGGCCGTCGCGGTGGTCATGCCGCGGGCTTGCCAGGCGGCGTGCGAATCCTGGTTTATGTCAATGACATGGATGTTGTCCGCGGCGCATACTTTGCCGGCCAGGCCCGAGGCCAGGGCGGCCGCCATATTGCCGCCACCAATGAACGCAATCGAAAGTTCGTTTTTCATAGCAGGCGATTGTAAACGGTAGTCCCCGTTGGAGAAAAAAAGAAAAATGTTCGTTCGCGCCTGAAACGCGCAATTTGACAGGCGTTTAGAGTGATGTGAAAGTCACGGTTTTGTCACAAACAATTCATAAGGTGTCGTGTTTTCCGCGTCCGGACAACCCGGCCGCGTCACGCCCAACTGGAGGAACCTCTCTATGCGATCCCACCGTATTGCACTAACCTTTGCCGCCATCATGACGGCTTTCGCAGGCGCCTCCGCGCATGCCGCCACCGAGATCCAATTCTGGCACTCGATGGAAGGCGCGCTAGGCGACCGCGTCAACGGCCTGGTCGACGAATTCAACAAAAAGAACCCCGACTACCAAGTCAAGGCAGTCTACAAGGGCAACTACGGTGAATCCATGAATGCCGGCATCGCCGCGTTCCGCGCTGGCAATGCCCCCGACATCCTCCAGGTGTTCGAAGTCGGCACCGCCACCATGATGTACGCCAAGGGCGCCATCAAGCCGGTGCAGCAGATGTCGGAAGAAGTCGGCAACCCGATCGATCCCAAGGAATTCATCGGCGCCGTGGCCGGCTACTACTCGTCGGCCGACGGCAAGCTGG
>JALDYL010000291.1:0-5095 GCA_032153965.1 Achromobacter sp. | reverse complement strand
GCATCGAATCGCGCGCCCGCGAGTTCTCGGTGGTGTCTTCCACCGACCTGCAGACACCCGCGCAGTTCGAGAACGTGATCGTCGCCAACGTCAAAGGCTATCCGGTCCGTCTGCGCGACGTGTCCAACGTGGAGATCGCCGCCGCCAGCGACCGCGTGCTGTCGCGCTTCAACGGCAAGCCCGCCATCAACATTGGCGTGACGCGCCAGTCCACCGCCAACCCGCTGGAACTGTCCAAGGCGGCGCGCGAGGAAGTGGCGCGCCTGAACGAGAACCTGCCGGCCGGCATGAAGCTGAACATCGCCTACGACTCGTCGGTGTTCATCGAGCGCTCCATCGATTCCGTGTTCCGCACCATCGGTGAAGCCATCGTGCTGGTGGTGCTGGTGATCTTCTTCTTCCTGCGCAACCTGCGCGCCAGCATCATCCCCATCGTCACCATCCCGGTGTCGCTGGTGGGCGCCTGCGCGCTGATGTACCTGTTCGGCTTTTCCATCAATACGCTGACCCTGCTGGCCATGGTGCTGGCTATCGGCCTGGTGGTGGACGACGCGATCGTGGTGCTGGAGAACATCTTCCGCCACATCGAAGAGGGCATGCCGCGCAAGGAGGCCGCGCTGCGCGGTTCGCGCGAGATCGGCTTCGCCGTGGTCGCCATGACCATGACCCTGGTCACCGTGTACGCGCCGCTGGCCTTCGCCACCGGCCGCACCGGGCGGCTGTTCATCGAATTCGCGCTGGCGCTGGCCGGCGCCGTGCTGGTGTCGGGCTTCGTGGCGCTGACGCTTACGCCCATGATGTGTTCGGTGCTGCTGCGGCACCAGAGCAGCCATAGCCGCTGGTACAACCTGATCGAAGGCTGGCTCAACGGCATGAGCAACGGCTACCGGCGCGCGCTGGGGGCGTCGCTGCGCCACCGCTGGCTGGTGGTCGTGATAGGCGTGGCGGTCGCGGCGGCGAGCGGCGTGCTGTTCAAGGTGGTCAAGAGCGAGCTGGCGCCCATCGAGGACCGCGGTGTGGTGTTCGGCATCGTCAGCTCGCCGGAAGGGGCGACGCTGAACTACACGCTGGAAAGCATGCTGGGCATCGAGAAGTTCTACTCCGACATTCCGGAGGCCAGCGGCAGCCAGGTGACCGTGGGCTTTCCCACCGTGACGGACGGCACCGCCATCCTGCGCCTGAAGCCCTGGGAAGAGCGCGACCGCAAGCAGCAGGCCATCACCCAGCAGCTGCAGCCGCAGTTCGCTTCGCTGCCCGGGGTGCGGGCGTTCCCGACCAATCCGCCGTCGCTGGGCCAGTCGGCGCGCTCCAAGCCGGTGGAATTCATCATCATGAGCCAGGCGTCCTACGCCGAGCTGTCGCGCCTGACCGAGGTGTTCCTGACCGAATTGCGCAAGTATCCCGGCCTGATCAACCTGGACACCGACCTGCGCCTGAACACGCCCGAGCTGCGGGTGCGGGTGGACCGCGACAAGATGGCCGACGTGGGCGCCAACGTGGACACCGTGGGCCGCACCCTGGAATCGATGCTGGGCGGCCGCCAGGTCACCCGCTACAAGGACGAAGGCGAACAGTACGACGTGATCGTGCAGGTGACGCCGCGCGACCGCGCCAATCCCACCGACATCTCCGGCATCTATGTGCGGGCGCGCGACGGCAGCATGGTGCAGCTGGACAACCTGCTGGGCGTGCACGAAGGCGTGTCGCCGCAGTCGCTGAACCACTTCAACCGCCTGCGCGCCGTGAAGATTGACGGCGCCGTGGCGCCGGGCTACGCGCTGGGCGAAGTCCTGGCGCACATGCACCAGGTGGCGCGCGATGTGCTGCCCAATACCATCGTGACCGACCTGGACGGCCAGTCGCGCGAGTTCCGCGATTCCTCCGGCAGCATCTACCTGGTGTTCGCCATGGCGCTGGCCTTCATTTACCTGGTGCTGGCCGCGCAGTTCGAAAGCTGGCGCAATCCCTTCATCATCATGCTGTCGGTGCCGCTGTCCATGACCGGCGCGCTGCTGGCGTTGTGGCTGACCGGCGGCACGCTGTCCATCTACAGCCAGATCGGCCTGATCACGCTGGTGGGGCTGATCACCAAGCACGGCATCCTGATCGTCGAATTCACCAACCAGCTGCGCGACGAGGGCAAGGAATTGTTCGATGCCGTGGTCGAGGCCAGCGTGCTGCGCCTGCGCCCGATCCTGATGACGACCGGCGCCATGGTGCTGGGCACCGTGCCGCTGGCGCTGTCCACGGGCGCGGGGGCGGAATCGCGCCAGCAGATCGGCTGGGTTCTGGTGGGCGGGCTGATGCTGGGTACACTACTGACCTTGTTCGTCGTGCCGGTGGCCTATACCTTGATCGCCACCGCACGCAAGAAACCCGGTCAGGCCGGCAGCGCAGCGCATCATCCGGACCCCGCTCCGGCGCCGCACGCGCAGCCTGCCTCGCCTGCCCAAGCGTCGGAATAAGTTATGCGCCAGATCATCTTTGACACTGAAACCACCGGACTGGACCCTGCCCAGGGCCATCGCATCGTCGAGATCGGCTGCGTGGAAATGGTCAACCGGATGAGCACCGGCAACAACCTGCACATCTACCTGAACCCGGACCGCGATAGCGACCCCGAGGCCTTGGCGGTGCACGGCCTGACCACGGAATTCCTGTCCGACAAGCCGCGCTTCGCCGATGTGGCGGAGGAATTCGTCAAGTTCATCCAGGGCGCCGAGCTGATCGCGCACAACGCGGCGTTCGACGTCAAGTTCTTCAACGCCGAACTCGCCAAGACCGGGCGCGGCCCGGTCACCGAGTACTGCGAAACGGTCACCGACTCGCTGCTGCACGCGCGTTCGCTGTTCCCCGGCAAGCGCAATTCGCTGGACGCGCTGTGCGACCGCTTTGGCATCTCCAACGCCCACCGCACGCTGCACGGCGCATTGCTGGACTCGCAGCTCCTGGCGGAAGTCTGGCTGGCCATGACCCGTGGCCAGGACGCGCTGCTGATCGACGTGGATGACGGCGCAGGCGCCGGCGGCAATGGCGTTGAGCTGGCCCGCTTCGACGCGTCGGGCCTACCCGTGATCAAAGCCAGCGAGGCGGAACTGGCCGAGCATGAAACCTATCTCGCGGCCCTGGACAAGTCCGTGGGCGGGGAGTGCTCCTGGCGCAAGATCGACGCGACGGCGGCGGCGGCATAAAGTTTTTTCGAGGCGACTTGCACACGTTCAAAAAAACGTGCTAATATTTCGCCTCTTTCGGGGTGGTTAGCTCAGTGGTAGAGCACTGCCTTCACACGGCAGGGGTCACTGGTTCGAACCCAGTACTACCCACCAAAGACCCTTGGAAGATGACGCGGGCCCCAGGCTTCTCGTTATCGGCGTACCAAGGATAAAAAAGACGCAACGCAAACAAAGCCAGCCGCAAGGTTGGCTTTTTTGTTTTCTGCGCTTCGAACATTCAGCACGCCTTCGAATCCGGGCGCTTTGCATAGGACGCGCAAGCCATTGCGCTGAACCGTCCCTTTCATTACCCTTCTCTTGATTTGACGCAAGCGGACTCTCATCGATTGAGCCGCGTCGCATGCGAGCCTGACTATCATTGATAACAAAGGCTTTGGCCCGTGGGGCCAGGCATAGGCGAACAGGAGAAGGTCATGTCCGAACACACCAACATCATGTTGATCATCATAGGCACGGGCGTGGCGCTCATGCTGATCGGCTTCGGGCTGCGCGACCGCAATATCGGCATGGGGCTGATGGGCATAGGCCTGATCACTGCCCTGGGCACGATCATCTACAAGGCCTACATCACCTTCTATTGACCGCCTGCCGCGGCTCAGTTCTTCTGCGCATTGCGCGCCGCGCGCGCCAGCAGGCTGTCCAGCTGATTGGCGAAAGCCTTGCGGTCGGCCTGGCTGAATGACGCCGGGCCGCCGGTATCCACGCCGCTGGCCCGCAGTTCTTCCATCATGTCCCGCAGCGCCAGCCGTTCCCGGATGGTTTCCGGCGAATAGCGCTCGCCGCGCGGGTTCAGCGCCATCGCGCCTTTTTCCAGGACTTGCGCAGCCAACGGGATGTCGCCGGTGATGACCAGATCGCCCGGCGCCGCGCGTTCGGCGATATGGGCGTCGGCCACGTCGAAGCCGCGCGGCACCTGCACCGTGCGGATCAGCGGCGAGGGCGGGGTGTAAAGCATCTGGTTGGCCACCAGCGTCAGCGGCACCTGCCAGCGCTGGGCGGCGCGGAACAGGATGTCCTTGATGACCGCGGGGCAGGCGTCCGCATCGACCCAGATGTGCATGCGCTTACTTGCCCAGCGCGTTTTGCAGCACTTCGGCCACGATGTCGTTGGTGGACACGCCGCGTTCGGCCGCCAGCGCGCGCAGCTTGTCGGCGTGGGCCTGCGACAGCTTCAAGGGGAACGGCACCAGGCCGGCGGCCTGGTCGAGTTTGCGCTGCTCGCGGCGGTCGGGCGCTTGCGAGGCGGCGCCGAAGCGGTCCGGGGTGGCGGCTTGCTTGAGTTGGCCGGCCAGCTTCAGGGCCTGGTTTTTCTGCAGATCGAATTTATTCATGGGAATTCCTGGTAGGGAGCGCAATCATAAGCGCAACCGGCGTCAATTCGGTTTGCCCTGTTCCAGCTTGGCCAGTCCTTCCTGGGCGCCGTCGTGCAGCGGCACGGTCAGGCCGCGGCGGGCGGTCGCCAGGCCCACCTGGGCGCCCTGGGCCGAGCCCGCGGCCAGCAGGTCCTGTCCGGTCACGTAGACCGCGCGCACGATCACCAGGGCCTCATCGCGGGTCAGGTCGGCGGTGGTGAGCAGCAACGCCGCCATGCCCACGGTGGGGATCGGCTCCGTCTGGTTGGGATAGGTGCCAGCGGCGATGTCCAGCGGCATCAACGCATTGTCCTCGGCCCCGGTCAGCGTCTTGATGGCGGCGGGATCCAGCGGCAGCAGCTTCAGGCGCGCCTGGGTCAGTGCATCGCGCAAGGGCGTGGCGGGTACGCCGATGACCTGGGCGGCGGCGTCGACCGCGCCGGAGTTCAAGGCCGGCAGCGATTCGGTGAAGGGCGTGTCGGCCACGGTGTAGTCGCGGCCGGCCTGCAG
>JALDYL010000059.1:0-25649 GCA_032153965.1 Achromobacter sp. | reverse complement strand
TGTCTGAAGGACGATAGTCTTCATCGAAACAAATGCTCTTGATGGCAAATGTGAACTCTTTACTCATTGTGATCTGCTGCCCTAAATCCTGAGATAAAACCCGCGTCCATGTCCTGCATTTTCAGCGCTGCTCGATTTTTCTTTCTTATTCAGCAGTCTTGGCATTGACCATGCAGGGGGCGTAGTTTATGTCGGGCAATTCATGAATAAAAGTGAATTGATTTCATCAATCCATTAGTTTCATTCATGGATGGGGCGGCCGGTCTGCTCGCGGATCCGGCCGCCCGGCGGGCAGACGCTGCCTCGCAGAATCAAATCGCGGCGGGCCTTTTCGCTTGCGCAATGAATGCACGCAGGTAGTCGATACCCACGTCCGCCTCGCGGGCGCCCAGAAAGATGTGCTTGGCGATGCCTTTCTTGCCCAGCCGGACTGGCACCACGTTCATCGTGTCGGCGTACTCCAGCACCAGCCAGCGCGGCAACGCCGCCACCCCGCGGCCGCTGGCGACCATCTGCAGCATGATGTCCGTGGTCTCGATGGCCTTGTGGCGCTTGGGCGTGATGCCGGCCGGCGTCAGGAACATGTTGTAGATGTCGAGCCTGTCGACCGGCACCGGATAGGCCACCAGCACTTCGCTGGCGAGCTGTTTGGGGGTGACGTACTCCTCCTTGGCAAGGGGGTGATTGCCAGCGACGACCAGCACCTGTTCGTAATCGAATACAGGTTCGAACACGAGTCCGGGCTTGTTCAGCGGATCGGGGGTGACCAGCAGGTCGATTTCGTAGCCGAACAGCGCCCCGATGCCCCCGAACTGGAATTTCTGCTTCACATCCACGTCCACATCCGGCCAGGCTGCCAGATACGGCGAGACGATCTTCAGCAGCCACTGGTAGCAGGGATGGCATTCCATGCCGATGCGCAATGACCCGCGCTCTCCCTGGGCGAACTGGCGCAGACGCTCTTCGGCCAGGGCCAGTTGCGGCAACACCCGGTTGGCCACCGCCAACAGGTATTGACCGGCTTGCGTGAGCCTCAGGCTGCGGCCTTCACGCAGCCAGATGTCGGTGCCCAGTTGCTGCTCCAGCTTCTTCATGCTGTGGCTCAAGGCTGACTGCGTCACGTGCAGGACGCCTGCGGCGGCGGTCAGCGAACCCTGCTTTTCCACCTCCTGCACGATGGATAGATGGATGCGATCAAGCATGATGAAAATTCATGGTTTGTTGAGATAAGAACATCTTACTTCATCGTTTTGTGACCTTGCGATTCGCCCGTTCAAGAGTATGTCGAGGGCGAATCACGACCACTATTCACAGCCTCGGCTCCGCGCATCGGCGCCAAGCGAGAACTCAAGTTCGCCCTCTCAGAACGTCCCGCGCACCGTCAGCGTTGTGTTGTGAGGTTTGCCATAGACGCTGCCCCAGCCCGGTGCGCCTATCATTTGGTAGTAGGTCTTGTCGAACAGGTTGTTCACGTTCAGCGCGGCCGACCAGTTCTTGTTGATCTCGTAGCCTGCGACATCCGCGCCGAGCGGCTTTCTGTGTAGCTGCCGGTCTGGTAGTTCACGCCGCCGCCGAAGGTCCACGCTGACCATGCGCCCGGCAGGCGGTAATCGGACCACAGGCGCAGGATGTGCTCGGGTGTAACGGTGCGTCCAAAGTTGGTACTCGATACCTCATGTCGTCCAGGAATTTCAGGGTGTTGAAGGTGTAGCCGGTCCGGTGCCCCCTCGCCGCTGATTTCGGCGTCCTACGCCCTGGCTGCGCACCTTGCCGCTGGGCAGATAGCAGATGTCGCGCGCAACCCGAGCGAGAACACGTAGTTGCCGCGCATCGGACTTTTGTAGAGCGTCATGCCGGTGCCGTTGGCCAAGCACGAAGAGGACAATGCAGCGCGGTTGCTTTTCTTGTGAGTCGTATAGGATGCGTGCTCACGTTGCTACTTAATGCGGGAAAAAAATATGGACGGGCTGTTTTTTTCAATTGATGTCGCCCCGAAGCCCGAGACGGTTCGCCATTGAGTAAGGGTAGCCGTCAGGGCCGCGTTCGTGAATCATCAAATACTGATAGGCTGAGTATTCTCGAAGAGCTGTGAAATCCACGCCCATGTTTGCCATACTGAGGAGGTCCGCATACAGCGGCAATTCGTCAGATAGACAGCCCTGGACCTTGATCTCATTCATGAAACAGCCAAAGATATCGTTCGCGCGGTCTTTCAAAAAAGGTGCAAATAAAATGCAGGCGAGCAGTGGATGGAATAGGTAATCCGAGATCCACTCCGATGCTTCGCGTACCACCACTTTTTCGAATTCTGGATCGCGCCGAAGAAAATCAATAGCCATTAGATAAAATTCATATCCATAGCCCTCTCCATCCGGAAAGCTTCGTGGGGTCCATGCGCTCTTCATGATGAAAGAGGACAATCTCCTCAGTTCAATCTCATAATCTGATATTGCAAAGGCTGCCTTGGTAATTCCCAGATTCGATGAGAGTTTCATCTCAACCTGTTCTAGCCTAGTCGACTTGTCTTTCAACTTCGTGCGAGTGGTCGAGAGCTCTGCTCGCAAAGAGGTAAGTTCTGTGTTCAGCGAATCAACGACGGCTTGATTCTGCTTTCTAACCGTATCGGGGGCTAAGTCCTTAAGGGCGACGATCTGTTCCCGCATGACGGCAATTTGAGCATCCTTCGAATCGAAGGCCTGCTTGCTCCATTTGTACCCAATCAGACCAACAAGAGCCGCAAGCAGCGTCGACAACACGCCAACGATTGCGACGATTTCGGGAATGCTTAACTCTGAAATACTAGTCATCTCGGCGGTGCTCCTCTATTAATGGTGGGCAGAAGCTTGGCTTGGGATGGCGCCTTTTTTCTTATCGCTTTGAATATATTTAAGGTTTTAAGGCGGGAAACAATTTTTGGTTTAGGCTCATCAAGCCTCTCATAATTATTTCTGGAAATGGATGCATGCAAAAGAATTCGAATGGTTTTTGGCGAATTTCACTTGTTGAGCTCGCAACTTTGGCCTGTGTCAAAATCGGCAGCTATATTTTCCAACCGCCGAATGCGATGTCCATCCCCAAAATTGGGTATTAAAAAAATACGACGCCAGGCTAAAATTCGATTGCCAGAAGGGCGGGATGACGGTTTCTTTATTTGCAATGGCATGTTCGTTCTGTCGGCAAAGGTACGGGCTGCCCAAAACAGTCAGCTACGATAAGGCGCACGTATTTCCAATCCTTCAGTGTTTTTCTTGCGATCGGCAGAACTCCTGGTTGCTCCGGACGGTCAATGCAAACACCCTGAGTTTTTGCGCCTGCTGCAAATGTCATAGTCCGCCCTTGAGTGAAGGAGTGTCACCATGGCGATGTCCAGTGAACAGATGCAAACTATTCGCGAGGAAGAAGCCTTTCGGCATCAAGTTCGCCAGGAACTTGCAGGCCCTCCACCCAAGACAGGCGTGCTGGCGAGCATCTCGGCATTCTTCGAGACGAAAGCCGGTTTTTGGCTGCTCACCACGGTCCTGGCTGGGCTGACTGCCACGGCCATTTCTGAATACCAGCGCTATTCAAACCGAGAGACTATCGCTCGGGCCGAGAAAGCCGAGAGAGCCCGGCGTGACATGGATACTGTCCTTAAGCTTGGTCCTATGCTGACTTCGGACAAACGTACCCAGGTCAATATGGCGATTGTTCTACTCAATGGATTGACCGCCGATAACGCGGTGGATAGTCAGATTGCGCTCCAAGTGACTTCATTGGTGAACAGTACACTTTCGGATGGCCTCAAGGTTGACGCCAGTCCAGCCGAAAGAGCGCAGGCAGATGCGATCATTGCCTTTGCCGATAGCGCCCGGACATCCGCTATTCGAGGGGGCAATATTGGCGATGATTCATCCTCACAGATCACTTTCCAAGGCAGTCTGGCGGCAGCTATAGACACGCAGATGCTGCCGGCCCGGGTTTATCTGCAAATTGGCCAAGAAAGCGATCGGCCGAAGGCCGTCCTGGCAGCCAAGGCAATACGCCAGGCGGGTCTGATTGCGCCTGCCATAGAATTAGTGCCCTCGACCAGCGCGCCGCCAGTCAACGATCTTCGCTATTGCGAGGGCAAGGTCGATTCCACGGCATTGGAGCAATTGACCAAGGCGGTGAATGAAACCGTCACGCCGGTACCGAAACTGATCAAGCTCAAGCCTTCGCAGTGCACTAAAGTCCGCTTCAATCACTTCGAGGTGTGGTACGCACTATAAACAGCGATCGCGGTATCGATCACCGAGAATTCCGCTTCAAACGCCAGGTGGTCCAAGTGCAAGGCGTTGCCGCCGAGTCGACGTTGCGGGACGCCTTCTAGTAATAGGACGAGCGTCATTCGAGCGTCAAGATGAAAAGAGCGAATGCTGGCGGAGCGTCTTTAACGGACCGCAATCGGGGGAAATGACTGTGTCGATCCCGGGACGCTTGGGATCATGGCCAACCTTCAGCTATCGCTGGGAAACTCTCCCCCAAAACGTTGACACTCATTTGTGCCCGGAATTTCGACATCGGGTCACCGCCAGGCTGTCCCTGGACGATCAGCGACCTTCCGCGCGATGCCGCGCCGCATTAGCAAGGTCCGCAATCGGCGCCAGCAGTTCCCGATCGAAGCTTTCGAGCGCCGCGCCGGCCTGCAATCTCGCGGGCCAATCGGCATGCGTCAGCGCGCCACGCCCGAGCGAAACGAAGTCCGCTTCCTGCCGTGCCATCATTCCGGCGGCCGCTATCGGGTCATGCAGCGATCCGTTGGCCAGCACCGGGATCGGAACGTGCTGCCGCGCCAATGCCGCGAGGCTCTGCCCCTGTTCACCGAAGGCCGGACGCCAGGCCTCGAATTCGGTCGTGTGCAGGTAATCGATGGCCTGCGCGCCCAGCGCCCGGTAGATCTGCGCCGCATCCGCCTCGCCGCCTTCCCACTTGTGGGTGAAGTCGTTGACCTTGCCCTGCGAACTGCGCACGCCGACGACATAGTGCGGTCCCGTCGCGCGGCGCACGGCGGCTATGACCTCCAGGGTCAGGCGCAGCCGGTTTTCCAGGCTGCCGCCATAGCGGTCTGCGCGCAGATTGGTGTAGCTGGTGAGGAACTGGTCCAGCAGGTAGCCGTTGGCGCCGTGGATCTCGACGCCGTCGAAGCCGGCTTCCTGCGCCCTGCGCGCCGCCTGCGCAAAGCCGTCGATGGCCTGTGCGATGTCCTCGTCCGACATGGCTTCGGGCATCCGGTACGGCCCGTCTCCCCGATAGAACGCCATCTGCTGCCCCTTGGGCTGTACGGCCGACGGCCCCTGCGTCGTGCCGCGATGGGGATTGCCCTGCGACAGCGCGCCCGCATGCATGAGCTGCGCGAGGATGCGGCCGCCGTGCGCATGCACGCGGTCGACCACGGCGCGCCAGGCGTCGCGCTGGGCGTCGTCGGCCAGGCCGGGCTGGAACAGGTAACCCTGCGCATGGGCCCGATCGGTATAGATGCCTTCGGTGATCACCAGGCCGAAGCCGCCGGCCGCAAAGGCCGCGTAGTAGTCGGCCATTTGCGGCGTGGCGCGGCCGTCCTCCGTGGCGCTGACGCGGGTCATGGGGGCGACGGCGAGACGATTGGCCAGGGTCAAGCCCCTTGCCAGTTGCAGCGGCGTGAACAGTCCGGCCTGCGCCGCGCCGTCCGGACGGTAGTCGAGCGCGTTCATGTCAACGGTCCTCCTGCGCACGCACGGCGGCGATGGCCTCGATCTCGATCATGGCGGCCGGGTCGTAGAGCGCCTTGATCTCCGCGATCGTGTCGGCCGGGTAGGGGGCCGAGAAGAAGCGGCGGCGCAGCGTCACCACGTCCTCGAAATGCCCCATGTCGGTGACGAAGATGGTGACCTTGATGACGTCCTTCAGGCTGGAGCCGCCGGCTTCCAGCGCGCGGCGCAAGTTCAGGAAGGCTTGCTCGCCCTGGGCCAGAAAGCCGCCGGCCACGATCTTGCCGCCGTCGCCGGCGCCTGCCTGGCCGGAGATGAACAGCAGGTTGCCGAACTGGATGCCCTGCGACAGCAGGAAGGGTTCGTAGTTGTCGGGCTGGGTAATGACGCGTTGTAGCATGATGCGATTTCCTTCATTTATGGTGGGTCGGTGGATCAGCGCGGAAATCGCTGATCCATGCCTTAAATGTAGGAATTCAAGACGATGCTGACAAAGGTTCATTTATCAGCTATAAGATGAGAAAATCTCATTTATGAACATGCAACGCCGATCTCTCCCGCTTTCCGGACTGCGCGTATTCGAAGCCGCCGCGCGCCTGGGCAGTTTCAAGGCCGCCGCCCAGGAACTGGCCGTCACGCCGACTGCCGTCAGCCACCAGATCCGCGCGCTGGAAGCGCAGACCGGCTTGGTGTTGTTTGATCGTCATGTGCGCCGCGTGTCGCTGACCGAGGCGGGCGCGCAGCTCTACCCCGTGCTGCGGGATGGCTTCGATGCCTTCGAGGCGGCGCTGGCGCGCCTGACGCAGCAGCGCACGCGGATGCAGGTGACCATCTCCGCGACCAACGCGTTCACCGTGAAATGGCTGGTGCCGCGCATGGCGGATTTCCGCAGCCAGCATCCCGGCATCGATCTGCAGTTGCAGGCCAGCGACGACGTGGTCGACCTGCGGTCGGCGGCGGTGGACATCGCGATCCGCTATGGCCGCGGACCGTATCCGGGCCTGGTCGCGCAGCCGCTGTTCACCGACCGGTTCGCGCCGGTGGCGAATCCGCGGCTGGGCGTCGCATCACCTGACGACCTGGCCGGCGTGCCACTGATCCGTTTCAACTGGAAGTGGTCCCATCCGGACAATCCGACCTGGGAGCGCTGGTTCGAGGTCGCGCAGCGTTCCTTGCCGCGGCAAGCGGGCCAACTGCGCTTTTCCGATGAAGGCCACGCCATACAGGCGGCGGTCGCCGGCCATGGCGTGGCGCTGGTCAGCCTGGCGTTGATTGCCGAAGAGCTGGAAGCGGGCCATCTGGTGCAGCCCTTTGGCCCGGTGATCGCCGGGCACACCTACCATCTGGCCATGCCCGCCGACCGGCCGCCTTCGGCGCCTGTCCAGGCCGTGGCGCAATGGCTGAGCATGCAGGCGGCGGCGCACGAGCCGGGCCGCAAGAAAGCGTAGGCGGGCGGGTCGGAAGCTTGGTTCGCTGTTGTCAGCGAGCGGCTTTTGCAAGCACTTCCATGGCGGCGGCCTTGGCGCGGCCGAATTCCGCGCTGTCGTCCATCGATGCGGCAACGTTGGCGTATGCCTGGTAGGCCAGCAGCTCCGTGACCAGTTTCGCCTCGTCGGCATCGGCCGCGATTTGCTCCTGTGCCTGGGCTTCGCAGATCAGCGCGTAAAGACGCTGGCGGCCCGACTCGCGGTATTGCTGGATGGCGTCGCGCAAGGGGCCGGGACGCGCGCGATATTCGCTGCTTACCGCCGTGATGACGCAGCCGCCCGGAAGCTGGCGAGTCTCCACGAAGTCGAACCAGCCGTTCATCAGGGCGCGTAGCCGCGCCAGCGGCGTGCGCTTGCGCATGGCGGGTTCAACCACCTGGACCTGGTACAGGGCGATCGCATGGGCCAAGGCCGCCAATTGCAGGTTTTCCTTGTCGCCGAACAGAACCTGGAGATTGCTTTTCCCCACTTCAGCGCGTTCGGCCACCTGGCCGAAGGTCAGGCCGCCCAGTCCTTCGACGGAAAGGAGTTTCACGGCTTCGTCGAGCACGCGGGCGCGCGCGCGTTCGCCGCGCAGCCGGCGGCCATCGGGCGGGGGGGAGGGAGACAACGGGTTCATCGCGTCATGTTCTTTGCTTGCACGAGTGCTATTTCTTCATGATATTTAAGAGTACGAACGTATATATATTAATGTAAAAATGAACGCTGCATTCGCGCTGCATTCGCGCTGCATTCGCGCTGCATTGCGCGCCTGTGGGCATTGCTGCTGCGCTGCCCAGTCTGGTCTTTTTCAGTATGGCGACGCGCCGAAAACCGGTATGGCTGGACCAGCCCGGATCAATACTTCCCAGCTTGGGCTTTCGGCCTGAATGCCGCGAACCCGTCCCAACACTCCCGCGTGAACTCATACAAGGCGTCTTGCGCCGTCAAGGGCGTGCGCCCCGCCAGCCGGGCCAGCGCGTAGTGCCCCTGGCGCTGCGGATCGGGCGGGATCGGCACTTCGACCAGCAGGCCGGTTTCCTGTTGTTGACGCGTGACGCAGATCACTCCCAGCAGCAAGGCGTCCGTGCGCAGCGCCAACTCCACCAGCGCGTCCAGGTTTTCGCAGCGGTGGGTGACCATCTGCTCTGGCACGCCGCCCGGCCCCAGCGTTTCCGCCAGCCGCAGCGAGACTTCCGGGCTGAGCGTGGTGGAGGCCACCGGATACTGGCGGATCTGTTCGATGCCTGCCCGCTTGTGGGCGAGGATGGGATGGTCCTTGCGGCACACCAGGCCCGCGCGCAGCGGCGGCAGGGGGCGGGTTTCCAGGTCTGCCGCGTCATACAGCATGCGGGCGTCGCAGACCATGGCGTCGATGCGTTCGTTGCGCAGCATCTCCAGCAAGGCGGCGGTGGCGCCCAGTTCCACGCCCACGCGCACCTGGGGATGGCGCTCGGCCATATGGGCCAGGAAGGGCGACAGCAACAGGGATGCGGGCGCCGGGCTCAACCCGATGGACAGCGTGCCCGATTCGCCGCTGTGCAGGGTTTTCAGTTCGCGTTGCAGTTCCGCTTCCTCGAAGCGCATGCGGCGCGCGCGTTCGGCCACGCAGGCGCCGTAGGGCGTGAGGCGCACGCGGCGGGTGCCGCGGTCCAGCAGGGGCAGGCCCAGTTCGGCTTCCAGCGCCTGGATGCTGCGGCTCAGCGCCGGTTGCGACAAGTTGACCGCTTGCGCGGCGCGCGAATAGGTGCCGTGTTCGACCACCGCCAGCAGGTGCTTGAGTTTCTGAAAATCCATGTCGGGATCGCATAAATACTATGAAATAAATGCATTGGAATTATAGATGGGCTGTTCGTATCATGGTTCGCAGACGGCGCCCGCAAGAGGCGCCGCACACCGCGTCCGGGACTCGCACCGCGGCGCGGCTCGTCAAATACGGAGACAGATTCGAATGAAGCAGCACTTGTTGTCGGCCGCCATCCTGGCGGCCTGCGCGGCCATGGGCGCTCAAGCCCAGGCCCAGGAAGTCCAGCAGAACGCCCAGAAGCAGTCCGAGGCCGCGATGCGCCCGGCGGGCGCGGCTAGCGGCCAGGTCACGATACGGCGCGACGGCTATGGCATGCCGCACGTCTACGCCAATACCGTGTATGGCATTTTCTATGGCTACGGCTATGCGGTGGCGCAGGACCGGTTGTTCCAGATGGAGATGGCGCGGCGTAGTACCCAGGGCCGGGTGGCCGAGGTGCTGGGCCAGCCGATGGTGGCGTTCGACAAATCCATCCGCGGCAATTTCTCGCCCGAGCGCATCCAGCGCCAGTTGGCCGCGCTGCCGGCATCCGAGCGCCAGATCCTGGACGGCTATGCGGCCGGCATGAACGCCTGGATCGCGCGGGTGCGCGCCGAGCCCGGCAGCCTGATGCCCAAGGAATTCAACGACTTGCGCTTCCAGCCGGCGGACTGGACGGCCTATGACGTGGCGATGGTGTTCGTGGGCACCATGGCCAACCGTTTTTCCGATGCCAATAGCGAGATCGACAACCTGGCGCTGCTGACCGCGCTGAAGGACCGGCACGGCGACGAGCGCGCCATGCAGATCTTCAACCAGCTGCGCTGGATGACCGATAGCCGCGCGCCCACCACCGTGCCCGAGGAAGAGGGCGTGTACCGGCCCGAGGGCGCCCGGCCGCCCGCCAAGCTGTCCTATGCGCTGCCGCGCTACGACGGCACGCCGCCCATGCTCGAGCGCGTGGCGCGGGATCCCCAGACGCGCGGCGTGCTGGACGAGGCGCCCGCGGCCGTGCCGGCGCGCCTCTTGGCGCAGTTCGCGGAATCGGGGCAACCGGGCATCGCCGGTTTTCCGACCACCAGCAATATGTGGATCGTGGGCCGCGACCACGCCAAGGACGCCCGTTCCATCCTGTTGAACGGACCGCAGTTCGGCTGGTGGAATCCCGCCTACACCTACGGCATCGGCCTGCACGGCGCGGGCTTCGATGTGGTGGGCAACACGCCGTTCGCCTATCCCAGCATCCTGTTCGGCCACAATGCGCACGTGACCTGGGGCTCCACGGCGGGCTTTGGCGACGACGTGGACATATACGCGGAAAAGCTCGACCCGAACGACCGCACCCGCTACTTCCACGACGGCGTCTGGAAGACGATGGAAAAGCGCACCGAACTCATCGAGGTCAAGGATGGGCAGCCGGTGGTGATGGACGTGTACCGCACGGTGCACGGCATCGTCACCAAGTTCGACGACAAGCAGCACGTGGCCTATGCCAAGGCGCGGGCCTGGGAAGGCTATGAACTGCAATCGCTGATGGCCTGGACCCACAAGGCGCAGTCGCGCAATTGGGACCAGTGGAAGCAGCAGGCGGCGCGCCACGCGCTGACCATCAACTGGTACTACGCCGACGACAAGGGCAACATCGGCTACGCGCATACGGGCTTCTATCCCAAGCGCCGCCCGGGCCATGATCCGCGCCTGCCCGTGCCGGGCACGGGCGAGCTGGACTGGGACGGCATGCTGCCGTTCTCGACCAACCCGCAGGTCTACAACCCGCGCCAGGGCTTCATCGCCAACTGGAACAACCAGCCCATGCGCGGCTATCCGTCCACCGACCTGTTCGCCATCGTGTGGGGGCAGGCGGACCGCTATGCCGAGATCGAGACCCGCCTGAAGGCGATGACGGCCAATGGCGGCAAGGTCAGCGCGCAGCAGATGTGGGACCTGATCCGCACCACCAGCTATGCCGACGTGAACCGCCGCCACTTCCTGCCATATCTGCGGCAGGCGGTGCAGGGGCTGCCGGCCGACGACGCGCGGACGCAGCTGGTCGCGGGGCTGGCCTCCTGGGACGGCATGGGCACGAGCGACAAGCAGGCGGGCTACTACGACAACGTGGGGCCGGCGGTGATGGACGCCTGGCTGCGCGCCATGCTCAAGCGCACGCTGGCCGACGAGATGCCTGCCGACTTCTTCAAGTGGTACAGCGCCACCGGCTATCCGACGCAGGCGGCGCCCGCCACCGGCTCGGTCAACCTGACGGTGGGGGTGAAGGTGCTGTTCAACGCGCTGGCGGGCCGCGACGCGGGCGTGCCGCAGAAGTACGACTTCTTCAACGGCCAGCGGCCGCAGGACGTGAGCCTGGCCGCGCTGGACGATGCGCTGGCGGCCTTGCGGAAGGCCTACGGCCAGGATCCCGCCAGCTGGCGCATACCCGCGCCGCCCATGGTGTTCGCGCCCAAGAACTTCCTGGGCGTGCCGCAGGCCGACGACAAGGCGGTGCTGAGCTTCCCGGCCACGCAGAACCGCGGCACCGAGAACAACATGACGGTGTTCGACGGCCGCGGCGTGCGCGCGGTGGATGTGGTGGCGCCGGGGCAGAGCGGTTTCATCGCTCCGGACGGCACGCCGTCGGCCCACACCCGCGACCAGTTCGACCTGTACACCGGCTTCGGCAACAAGCGGGTCTGGTTCACGGATGCGGAGGTGCGCGCCAACGCTAAGTCGGTAGAGACGTTGCGCTATTGACGGCGTAGCCGCCCTGGTGGCTGGCCAGGCGCGCATAGACCCCTTGCCGCTTGAGCAATTGGTCGTGCGTGCCGGCCTCCGCCAGCGTGCCGCGCTCCAGCACCAGGATCAGGTCGGCATCGCGTATCGTCGACAGGCGGTGCGCGATGACCAGCGTGGTGCGGTGGCGCATCAGCACGTCCAGCGCGCCGCGCACCTGCATTTCAGATAGTGTGTCCAGGTGCGAGGTAGCTTCGTCCAGGATCAGCACGGGGGCGTTCTTCAGGAAGGCGCGGGCAATCGAGATGCGCTGGCGCTGGCCGCCCGACAGCTGCATGCCGCGTTCGCCCACGCGCGTCGCCAGGCCCTCTGGCAGCGCGCGCACGAAGTCCGCCAGCGCGGCTTGCTCCAGCGCGCGCGCCAGGTCCGCGGGGCTGGCTTCGGGCCGGGCCAGCCGGATGTTGCCTTCCAGCGTGTCGTTGAACAGGTAGGTATCCTGCGTTACCAGCGCCACGCGTTCGCGCAGGCCGTCCAGCTGCAGTTCACGCAGGTCCACGCCATCCAGCTTGACTTGTCCCGCGCGCGGGTCCCAGAAGCGCAGCAGCAGGCTGGCGACCGTGCTCTTGCCCGCGCCGGACGCGCCCACCACGGCCACGGTGGCGCCCGCCGGCACCTTGAAGCTCAGGTCGCGCAAGGTGTCCGCGTTCTTGCCGGGATAGGCGAAGCTGACGTGGTCGAAGGCCAGCGACAGGCCGTGGGCGGAGACGGGCGCCGCCAGTGGGCCGTCGGTCACGGGTTCGGGTTCGTTGGCGACCACGTGCAGGCGGCGGGTGGCGGCGATGGTGTCGGCCAGTTGCCGGCTGACCTGCGAGATCTCGGACACGGGCAGGAACGTGGCCAGGGCGATCAGCACCAGCAGGGGCAGCATGCCGGCCGACAGCGCGCCGGCCGATACTTGCAGCGCGCCCACGACCGCCACGGCCACGCCGCCCAGCCCCATCGCGATCTCAAAGCCGGCGGTCTGCCGGGACAGGTCATCCATGATGTCCAGCCGGCGGGTCCGGTAATGGTCCGCCACGCGCAGGAATTCATCGCGGCGGCGGCCGGTGGCCTGGAAGGCGGTCAGGTCGGCCAGGCCCTGGATGGTGTCGGTGGTGTGGGCGCTCATCTCGCCCAGCGCTGCGCGCGCCTTGTCGCCCAGCGCGTCGACCTTGCGGCGGCCACGCACCGGCGACACCAGCGCGTAGGCCAGGAAGGGCAGCAGCGCCAGCGCCACCGGCCAACTGTAGACGCCGAGGAAACCCAGCACGGATAGCGGCACCAGTACCGAGACGATGGCGGGGGCGATGGTGTGGGCATAGAAGTACTCCACCATTTCCACGTCCTGGGTGGCCAGCGCCACCAGGTCGCCGGAGCGGCGCTGCAACAGGTAGGCCGGCGCCAGGCGCTCCAGCTTGTCGTAGAGCTTGACCCGCATGTCGGCCAGCAGTTGGTAGGCCATGGCGTGCGCCAGCCAGGACTCCAGCCAGTGGAACAGCGCGGCCAGGGGCGCGGCGATCAACAGGCCCGCGATCAGGGCCGAGTACTCGCGGCCGTCGCGAATGGCGGCGACGATCAGCGCGCTGAACACGCCCACGCCGATGTAGGCTGCAACGCGCGCCACGCCCAGCAGGATCGTGGCGGTCAGCGTGCCGCGCCACGGCCGCACCACCGACAGCAGGGTGCCGAGCGTGGCGCGCCAGCCGACCTGGACCGCGTCCGCGTCCAGCGGGCGCAGAGCAGGGCCTTGGCCGCCGGATTCCTGGCCGGAGGGGTCGCGGTCCGTAGTTTGTGCGGGAGCGGCCGTGGCCGGGGCGGCGGATCCCGCCGACGGGTTGCGGTGCGCGGCCGCCTGTTCGTGCATCAGTCGGTAGTACAGGCCGCCTTGCCGCATCAGTTCGGCATGCGGGCCTTCCTCCGCGATCCGGCCCAGGTCCAGCACCAGGCAGCGGTCGGCGCCGATGACGCTGGCCAGTCGATGCGCCAGGATCAGCGTGGTGCGGCCGGCCATCAGGCGGTCCAGCGCCTGCTGGATCAGCGCTTCGTTCTCGGTATCCACCGACGACAGCGCCTCGTCCAGGATCAGGATGGGCGCGTCGCGCAGCAGGGCGCGGGCGATCGCCACGCGCTGGCGCTGGCCGCCGGACAGCTGCAGGCCGCGCTCGCCGATGCGGGTGGCGTAGCCCTCGGGCAGCGCCATGATGAAGTCGTCGATATTGGCCGCGCGGGCGGCGGCGCGCACCTGTTCCTGAGTGGCGTCGGGGCGTCCCAGCCGCAGGTTTTCGGCGATGGTGCCGTGGAACAGGGTGATGTCCTGGCTCACCAGCGCGATGTGCGACAGCAGCGCCTGCGTGTCGAGTTCGTTCACGTCATGGCCGCCGATGCGGATGCGGCCGGACTGGGGCACGCATTCGCGCAGCAGCAGGCGCACGATGGTGGACTTGCCGGCGCCGCTGGGGCCGACCACGCCGACGCGTTCGCCCGCCGCGATCCGGAAGCTCAAGCCCTGGTGGGCGCGGCGCTCGGGCGTGTAGGAAAACGCCACGTTGTCGAATTCGATGGTGGGCGCGAGCCGGCCCGTGGCCTTGTCGCCGGCGGCGGGCGCGGGCGTCAGGGGCTGCGCGTCCGTCAGCGCATGGATGCTGGCGGCGGCCGACTGGCCCAGCATGCCCCGGTGCAGCACCGAGCGCAGGTCGCGCAGCGGGCGGAAGATCTCGGTGCCGGCCATCAGCACGATCAGCAGGGCTTCCACGCTCATGTCGCCGTGGGCCACGCGCCAGGCGCCCAGCGTCAGCGCCAGCGCCGCGCCCAGCGCCACGCCCAGGTCGCTGATGCCGCGCGTCAAGAGGCTGACCGACAGCACCCAGAAGGTATTGTCCGACAGGCTGCGGGCGCGGGCGGCCAGCCGCTGGCCCCAGGCCTTGCCCTGGCCATAGGACTTCAGGGTGGGCAGTCCCTGCACGGCGTCCAGGAAGTCCTCGCCGAAATCGTTCAGCGACTTGGTGCGCGCCAGACTGGCGCGGCGGTCCAGCATGTGCACCGCCATCGGGCCGAACAGCGCGAACAGCGCCGCCACCAGAAACACCAGCGCGGTGGGCACGTCCCAGAACGCGATCACGGCGAAGATGGCGAAGGGCGCCGCGGCGGCAATCGCGACTTGCGGCAAGTACTGGCCGAAGAAGGCCTGCAACTGCTCGACCCCGTCCACCACCGTCAGCATCACGCCGCCGGTGCGCTGGTTGGCGAACCAGGCCGGGCCCAGGGTGACGATGCGGTCATAGAGCCGGGCGCGCAGCGCATGCTGCACGGTGGCGGCGCAGCGGTTGGCCTGCACGGTGCGCCAGTGGTCCAGGAAGGCGCGCAGCAGCACCATGGCGGCGGCGCACAGCGCGGGCGCGAGCCACTCCTGCGACGGCGCGGCGTCGAATACGCGGGCTAGCAGCTGGCCCAGGAACACATAGCGGGCGATGCCAGCCGCCAGGGCCAGCAGGCCCAGGAAAATGCCGCCCGCCATGCCGGCGCGCAGGCCCGCCGTCAACTGCCATAGGCGCGAATCGAAATACATAGCAAACTCCTTTCAGTGCTTGCATGGTCACTGATCGCGCGCCTCGGCGAAAGCGATAGTTTTTCAATCTAGGGTTGAGCTAGACTTGACCCATGGCCGATCTACCCAACCACACGCCGCCCCTGGCGGCCTTGCGTGCCTTCGAGGCCGTCGCCCGCCTGGGCAGCCTGAGCCGCGCCGCCGCCGAACTCCACGTCACCAAGAGCGCCGTCAGCCATCAGCTGCGGGCGCTGGAAGCGGACTTGGGGGTGGCCTTGCTGCGCCGCGGCGGCACGGTGCGCCGCGCCGAAACCACGGCGGCGGGCGCCGACCTGCTGGCATCGGTGCAACAGGCCTTGACCCTGCTGGAGACCGCCTGCCGCAATGTGCGGGCCTCGGCCCGCGGCAAACGGCGCGATACCCTGAACGTTTCTGCCAACCCCTCGCTGGCCGCCATGTGGCTGGCCCCGCGCATCGGACGCTTCATCGAACTGCATCCCGGCATCGACATCCAGGTGTACCTGCACGCCAGCCAGGATCCGGCCTGGAAAAGCCAGGACATCGACCTGGCGTTCCTGCACGTGCGCGCCATGGGGCCGCATATCGCGGAACCCGGCGACATCCCGCTCATGACCGAGACAGTGGTGCCCGTTTGCAGCCCGTCCCTGGTCGATCCGGCCGATCGCGGCGATCCCGCCGTGTTCCTGCGCCACCGCTGGCTGGAGGAAAAGCACGTGGACAGCCCCGAGACCGACTGGCGCACCTGGAGTCCGCGCCTGGGGCTGGCCGAATCCGACTGGCAGGAGCCCATGGTGCTGAGCGGCCTGAGCACGGTCGCGGCGGCCGCGGCTGCCGGGGTCGGCATCGCGCTGGGCCGCGCGCCGCTGATCGACGAAGAACTGGCCAGCGGCCGGCTGGTGCCCCTGGTGCCGCATCTGCGCATGCCGGGTTCCTGGGGCTACGTGATGCGGATGCAGGCCAACCGGCCCATGGATGCGGCCTTGCCTACGTTGGTGGAGTTCCTGGCCGAAGAGGGGCGCAGCACCGGCGCCTGGCAGAACCTGGCGGACACGGGGCGCTGAGGCCGCGCCCGCGCTTCAGTCCGCGCCGCTCCTGCCGCGCGGCGGCGAGCTGATGGTGACCGCCGACGTGACGATCAGCTCCATCAGAATATTGCGCGCCAGGTTCTCGGCGTAGTCGTTGCGCGCCTCCGCCGTGGCGATGGCGCGTTCCACCGAGCCTTCGACGATGGCGTTGATCTGCTGGATGTGCAGCTCGCAGATCTGCACCAGGTCCGGATGGCGCTTCTGGTGGAAGTACAGGAAGCGCCGCGCCAGCGTCTGCAGCATGGCGTGGAACTCGGCCGCGTAGCTGTTGCGCGAGGCGGCGCCGATCTGGCTGGTCAGCGTGAAATGCAGGCGCATGTACATGCGCATGTCGTTGACGGCCTTCAGGTCTTCGAGTTCGCGCGCCAGGCGCGCGAGTTCGGCGCGTTCGCCGTCGTCGGCCCATTGCGCCGCCTGCGCCACGATCAGCCGTTCGATTTCGCGGCGCGCCTGGATGATCTTCAACTGGCCCTGGTAGTCGATCTCGGAGATGAAGATGCCCTGGCGCGGGGCGATTTCCACCAGGCGCTGGAACGCCAGCTTCTGCAGCGCGTCGCGCACTGGCGAGCGGCCGATGCCGACGCGCTCGCTCAGGGTGGTTTCCGACCACTGACTGCCGGGCGGCAGCTCGCCGGTGACGATCATTTCCTCCAGGGCGCCATAGGCCTTTTCGGTCTGGCTGACAGCCGGGCGGCCAAAGAGGGGAGAGGACTGGGTCATGGAGTCGGAAGCGCGCGTTGTTGGAGTTCGCGTTTTAACACTTTGCCGGTGCTGTTTTTCGGCAGCTCATCCAGAAAGACGTAGCGCTTGGGGCGCTTGAAGCGCGCGATGGATTCCAGGCACAGCCGGTCCAGGTCCTGGTCCGTGGCCAGTGCGCCCGGCTTCAGCACCACGAAGGCCAGCACCGACTCGCCCCATTCGGGATCGGGGCTGCCCACCACCGAGACTTCCTGCACGGCGTCGTGGCGCATCAGCGCCTCTTCGACCTCGCGCGGATAGATGTTGGTGCCGCCGCTGATGATGACGTCCTTGGAGCGGTCCTTCAGGTGCAGCAGGCCGCGCTCGTCCAGGATGCCGATATCGCCCGTATGGAGCCAGCCGCCGGCCAGGGTGTCGGCGCTGGCGCGCGGATTGTTCCAGTAGCCGTGCATCACTGTCGGCCCGCTGACGACGACCTCGCCCAATTCGCCTGGAGCTGTCGGCTGGCCGCTGGCCTCGCGGATCTCGACGTCCATGGAAGACTGGATGTAGCCCACCGATCCCAGCAGCGTGTCGTCGCCGCGGGCCACGGCGTCGGCGATCTGCGCCGCCGACAGCGCCGAGATCGACATGGGGCTTTCGCCTTGTCCGTAGATCTGCGCCACGCGTGCGCCGTAGCAGGCGACCGCGTCCTTGATGTCCTCGATGTAGAAGGGCGCGCCGCCCACGATCACGGTGCGCAATCCCGGCTGCGGCCCCTTGTTCTGGCGGGCGTGGCGCACCATGCGCTGCACGATGGTGGGCGAGGCGAACAGGCTGACATTGCGGTAGTGCGTCAGCAGCGCGGACAGTTCGTCTTCATCCAGCCCGCCGCTGTCGGGGATGATCTGCAAGGCGCCATGCAGCCAGTAAGGAATGCTGTAGAGGCCGGCGCCATGCGACAGCGGCGCCACATGCACGATGGCGTCGCCGGGCTGCACCGATTGCACGTCGGCGTAGAAATTCAGGCACATGCCCACCATGTTGGCGTGGCTGAGCATGACGCCCTTGGGCTTGCCGGTGGTGCCGCTGGTGTAGAACAACCAGGCGAGGTCCTGCGGCGGGCGCCGTTCCAGCGGCAGCGCCGGGCCGACGGCCGCGTTGGCGTAGCCGGTGGAATCCACGTCCACCAGCTGCACGCCGTCCAGTTCGCGCACGACGGGCGCCAGCGCGACGTGCACCGCGCCGCGCGACAGGCAGAGACGGGCGCCGCTGTCGCGCAGCATGTAGTCCAGTTCGTTGGCATGCAGTTTGGCGTTGACGGGCACGGCGCACAGGCCCGCATGCCAGATGGCCAGCATCGATTCGATGTAGCCCGGGTGGTTGGGCAGCGCCAGCATGACGCGCTCGCCGGCCTGCAAGCCCATGGGGCCGCGCAACCAGCCGGCCAGCGCTTGCACCCGGGCCTGGAGCTGGGCGTAGGTAAGAGGATCGCGGGTGCCGGCGGCCAGCGCGGGCCGGTCGGCGTAAGTGGTGGCGCTGCGGTGAAAGAGAGAGCTGAGATGCATGGCGGTCTCTGGGTTGGTGGGGCGCGGGATCAGCGGCCGAGCAGGGTGATGCAGGTCACCGCCTCTTCCACGCCGTTGAAGCCGCCGCCGTTCTCGGCGATGGCGAAGCGCGCGCCTTCGACCTGGCGGGCGCCGGCTTCGCCGCGCAGCTGGATCACCATTTCATGGACTTGCGCCAGGCCGGTCGCGCCTATGGGGTGGCCGCGCGACAACAGGCCGCCGGACACGTTGATGGGGATGCGGCCGCCCAGGCTGGTGGCGCCGGATTCGGCCATCGGTCCGCCTTCGCCGAAGGCGCAGAAGCCCAGCGCCTCGGTCTGCTGGATCTCGGCGAATGCGGTGGCGTCATGGACTTCCGCCAGCGACATGTCCTGCGGGCCGACGCCGGCGCGTTCATAGGCTTCCAGTGCGGCCAGGTGGCACAGGTGTTGGTCGTAACGGTCGGCCGGGCGGTCCGTGGCGGTGCGCAGCACGCTGGCGTACAGGCGCACGGCGCGGGCGCGCTGCAGGCGCTTCAAGCCCTGGGCGTTGCAGACGATGGCGGCGGCCGCGCCGTCGCTGATGGGCGCGCACATGGGCAGGGTCAGCGGCCAGGACACGGGCCGGGCGGCCAGGGCCTCGTCTATGGTCATGGGGTACTGGAACTGGGCCAGCGGATTGCGGGTGGAATGCATGTGGTTCTTGGCGGCCACGGCGGCGAGCTGGCGCTGGGTGGTGCCGAAGGTCTTCATGTGCAGCCGCGCCAGGCTGGCGTAGATGTCCATGAACACGCTGCGCTTGCCCGGTTCCTCGAAGCCGGGCGGAGGCGTCACGTCGGGCGCCAGCGCCATCAGGCGCGCCATCTGCGCCGGGGCATCGTGCACGTCCCAGGCGCCGTCGAACACGGCGAAGCTCTTGGCCTTGTCCTCGGAAAACAGCTTGTCCACGCCCACGGCCAGGCAGATGTCGCCCGCGCCCGAGGCCACATAGAGATGCGCAGCGTTCAGCGCGGTGCTGGAGCTGGCGCAGGCATTCTCCACATTGGTGACGGGGATGCCGGCGATGCCCATGGCCTTCAGCGCAACCTGGCCGGCCACCATGTATTGGCCTTCGATGGAACCCTGGCCGGCGGTGGCGAAGTACGCGGCCTGCAGGTCGGCGGCGTCGCAGCCCGCGTCGGCCAGCGCCTGCGTGACCGCGTCGCGCACCAGATCCTTGACGCTTTTGGCAGGCTGCTTGTCGAAGCGGGTGATGCCCACGCCCGCGATGTAGGTGGTGTCGTTGCTCATGCTTGGATGCCCGTGGTGAGGATGGATTCGATAAGGTGGCGGTCGGCCTCGACTTGCGCGGCCGATCCGCTCCAGGCGATTTCGCCGTGGTCCAGGACGTACTGGCGGTGCGCCAGGCGGGCTGGGACCTTCAGGTTCTGCTCGACCAGCACGATGGCGGTGCCCTGGCGGTGGACTTCGGCGAACACGTCGATCAGCTCGTTGACGATGCGCGGCGCCAGCCCCTCGGTCGGCTCGTCCAGCAGCAGCACGCGCGGATTGCCCAGCAGGGCGCGCGCGATCGACAGCATCTGCTGTTCGCCGCCGGACAACTGGTCGCCATGGAAGCCGATGCGCTCACCCAGGCGCGGAAAGACCTGCAGCACGCGGTCCTGCGTCCAGTAACCGGGCTGGTGCGCCAGCGCGCCCATGCGCAGGTTCTCCCGCACCGTCAGGTTGGGGAAGATGCGGCGCGTGTCGGGCACCAGCGCGATGCCGTCGCGGCTGATCTGTTCGACGGCGCGGCGCGTGGCGTCCTGGCCGGCGATCAGGCGGGTGCCCGACGACAGCGGCAACAGCCCGATCAATGTCTTGAGTACCGTGGATTTTCCGGCGCCGTTGCGTCCCACGATGGCGACGATCTCGTCCTGGGCGGCGCGCAGGGCGATGTTCTTGAGCGCCAGCGCCTGGCCGTAATGCACGCTGGCATGTTGCAGTTCGATCATGCCGCCACCTCCTCGCCCAGGTAGACGGCGCGCACGGTGGCATCGTCGCGGATGGCGGTCGGCGGTCCCTCGGCCACCTTGCGGCCGTTGGACAGCACCACGATGTGTTCGGACAGCGTCATGATCACGTCCATATTGTGTTCGATCAGCAGCACCGTGCGGCCGGCGGCCGCATGGCGGATCAGGCGGGTGGCGGCGGCGATCTCGTGGTGGCCGACGCCGGCCAGCGGCTCGTCCAGCAGCAGGATGCGCGGGTCGGGCAGCAGGGTCAGGCCCAGTTCCAGCGCGCGCTGCAAACCATATGACAAGGTGCCCGCCACGGTGTCGCGCCAGGCCGTCAGGTCGGTCAGTTCCAGCATGGCGTCGATGGTGGATGCCAGCCGGCGGTCGTAGCGCGGCGCCAGCCAGAACGGCAGCAGGCGGGAGTGGCTGATCTGCGCGGCGATGCGCAGGTTCTCCAGCACCGTCATCTCGGGAAAGATCTTGGTGATCTGGAAGCTGCGGCCGATGCCGTGCCGGGCGCGCTCGTGGGCCCGCAGGCGCGAGATGTCCGCGCCGTGGCACAGGATGCGCCCGCCGTGTCCCGGCAGATTGCCGGACAGCACGTTGAGCAGGGTGGTCTTGCCCGCGCCGTTGGGGCCGATCAGGCCGTAGACGCGGCCGGTTTCAAAGGCGTAGCTGAAATCCTCGATGGCGCGCAGCGCGCCGAAGGTGACGCTGACCTGTGCGCATTGCAGGGCGATGTCGCTCATGACGGGCTCCCTTCGCGCGGGGCCAGCGGCACGCCGGGCGCCGATGGACTGGCGGGGGCCGGGGCCGCCGGACGCTTGCGGCTCCAGCGGGCCTGCAGCGCGCCCAGCACCCCTTGCGGGAAATACAGCGTGGCAAGGATGAAGACCAGGCCCAGGATGCCGTACCAGTAGGGCGTCCAGCCGCTGAGCCATTCCTTCAGCGCTTCGAACAGCAGCACGCCGGCCACCGGTCCCCACAGCGTGCCGGCGCCGCCCAGCAGGGTCATGATGATGACGTCGCCGGAGGTGGTCCAGTGCAGCATCTGCGGGTTCATGTACATCAGCACCGCTGCCAGCAGTCCGCCCGCCAGGCCGCCGACCGCGCCCGACACGAGGAAGGTGATCTGCTTCAGGCGCTGCACGTTGTAGCCCAGCTGCGCGGCGCGGATCTCGTTCTGGCGCACGCCTGCGACCGCGCGGCCGAAGGGCGAGGCGCGCAGCATCGCCATCAAGGCCATCACCAGCGCGAACACGGCAGCGACGTACCAATAGAAGTTCACGGTATCGAAGAAGTCGATGCCGGCGAGTTCCGGCCGGCCGATGCCGGGCAGGCCGTCGGCGCCGCCGGTCCATTCGCGCAGCTTGCTGTCGGCCAGGATGTACATGAGCTGCGACAGCGCCAGCGTGACCAGCGCGAAGAAGATCCCGGAGACCCGCAGCGCGAACACGCTGAAGATCCAGGCGCAGGCGGCGCCCGCCACGATGGCCAGCGCCAGGCCCGCCTCGAACGGCAGGCCGTAGCGCTGGGTCGCCAGCGCCAGCGCGTAGCCGCCCGAACCCAGGAAGGCGGCATGGCCGAAGGACACCATGCCCAGCAGGCCGAACACCAGGTCGAAGCCCACGGCGAAGATGGACCACACCATGATCAGGATGGTCAGGTTCAAGAGAAAGTCGTTTTGCGTGCAGAAGGGCACCGCGATCACCGCGGCGGCCACGCCTGCCGCGATGGCGGCGTCTTGGCGGGAAGTCGTCATGCCAGCCTCGCTTGGCGGGAGAACAGTCCTTGCGGACGGGTGAGCAGGGTGGCGATCAGCATGGCGAACGTCAGGATGTCGACCCAGCTGGGCATGAAGGTGTAGCCCACCGCGCGCACCATGCCGATCAGGAGCGATGCCGCGACCACGCCGCGGATGTTGCCCAGCCCGCCCAGGATCACCACGATGAAGCAGTCGATGATGGTGTTGGTGGCCATGCCCAGCTCAATGGGAAACAGCGGCGCGGAGATGGCGCCGGCCAGCCCGGCCAGCCCCGCGCCCACGCCGAACACCGCGCTGCGGATGGCGGCGGCGGGCAGCCCCAGGATGCGCACCATTTCGCCGTCGCTGCTGGCCGCGCGCACCAGCATGCCGAAGGTGCTTTTCTCCAGCACGAAGAACAGCGCGGCCGACACCAGCAGGCCGAAGACGATGACGAACAGGCGGTAGACGGGGATGGTGCTGCCGGCCAGCTCGACCGTGCCCGCCAGCAGCGCGGGCATCGGCGTTTCCTGGTAGCCCAGGCCCCAGACGAACTTCACGGCCTCGCTGATGACCAGGATGAAGCCGAAGGTCAGGATCAGCTGATAGAAGTGCGGGCGGTTGTACAGCGGCCGCAGGGCCAGCCGTTCCATCGCCACGCCGACGAGGCCAACGCCTACCGTCGCCACGAGCAGGCCGGCCACGAAGGAGCCGGTGCGCAGCTGGATGTCGAAGGCCAGGTAGGCGCCCAGCATGTATAGCGCGCCGTGGGCGAAGTTGATGACGCCCAGCATGCCGAAGATAAGCGTAAGGCCGGACGCCAGCAGGAATAGCAGCATTCCCAGGCTCAGGCCGATGATCACGGTGGACATGGCAGAAATCCGTCAGGCGGCGCGCAGGCGCGCCGGGTGGACGCCGGCCCGACGGGGCCGGCAGGTGCGTGGCGCGGCGGGTTCAGCCCGCGCAGGGCTCAAAGACCTGGTCCGGCGGAAACACCTGGACGATGTCCATGACATAGGCCGGCTGCGGCGGCTTGCCCGCTTGCACCACGCCCCACAGGCCGTTCTGCATGGCCTGGTGGTCGCAGGCGCGCATGCTCTTCTTGCCTTCCACGGAGTTGTCGCGCGTGCTGGCCGCGAACGCCTCGACCCACTTTTCCTTGTCCCAGGTGCCTGTCTTGTCGACCACGTCCAGCCACCAGCTCATGCCGTCATAGGCTTCGCCCGCGGCGGCCGAGGGGAACTCGTTGTATTTCTTGCGGAAAGCCTCGACGAAAGCCTTGTTGGCGTCGTTCTCGACGGTGAAGTGATATCTCACGCCCGACTGCACGCCGACCGCGGTGGGGCCGACGCCGGCCGCCATGGTCTCGTCGGCGATCACCGGGCCGAAGATCTTGCGCGTCTTGCCCAGTTCGATCTGGCCGGCCTGCTTGACCATGGTGACGGCGTCCGAGCCCGTCATGAACAGCGCCACGCCGTCGGCGTTGGAGCGCGCAATCTTGTCGGCGATGGAGGAATAGTCACGGTTGCCCAGCGGGGGGAAGTCGGCGCCGACGATCTCGATGCCGGCCTTTTCGGCCTCGCGCCGGTACCAGTCCCAGCTGTCGCGCGTGGCCTGGTAGTCGGCGGTCACGCCGTAGACCCGCTTGAGCTTCTGTTCCTTGGAGTAGGCCAGCGCCATGCGCTGCTCCATGCCCAGCGTGTTGGAGGTGCGGAAGGTATAGCGCGAGCCGCCCGGCACCGTGATCTTGTCGTCGGCCGACATGGTGACCAGATGCGGAATCTTGCGCTGCTTGGCGATGTTCATGATGGCCAGCGTGCTGGCTGAGCTGACCGCGCCGAAGATCATCTGCGATCCATCGGAGATCAGGCGGGTGGTTTTTTGCACCGCGGGCTGCGGCTTGGTCTCGTCGTCCTCCCAGGTGACCTGGATGGGCTTGCCCAGCACCTTGCCGCCGCGCTGCTCGATGGCGATGGTGACGCCCTTGCGCATGTCTTCGCCAAAGATGCCGTAGGTGCCCGACAGCGACACCACGCCGCCGATCTTGAACGTGTCGGGATCGGCGGCGCGCGCCCCTGTCGTGTACAGGGCGCACAGCGCCAGCGCGCCGCAGGCGGCGTGACTCCATGTCTTCATTTTTTGTCTCCACGTATTTTTCATTATGGCTCGTAATGTTTTACGTAGCTCGGTTGAGATACTACGATTTAGATTGTGATGTGAAAACTTGGGGTATACCCGAGACACGGAGACGAAAAAAAACCGCCCCGGCGCCGTGAGCGCTGGGGCGGTTTAGTCGACAGGGGTCAATCCCGGAACAGCGTCCGTACACTTACTCGAACCAGCGCGAACAACTCGACCGCCAGGTCGGACGGCTCGGAATCGCGCAGCCGGAAGATGGCCACGGGAGGAAGCGGGATGCGCGGGCTGACCTCCAGCAGCGTCAGGTTCAGGCGCTGAGCCAGGTAAGCGGCGGAGTCAGAACGCAGCAGGCCGATGAAGCCGGGCTGTTCGGCCACCACCGCGCCAATGAACGGCGGGCTGGATTCGACCGTCGCGGGCGGCACGGGTAGCCGCTGCTTGAGCAGGGCGGTGCGCAAGGCATTGCGCACCAGGGAATCTTTCGAAGGCATGACCCAGGAGTACTGCAACAGGTCTTCGATGGGGACCTGCCTGCCTCCTTTGATCGTGTCGGGGTGCGCGACAAAACGCACCTCATCCGGGTAGAGAACCTCCACATGGAGCATGGCCGCTTCCTCATCCGTCAGATTCCTGTCTGGCAGGCTGCCAATGACGAAATCAAGTTCTCCGGCCATCAGCATGTCGAACAGCTTGCCAGCTATGCCGTCGATGATTTCCACGTGCGCCTGCTGGTGCCGGGCCGCGATCAGGGCCACGGGGCGGGACAGCAGGGACATGCCGGTGTAGGACGGGGCCCCGGCCCGCAATGTGCGGATCGGGTTGCGGCGCAGTTCCGTCAGCTCGGATTCCAGTCGGGCCAGCTTGTTGACGATCAGTCTGGCGTCATGCGTCAGCGATTGCCCGAATGCGGTCAAGGTCACGCCGTCGCGCCGCCGCTCGAGATCGGTGAGCGCGCAGTCGGTCTTGCGGCGGAGATCGCCTCGCACGCGCTCGAGCGGGTGCTCCGACACGTACAGCCCGAGCGTCTCCTTCTCCAGGCGCAGGAGCTCGCGCTGGTCGAACTCCTCGGCCGGGACCGGCAGGCGCTGCGTGTGCGCGGCGGTGGCCGGCGTGTCGTCCCCACCGCCGAGGTCGAAGATGGAACCCTGGCCGCGGCGAGAGTCCTCCTGCGC
>JALDYL010000290.1:0-5175 GCA_032153965.1 Achromobacter sp. | reverse complement strand
GCGCAGGAGGTCAAGGCAGATCGAGGGCGGAGTCGCGGGGCGGCCTCTTCATTTCGGAGCCTTTGGCTGCTGGAGTGTTGAACTGCCCGTGGACGGGTACAGAGATGGTGAACGCGGCTGGGAATTTGTCATTCCGCTTCTTTCAGACGATGTGTCTCCAAACTGGGAGCCGCCTGCTGTGCCGCTATAGCGCTTTCCAATATCGGCGTTCACGCCAACCGGGGAGTAACTTTGCATTTGGCCAGAGCCGTAGCTGGCACCGCCGTACTGCGTGCCACCAGTCTGGCCGTAGCTGGCCACACCAAGACGCTGCCCGGCATGGGCGCCCCCAGCAACCAGCACGAGTATCAGGAGGGATGGAAATTTCATTTTCAGGCTCCGCTCATGAATGGGTGCGCACAAGCCTTGTCTTGAGCGGCCCACGCTCGAACCGCAAGCGTTTATTGTGCGCTGCAACCTGATTCTACCGACTCGTCGGCTATGTCGATCCATTCGAAGTAGGGGATTTCAGGTGATTGCCCCGGACTCGAATGGCTCCCCACCGCGGCCATCCCGAGGCCTGAGCACCCGCCGCCGCCCTCCGTCCGGCTGCGCCTGCTTTCCGATCATTGATGCCGCGCCGGCCGCGCACCGTGCTCAGAACGGCAGCGGGCCCACCGCGGATTGCGGCGGCACCGGCGGGAACGCGATCAGTCCGGTCTGACGCTGGAGCGCATAACGCACGTAGACGCCGGCATACCATTGGCGATAGTCGCGCGCGTTGTCGATGCCCACCAGGCCGCCCACATAGAGTTGCTGCGCCGCCTGGTATTCGATCGAGCCGACCAGGTTGTAGGCCAGGCCGGTCTTGGACTGGCCCGGGTAGACTGCGCTGGTCGCGTTGGTCAGGCCCTTGCCGTTGGCCGTGGCCACCGCGGCATTGGCCGCCGACTGGGCCGCCGCGTCGGTCGGGAAGTAGTTGGAGTCATCCTCGCTGAACGCCTGCACGCCAAGCGCGCCGCGCACGTTGTAGGCCAGCCGCCCGGTGCGGCCCGACAGCGAGAGCGGCACCGTCACCGCGAAGTAGGTCTGCGGGCTGAAGTACCCGCCCTGGCCGAAGGTGAAGTAGCGCAGGTTCTCCGCATACCCCATCGAGGTAAAGTTCACGCCGCTCATCAGGCGCTGGTCTGGGGTGTCGATCACGCGCAGGTAGAAGCCGCCGCCGCCTTCCCAGCGTGTGTTGCGCTTGACGTCGTGGCCGGTCAGCAGGCCATAGCCGCCGTAGCCGTAGATGCCGAAGAGTCCGTCGTCCCAGCCCACGTCCGCACGCGCGCTGCTGTTCATCACGCCGCCCCATTGCTGGCCCGTGCGCTCGTCGCGCACGCCTGCATAGGACAGCAGGCTGTCCGTCACTGGCCGGCGCGAAGCGCCTAGCGACAGCGTGGTGCGCTGGGTCAGCGGCAGGTTCAGGCGCGCACCGGCGTTGACATCGGTGTAGCGGAATCCCAGCGGCGTGCTGCCCAGGTCGGCATTGAAACGGTCGGATTCGTAGGCCACGCCGAGCGCCACCCCAAAGGCGTTCTGCGTGCCCGCCGAAGCGGATTTCAGCGGGCTGCCGTTCAGGTTGACCGCCGCGCCGTTCACGCCATAAGCCAGCGGACCGCCGCCAAAGCGCGAGGCGTTGTTGAAATCGCCGCCGACCGAACCGGCATCCAGCGCCACCGGCGTCACGCGTGCCACCAGCTTGCCGTTGCCCGCCGCCATCTTGGCCTCGGCCGTGACCTGCAGCTCGGTGAGCTGGCTCATGCCGGAATCGCCGTTGCGCCCGCGCAGCATGGGGCCGCCCGCGAGCGTGGCGGTGCGCTGGGACTCGATTTCCTGAAGTTCCTGCCGGGCTGTCCTGGGGCCGGTCGGGTTGGCTTGCGAATCGGTGTCGGCCAACCACGGCGCGCGCGACTGGGCGCCGAGCGGCTGGCGGGCCGGCACGGCGGATGCGGCGCCGTAGCCGTCGGCTGCGGCCACTGCCTGGGCAGCGGGGTATTGCTGTGCCGGGTATGGTGGCGCCTGATATTGCGCCGCATGCGGAAACGGCGCCGGATACTGCGCGGCCGGCTGCTGCGGCTGTGCGGCTGGATAGGCAGGCGCAGCCGCCACGACCTTCGTGCTCTTGCCGCGCGCGGCGCTGCTGGCGGCCGGCGCGCGCTGCGATGCGATGGCCGGCTGCGGGTAGTAGGCCTGCGGCTGGATGGCCGATGCACCCGCGGCCGGCGCCGTGCCGAGGGGCGCGGGGATATACGGCTGGCCGTAGGCCTGTGTGCTGGTATGCATCATCACCGGTGCGGCAAGGGCCGCTGCTGCGGTCGGCGCCGGCACGGCAACGTAAGGTGCCGGCGAGCCCGGGGGCGGCAGTTGCGAGCTGCCGCGTTGGCCCGGCAGGCCGACAAAGGGGTTGGATGGGACGCGGTCGAAGCCAGGCGCGTCGGGGCGGGCGCCGGGCGCGGCGCCGGCGGCGTTCTCGGCCGCTACCGCGGCGCGGAAATAGTCGGCCGCGCGCGACGTCTTGCCCTGCGCGCGGTAGAGGCGGCCGGCGGCGGTCAGCACTTTGGGCGACTTAGGCGCCTGCGCCAGCGCCATCTGCAAGGTGCCTTCGGCCCAGCTGAACTCCTTGGCGGCGGCGGCGGTACCGATTGCGGCCAGCATCAGGTCCAGGTTGCGCGGGTCTTTCTCCAGCACGCTTTCATACAGCGCGAGCGCCTTCTTGTTCTCGCCGGCCTGCGCGTACATGCGCGCCAGGCTCGCGCGCACGGCGCCGTTGCCGGGGCGCTCGGACAGCGCCGGGGCCAAGGTGTCGTAGGCGGCGACCAGGTCGCCGGCTTCGGTCAGCGCATCGGCCTGGCGCACGATATAGGCCACGCGCACGTCGTCGTAGTCGCGCCGCTGGGGCTGGCTCATGCTGGCGCCCGCCAGCTGGCGCAGCACGCCGGCCAGCTCTACGTCCTGCCTGGTCTTGATCAGGATGGCGGCGTACTGCAGCTGCATGCCGACGTCCGCGCGCGGTGTGCGGCTCATCACGCTGCGCATCAGCGACAGCGCGCGGACCTCGTCGCCGGCATCGGCGTAGGCCAGTGCCAGCGCGCCAAGCTGGTCGGCATCCTGCTGGGCATAGCGCTCGGCCTCCTGCAGCACGGCCAGCGCGGCGCGCTGCTGGCCGGCGGCGGCCAGCTCGGCGGCGCGCGCGGCCTCGGCGTGCACCCACAGGCGACGCTGCAGTGTGCCCATGTCGCGCGTGCGGTTCTGCGGCGGGATCCGTTCGAGCGCATCGAGCCCGCCTTGCCAGTCGCCGGTCTCGGCCGACAGCAGGGCGCTGGCGTAGAGTGCGTCCGGCATATCGGGGTTGGACAGCAGCAGGCCGTCCATGATGCCGCGCGCCTGCTCCTTCTGGCCCACCGAGGCAAAGGCGCGCGCCGCGTCCAGGCGTACCCACGGGTTGGTGGGATCGGCCGCCATGGCGTCTTCGAGCGCGCGGCGTGCGCCGGCGGTATCGCCACGCTTCAGGGCGGCACGCGCCTGGGCACGCGCTTCGTCGGCGCGCAGCTTGCCGAGCGAGCCGACCTTCTCCTGCTGGGCCGGCGTGAGGTTCTGCACCATGGCCAGCGCTTCGGCGCTCTTGTTCTGCGCCGACAGCACGCCCACCAGCCCGCGCGTGGCGTCGGGATTGTCCGGATGCTGTTTGAGCACGCGGCGGTAGGCGGCCTCGGCCTGCGCGTACTGGCCTTCCTCGGCCATCAGGTCGGCCAGGGCGACCTGAGCGGAGGGCTCGCGCGCGTCCAGCTTGATGGCACGTTCGAGCAGGCGGCGCGCTTCGGCGCGGTTGCCGGTGTTGCGCGCTGCGCTGGCCTGCTCGGACAGCAACCAGTAGGTGGCGCTGTTCTGCGCTGCACGGTAGCGGCCGCCCGCGCCGCGCCTGGTGGCCTGCTCGAAATAGTCCACCGCCTCGGCGAACTTCTCCTGCTTGAGCCGCAGCACGCCCATGCCGCCGAGCGCGTCGGCATCGTCGGCGTGCTGCGCCAGGGCGCTCTGGAAGCGCTCGCCGGCGCGTTCGAGATTGCCCGCGTCGAGGGCGTCGAAGCCCTGCTGCACAAGCTGGCGCACCGGGCTCACGCTGGCGCCGGCCGCCACGCGCGCGCCTTCCTGCTGTGGCTGCGGCTGGATCCTGACCGCGTCGAGCTTCGCGCGGATGGTGGCATCGTCGGGATGGCTGGCCAGCCACGCCTGGTACAGCGGCGCATCGGCCGGGCGCCCTCCCAGCCAGGTCAGCGCGCGGCGCCAGCTCTCGCGCGCCTGACCCGCCACGTCGGGGCTCTTGCTGAGCGCTTCGAGCCCGCGGATGCCTTCGCGCCGGGTGGATTCGCGGTAGGTCAGGTGCTGGGCCAGGGCGAGCTGGGCGCGGTGGTCGGACGGATTGGCGCGCGCGAGCTGCTCCAGGCCCTTGCGGGCCTCTTCCCAGCCTTGCGCGGTGCCGCCCAGGGTCTGGTAATACTCGAGCGCGAGGTTGCCCTGCGGCGCGGCGCCGCCGGCGGCCTGCTGGTAGCGCTTGACCGCTTCCTCGCTCTGGCCGCTGCGCGCGAGCTGGCGCGCCTGCTCGAGCTGCTGGCCGGTGCCGCCGCTGGTGATGAGCTGCGTCAGCCGCGCTACCAGCGGCGAGCCGGGCTGGGCCTGCTTCAGCCGCTCGAGGTAGGTGCGCGCCGCATCGGCCCGCCCCGACTCGGCCTCGGCCACGCCCATGCCGTACAGCGCCTCGGGCTGGTTGGGATTGAGGCGAAGGATTTTCTGCCACGCTTCGGCGGCGCGGTCGCTGCGGCCGCGTTGCTGCCAGTACTTGCCCTGGTCCACCAGCAGTTTGACCGGGTCCTCCTGGGCGGCGGCGGCTGCGCTGAACGCGGTCAGCAGGCTCAGCACGAGCGTTTTCGCGCGCAGTTGCCGGGCGCGTGGCGCCCGCACGGAAATGGTCGCGCGTCCGTTCATGGCCGGGCGCTTGCGGATCAGCATGCTTTCTCCCACTCCAGCTCGAGTTGCCCCGAAGGGGCGAACCGGTAGCGGCCTTCGGCAAAGCCGAGGCCGAATAGTCCCAATACGGTGTCGTAATACGTGGCGGCGGGCTTGCCCGCGGCTGCCGCGCCGAGCATCGCCTCGGCG
>JALDYL010000058.1:0-25831 GCA_032153965.1 Achromobacter sp. | reverse complement strand
AGGTTTCCAGGTCGGCCTTGCCCACGATCATGTGCACCGCCACCTGCTTGAGCGCTTCGATGTCGATGCGCTTGCCGAAACGGGCCTCGGCATCGCGCACGCCCACCCACCAATCCTGGCTGGGATCCAGCAGCGTGACCGATCCCGGCGCGCCGATCGACACGGCCCACAGGCTTTCCGGATGCAGGTAGGCGAATCGATTCACGAACTGGCCGCCGCCGGAATAGCCGAACAGGCCGAACTTCTTGAAGTCGCAGCCGAACTTCTCGCCCACCTCCGCCACCATGTCCAGCAGGATCTCGTCATAGCGGATGTCGCCTTCGCGCAATTGCTTGAAGCCGTCGCGGTTGCCGTCGCCCAGCGGGCTTACAGGGAACAGCGGGCACAGCACGATGCAGTCGTTCCAGCGGGCGAACTCCGCGAACGCGTCGCGGTATTCCACGAAGGCGCGGCCGGTGCCGTGCATGATCACCACCAGTTGCATCGGATGCCTGGCGCTGTCGATGTGCGGCGGCACATAGGTGCAATAGGAAAAGCGCGGGTCGGAGCGGGCGGCGAAGACGGTGCTGTGGCCCAGGTCGTACATGGCCCGCGCGCGGGCGGCGTCGGGCTGGATGGCGGGTGCTGCGTTGGACTGCATGATTTCCTCGTTTCCATGGCCGCAAGGGCCGATGGTCTGTGCCGGTGGTCGAAATAATGATCACATAAATTGGCGCCAATTTTAGGCGCACGTATTCCGGCGCAACAAGGCAGGGGATTCCCTAGGGGCGTAAAAAAGGAGCGCCGCGGCGCTCCCCTGGATGGCTTGGGCGCACCCCGCTCAACGGGGCGGCGTCCGCGCGTTTCAGTTTTTCCTGAACAGCCGCTTGATGAGGCTGACCGCCCCCAGCACCACGGCGCCCACCACGATGCCGAACAGGGCGTTGAGCGCGGTGGCCGTCAGCGCCTGCACCACCCCGCCCCCGCCCACCGCGGCCGCGGCCTGCTCGACCGCGGCCTGCACGGGCGGGATACCGTGAGTCAGGATGGCGCCGCCGACCATGAACATGGCCGCGGTGCCGACCACCGACAGCGTCTTCATCAGATAGGGCGCGGCGCCCACGATGCGTCGGCCCAGCCAGGCCATCGCCTGGGACGACTTCTGGCTCAGGTAGAGGCCCAAGTCATCCAGTTTGACGATGCCGGCCACCAGGCCGTAAACGCCCACCGTCATCGCGATGGCGATGGCCGACAGCACCAGCACCTGACGGGTGAAATCCGCGCCCGCCACCGCCTCCAGACTGATGACGATGATTTCCGCCGACAGGATGAAGTCCGTGCGCACCGCACCTTTGATCTTGTCGCGCTCGAAGGCCACCATGTCGACCGTATCGTCCTGCAGGGCTTCGGCCCGCGCGGCGTGGTTGCCTTCGTCCGAATCGCCGTGCGGCAGGAACTTGTGCGCCAGTTTCTCGACCCCTTCGTAGCAGAGAAAGGCCCCGCCCACCATCAGCAGGGGCGTCACGGCCCAGGGCGCGAACACGCTGATCAGCAGCGCCGCCGGCACCAGGATCAACTTGTTGATGAAGGAGCCCTTGGCCACCGCCCAGACGACCGGCAGTTCCCGGTTGACCGGTACGCCGGAGACCTGCTGGGCGTTCAACGCCAGGTCGTCGCCCAGCACCCCGGCCGTTTTCTTGGCCGCGACCTTGGTCATCACGGACACGTCGTCCAGGATGGTCGCGATATCGTCGAACAGTGCAAAGAAGCTGCTGCCAGCCATCAAGAATCCCCTGTGCCTCGAAAGGATTTCCGAGTGTACAGGCGGCCATCGCCGGCCAAGCACTGTGCGCCTGGCCGTTTTCACTTCTTTTCTGTCCGTAACCCCGATGGCGCGGCCGGGCATCCCGCCCTACCCTGGCGTCTGGACCCGTCTTCAGCCCCAGGAGGCCACATGCTTGCCTTGCGACCCAGCTGCGAACACTGCGATGCGGCGCTGCCGCCGGACTCCACCGCCGCCCGGATATGCAGCTTTGAATGCACCTATTGCGCCGCTTGCGCCGAAGGGCTGCTGGGCAATGTCTGCCCGAATTGCGGCGGCGGCTTCGCGCCCCGCCCCGTGCGCCCGGCCAGCGACCGCAAGGGCGGGAATTTCCTGGGCAAGTACCCGGCCAGCGCCGAGCGCAAGCACCGCCCGGCCGACCTGGCCGCGCACCAGGCCCTGCGGCGCAGCCTGGACGGCATTCCGCCGGAACGCCGCTAGCTGCTGCGGCGGCTGAACGCGGACGCTAGCTGCGCGCGTGCGCGGCGGGGCTGGCCGCGTTCTCGAACAGGATGTTGTTTTCCAGGTGGATGTGCGCCATCAGGTCTTCCTTGAAGGTGCGCAGCCCCAGGTACAGCGCCCGCCAGGTGTTGCAGGCGGCGCGCGGCAGCGTGATGTCGTGGGTCAGCGCCAGCAGCCGTTCCAGCGCCACGCCGTGGTCGTCGTGCTCGGCGCGCATGACCATGATGGGCATGCCGGCCATGGCGCCATGGCCGCGGGCCAACATCGGGAACAGCACCTGTTCCTCCTTCTGCATATGGCTTTCCAGCTCCTGCTGCATCACGCGCAGGTGATCGGCCAGGCCGGTCGGGCAGTCCGGGCTGTCGGCGTGCACCTGCTCCACCTTCAGCGCCAGCCGGATCAGTTCGGGCAATTGCTGGCGATGGACCTCGTGGTAGCGCGCCAGGATGTGGTCGACCAGTTCGGCCGGCGAGGCCAGCCCCCAATCCGTCTCGTGGGACGGGCTGCGCGCCAGTTCCATCAGGCGCGCCTCGATCTGCGCCGCGTCCAGCGAACGCTGGGCCGCCGCCTCGGCCAGGCTCTTCTTGCCGCCACAGCAGAAATCCAGCTGGTACTCATGAAACACCTGCGTGGCGCCAGGGATGCTGCGGGCCAATTGCCCCAGGGATTGCTCAACCATGCTCATCGCGTCTCTCCATAGTTCATGACGGGTACAGAAAGCAATGCGAAATCCGTGCCAGGAAAAACTTGCTATTTATCAATGAATTGCAAATTAAAGGGTGAATATCACCCTGGCAGATCGAGGTTCTATCCACCCCGAACGGTAAAATTCACCCCATGCAAAACCTCCTGCTTGCCGATCTGGTCGCCGACCTGCCCCCCGCCGTCCGCCTGCAGCGGCTGGTGTCCAGCCTGCGCACGCATTTCCGCTGCGGCGCGGTGGCGTTGCTGCAACTGGAGGAAGACCATCTGCGCCCCATCGCGGTGGACGGCCTGACCCAGGACGCCCTGGGCCGCCGTTTCGCCGTGCAGCAGCATCCGCGGCTGGCAGCCATCCTGGCGCGCCGCGGCGTCACCTGTTTCCACCATGACAGCACCCTGCCCGATCCCTACGACGGCCTGATCAACGGCATGGCCGGCGAGCCGCTGCCGGTGCACGACTGCATGGGCACCAGCCTGCACATCGAGGGCCGCCCCTGGGGCGTGCTGACGCTGGACGCGCTGGAAGTCGGCACCTTCGACGCCGAGGCCCAGTCCGATCTGCGCGACTACATCGTGCTGCTGGAAGCCGCCTTGCGCACCACCCGCCTGGAAGCGGAAATCCGCGCGCTGCGCGTGGCGCGCGGCGCCGAACCGGCCGACAGCGCCGTCGCCGACAACAACGAGATCCTGGGGCAAAGCGAAGCCATCGGCCGCCTGCTGCACGAGATCCAGGTGGTGGCGGACTCGGAGCTGCCCATCCTGCTGCTGGGCGAAACCGGCGTGGGCAAGGAACTGTTCGCGCACCGCGTGCACCGGCTCTCGCGCCGCCGCGACAAGCCGCTGGTGCACGTGAACTGCGCCGCCCTGCCCGAATCGCTGGCCGAAAGCGAATTGTTCGGCCACGCCAAGGGCGCCTTCTCGGGCGCCGTGGCCGACCGCCCCGGCCGCTTCGAGGCCGCCAACGGCGGCACGCTATTCCTGGACGAGGTGGGCGAACTGCCGCTGCTGGTGCAGGCCAAGCTGCTGCGCACCCTGCAGAACGGCGAAATCCAGCGCCTGGGCGACGACCGCCCGCGCCGCGTCGACGTGCGCATCCTGGCCGCCACCAATCGCAGCTTGCGCGACCTGGTGCGCGCGGGCGATTTCCGCGCCGACCTCTATCACCGCCTGTCCGTCTATCCCATCCCCATCCCGCCGCTGCGCGACCGCGGCAACGACGTGCTGCTGCTGGCCGGCCGCTACCTGGAACTGAACCGCGCGCGCCTGGGCTTGCGCAGCCTGCGGCTGTCGCCCGAGGCCGAGGACATGCTGCGCCGCTACCGCTGGCCCGGCAATGTGCGCGAACTGGAGCACGTCATCAGCCGCGCGGCCATCAAGGCCGTCAGCCACGGCGCCACCCGCAATGAAATCGTGACGCTGGGCGCCAAGCTGCTGGACCTGTCCGACGGCGACATGCCCCTGGCCGCGCCGCATGACGACACTGACGCGCCCGCTGCCGGTCCTGACCAGACGCTGCGCGAGGCGGTGGACGCCTGCCAGCGCCAGGCCATCCGCCGGGCGCTGGAAACGCACCAGGGCAACTGGGCCCATGCCGCGCGCGCGCTGGGCGTGGACTCCAGCAACCTGCACAAGCTGGCGCGGCGCGTCGGGCTCAAGAGCTGATGCGCCGCGCGGGCCGTCGGCAGCCCGCGCGGCCCCCCCATGCAGGCCGCTATTCGATCTTGATGCCGGTGTCCTGTATCAGCTTGCCCCAGCGCTGCGATTCGGCCTGCACGCGCTGCTGAAATTCTTCCGGCGTGCTGGACACGATGTTGAAGCCACCCTGCTCCATGCTGTCTTTGACCTGCGGGGTCGCCAGCGTGTCGCGCAGCGCCTGCTGCACACGCTGGCGCACCTCGGGCGGCAGGCCCGCCGGCGCCAGCATGCCGACCCAGGAATAGGCTTCGAAGCCGGGCACCAGCGTGGCGATGGGCGGCACATCCGGCAGCGCGGGCGCGGGCTGCGCCGTGCCGATGGCCAGCGCGTTCAGGCGCCCGCCCTGCACGAAGCCGACGATGGTCGGCAGGCTGGCGATCACCACGTCCACTTCGCCGCCCAATACCGCGTTGAACATCGGGCCGCCCCCGCGGTAGGGCACGTGCGTCACCTTGATGTCCGTGCGCGCCGCCAGGGCGGCCAGGTTCAGGTGATTGGAGCCGCCCACGCCAGAAGAACCGTAGTTCACTTGCCCCGGATGCGCGCGGGCATAGTCCAGGAACTGCTGCAGGGTGGTGATGCCGGTCTTCTTGGCCGTCAACAGCACCGCGGGCATGGTGCCGATCAGGCTGATGTAGTCGAAGGACTTGATCGTGTCGTACGACAGGTTCTTGTACAGCGAGGCGTTGACCGCGTGCGAATCGAAAGCCAGCATCAGCGTGTAGCCGTCGGCCGGCGCGCGCGCGAGTTCGGCGGTGCCGATGGTGCCGGACGCGCCGCCCTTGTTGTCCACCACCACGGTCTGGCCCAGCTTCTGCGACAGCACTGGCGCGATGTTGCGCGCCACGTAATCCACCGAACCGCCAGGCGGGAACGGCACGATCAGCCGCACCGGCCTGTCCGGATATCCCTGCCCCCATGCCGCGCCGGCGGCGGCGCAAAGCGCCGCCGCAGCGATGACGGAACGCCATCGTTGCTTCATCATGCCCAGTCTCCTTTGGTGGTATGCGGGCCGCTATGCTGCGGCCCTTATCGATTCACATCGACGACGATGCGGCCGCGTATCCTGCCCTCCAGCAACGGCGCGGCGGCGGCCGCGATTTCCGACAGGCCCAGCTCCTGCGTGTTGGCCTCCAGCATGCCGCGCGGCAATTCATCGGCCAGCCTGCGCCAGGCCTCCTCGCGCAGCGCCATGGGCGCATACACGCTGTCCACGCCGATCAGCGTCACCCCGCGCAGGATGAACGGCGCCACCGTGGCCGGCAGATCCATGCCCTGGGCGAGTCCGCAAGCCGCCACGGGCGCGCCGTACCGCATGCCGGCCAGCACGTTGGCCAGGGTATGGCTGCCGACACAATCCACCGCCGCCGCCCAAGCCTCTTTCTGCAGCGGCTTGCCCGGCGCCGACAACGCGGCCCGGTCCAGGATGCCGCTGGCGCCCAGGCCGCGCAGGTAGTCCGCTTCCTGCGGACGTCCGGTGCTCGCCGTGACCGTATATCCCTTGCCCGCCAGCAGCGCGATGGCGACGGTGCCGACGCCGCCGTTGGCGCCTGTCACCAGCACCGGCCCGCCTTCGGGCGTGGCGTTGTGGCGTTCCAGCGCCATCACGCACAGCATGGCGGTGTAGCCGGCCGTGCCGATGGCCATGGCCTGGCGGGCATCCAGGCCCGCCGGCAAGGGCAGCAGCCAGTCGGCTGGCACGCGCGCGGCTTGCGCCAATCCGCCCCAACGCGTCTCGCCCAGGCCCCAACCATTGAGCAGCACGGCGTCACCCGGCTTGAAGCGCGGATCGGCGCTGCGGCGCACGGTGCCGGCGAAATCGATGCCTGGCACCATGGGAAAACTGCGCACCACCGGCGACTTGCCAGTGATCGCCAGGGCGTCCTTGTAGTTCAGCGACGAATACGCCACCTCCACCAGCACTTCGCCCGCGGGCAGCTCGTCTTGCGCGACCTGCGCCAGGCGCGCTTGCGTCCCGCCGTCCTCGCCTCGCGTCAGCTTCAAGGCCTGATACGGCATTCCTTCCTCCCTCTGCATCGTTGCGCCGGCCGCCATGGCAGGCGCCGCCCCCGCGAACCGCAAGGCCAGGCCGGCCGCGATACGCTCGTTCATCATTTCGGTGGTGCCATCGGCAAAGCACAAGGCCTTGGCCGCCAACAGCCGCCGTCCCATGCCCTGCGCCGGCAGCAAGCCGCTTGCGCCCAGGGCCTGGATGCAGGCGGACACGGCGTCCAGGCATTCCTCGCCGGCGTATTTCTTGGCCATGGCCGCGGCCGGCACCGCCTCGTCCGAGCCGGCATCGATCAGGCCCGCCGCGCGGTCCGTCAACATGCGCAGGATCTGCAGCCGCATCGACACGTCCGCCAGCGACCAGCGCAGACCCTGCTGTTCGATGATGGGACGGCCGAAAGCCTGGCGCGTGGACGCGTGGCGCACCGCCAGTCTCAGCGCGCTGTCCAGCAGGCCCGCCGCCATCGCCGCGATGTGCGTGCGCGCCTTGTTCACGCCGGCCAGCGCCATTTGGAAACCCTGGCCCGGCGCATACAGCATGTCGCTGTCCTCGGCCCGATAGCCCTCCAGGCGGATGCCGGCGATACCGGCCGCCCCCAGCCCCTCCAGCGCCGCGCCCGCCAGACGCTGGCATTGCGGCGCGCGCAGGTCGACGATGAAGCACGCGATGCCGGCCGGCCCGCGCGCCGGTTCGGTCTGCGCGAACACCAGCGCCAGCTCGCCGCCCGCGGCATTGGCCACCCAGGCCTTTTCGCCGTCCAGGATCCACCCGCCGCCATCCTGGCGCCGCGCCCGCGTGGCGATGGCGGCGAAATCGCTGCCGGCGCGCGGCTCCGACATGGCGGTGCCACCGACCAGGTCGCCCGCCAGCAGCCCCGGCAGGTAGCGCTCGCGCGCCGCCGCGCTGCCATGTTCGGCAATGCGCAAGGCCACGTTGTGCTGATTGATGAACGCGAAGGCGAAGGCGAAATCCGTCGCCGCCAGCGTCTCCGCCGCCCGCGCCCGCATGCGGTAGGACAGCCCCAGCCCGCCGTCGCGCGCCGGGATCTCGATGCCGCCATATCCGCGCCGGCATGCATCGCGGATCTGCGCGCCGGCCCAATCCTGAGCGCCGCTGCCAGCCGCGGCCAGCGGCGCCACCGCCTCCTGCGCGAACGACGCCAGGCCGCGCAACAGCGCGCGCTCGTCCTCGCCCAGGTCCGCGTCGCGATCGTCCACAGCGGCGTTCATTGCAATGCTCCCGCCGTCGCAGCGCCAGTCCGGATCACGCCCGCCGCCTGCAAGGCGGCCAGGCTGGCGTCGTCATAGCCCGCCATGGCGCGCAACAGCGCCTCGGTGTCCTGCCCCAGCGCGGGCGGATAATCCAGCCGCGGCTGGCCCGCGAACTTGAAGGGGTTGCCCAGCATGCGCACGGGCTCGCCGCCTTGCGGCCTGGCCACCTCTTCCACCATGCCGCGCGACGCCGCCAACGGGTGCGCCAGCGCCTCGTCCACACCCAGGACCAGCGCGGCGGGCACGCGCCGCGCCTCGAAGATATCCAGCCATTCCTGCGCGCTGCGCGCGCCTATGGCGCCTGACAAGGCCTCGGTCAGCGCATCCACGTTGGCCACGCGTGCCGCGGGCGTGGCGTAGCGGGCATCCGTGGCTAGATCCGGCTGCCCGATGGCGGCGCACAATGCCTGCCAGAATGCATCGCCGGTGGGCGCCAAGGCGATCCAGCGCCCGTCCGACGTGCGGTAAATGTCGCTGGGCGCGATCATCCCGTGGCGCGCCCCGCTGGCGCGCGGCACGGCGCCGCCCTGCAGATAGCCCTGGGCCTGCCAGGTCAGCATGGCCATCTGCGCATCGAACAGCGACACCTGCACTTGTTCCCCCACGCCGCTGGCCTGCGCCTGCACCAGCGCCGCGGCGACCCCCAGTGCAAGGTACAAGCCGCCCGCCAGATCCGCCACCTGGTAGCCCACGCGCACCGGCTTGCCGCCGGTCTCCCCCGTGATGCTCATCAAGCCGGACATGGCCTGCAGCATCAGGTCGAACGCTGGCTTGCCCGCGTAGGGACCGCGGTCGTCCAGCCCGATCAGCTGGCCGACCACGATGCGCGGATTGATTGCGGCCAGCGTGTCGTGATCCAGCCCCAGCCGCGCCGGCACGTCCGAGGCGAAACCATAGATCACCGCGTCCGCCTCGCGCACCAGATCCTGGAATGCCTGGCGGCCCAAAGGATGCTTCAGGTCCAGCGCCACGCTGCGCTTGCCCCGGTTCACCGACAGGAAGAACGGCGAATCCTGCGCGTCGGACACGGGAGGCACCGAGCGCGCGTAGTCGCCGCCCACCGGCTCGACCTTGATGACCTCGGCGCCCAGTTGCGCCAGCAATTGGCCGGCGAACGGCCCGCCCAGCACCCACGTCAGATCCAGTATGACCTTGCCCTGCAGCATGCCTGCTCCCTTTCCGGTGAGTTAAATTCACAGCGTATTCAGGCACGGCATCCGCCGCCCCGATTTCCCGGTATGCAACCCTGCGGCGTATTCCAGCACGGGGCGGACGCCGGGGCCAGGCATCATTTCTAGCGACTGTTGTGAGGTAATTTCACAATGAAATCCAGACTGCCGCCGCTGACGTCCATCCGCGCCTTCGAATCGGCGGGCCGCCAGCTGAGCTTCACGCAGGCCGCGGACGAGCTGTCCGTCACGCACGGCGCCGTCAGCCATCAGATCAAGGCGTTGGAAGACTGGTTGGGCGTGAAGCTGTTCCGCCGCCTGGGCAAGAAGATCGAACTGACGGATCAGGGCCGGCTCTACCTGGACACCATCAGCCCGGCGCTGGACGCCATCGCCTCGGCCTCGCGCAGCCTGCGCTCGCGCGAGGTGCTGCGGGTCAATGCCCTGCCCACCTTCACCATGCGCTGGCTGTTTCCCCGCCTGGCTCGGTTCCGCGAGCAGTATCCCGAGGTGGAAGTGGAAATCTCCACAGGACTGGAGCCCTTCAGCCGCCTGCCCGCGAATCTGGACGTGGTGATCAGGCGCGAGGCCGAGCCCACGCCTGGCCTCTACAAGCGCCGCGTGCTGAACGAGAGCTTCTTTCCCGTATGCGCGCCCGGCCTGCTGCAGCGGCTGCCGCTGGAACGCATCACCGACCTGTCGCGCCACACCTTCCTGCACTGCCGCGCGCGGCGCAGCGCCTGGAACGACTGGCTGGCCAGCGTGCAGCACAGCCGGGTCGTGCCGGCCGAATCGCTGGAGCTCGAACACCTGTACTTTGCCCTGCAGGCCGCGCTCGACGGCCTGGGCATGACCATAGGCTATTCATCGCTGGTGGCCAGCGACATCGAGGACGGCCGGCTGCTGGCGCCCTTCGGGCCGCTGACGGTGCAGTCGCCGGGCTATTTCCTCATCATCCGCGAAGAGCGCCGCCACGACCGCTTGCTGAAGACCTTTTGCGACTGGCTGATGATGGAAGGCGAGCGCTTCAACAAGCATATGGAGACGCTGGTGCCGGGCGGGTGAAAGCCTCCAGCACGATATCCGCCACCAGCTTGCTGGCCTCCCATTGCGGCATGTGGCCGGCATCCGGCAACAGGTGCAGCGCGGTCCTGGCCGGCGCGTTCAATGCGTGGCGCCAGGGGATGACGGCGTCGCGCCGGCCATGGATCAGCGTGCAGCGGCATTGCAGGCTGGACAGGTCCGCGGCGATGCTCAGTTGCTGCACGCCGTTCCAGCCCACTTCCCGGCATAGCTCGATCAGGGGCTCGCGCCGCGCCTGCGTGCTCTGGCGCAAGGCGTCAATGAAATTTCCCGACGGCGTCATGCCGGAGACGGTGAGCTTCTGCAGCTCGCGCTGTGCCGCCTCGTTGGTGCCGGCATGCGTCATGCCCGTCAGAAAGCTCTGGTCGATTTCAGTGCCCAGCCCGACCGGCGCGATCAGGACCAGGCTGTCCACGGCCATGCCGGGGCGCGACGCCGCCCGGGCCGCCACCGCCGCGCCAAAAGAATGGCCGATCAGGTTCACGGGCCCGATGCACTGGGACGCCACCGTGTCGGCCACCGCATCGACGATATGCTCGAAGCGCGTGGCATGCGAACGCGTGGCGCCATGGCAAGGCAGGTCCATCGCCAGCACGCGCAGTCCGGCGCGGCTGAGCGCATGCGCCAGGCTGGCCCAGGCGTCGCGGTCGCCGAACATGCCGTGGATCAACACTGCCGTCTGGCTGTCCGGACGGCTCGCCTCCCACACCGTGAACCGGACTTCGCCGTGGCGGGTGCACGCCCAGGCCTCGCGCTTTTCTCCTGGCGCGCCGCGGGCCTGCATGCTGCCCTGTCCGCTGGCGCTTGCCTGACCGACATCCGCCACGGTCACGCGGCCATTGGGCCCGGTCCCCGCAACTGCGTCCAGTGCGATGCCGCGCTCGGCCGCGACGCGGCGGGCGGCGGGGGTGGCGAACTTGCGGTCTACCGAAGGCTGCGCGACAGGATGCGCCAACGACGCCGCGGCAACGGCCGCCGCGGCGTCCGCAGGCTTTGCTGCCGCGGATTGCGCCGCCCCGCCGCCCGCGCTCGCCGCCGCAGCCTCGCCTTCCATCTGCACCCGCGCGATCACCGTATCCGCGTTGACGATGCCGTCCACTGCGACCAGATGTTCCACCATGACCCCGTCGTCGTGCGCGGGCACCTCGATGATGGATTTGTCGGTCTCGATTTCCACCAGCACGTCGCCCGTCTTGAAGGCCTGCCCAGGCGCCACGATCCAGGCGACCAGGCGGGCAGCATCCAGGGCCTCGCCTGTCGGCGGGACGACCATATCCAGCGTTCTCGTCATGCTTGTTCCTTCGAAGATCGATGCGCACCGCGGCAAGCGGAGTTGCGCCAGCGCGGCGTCAGGCCGCCGGATTCATGAACTGGATGAACTCCGTGATGGCTCCTTCAGGCTCCATCAGATAGAACACCTTGGTGCGCCCTTGCCGCATGACGCGCGGCGAGGACACGCTCTCATAGCCTGCGCGCGTGGCCTGCTCGTACACGGCATCCACGTCCTCCACCTCGAAGGCCATATGGCTGTAGCCGAAATCGCATTGGCGGCGCGGCTGCCTGTCGCCGTCCGGCGTGTAGTACTTGAACAATTCCACCCGGTGCCCGCCATGGCGCAGCATGGCCCAGCGTATCGTCGCGCCCGGCAGGCCGACCACGTCACCCAGCGCGGGTTCGCTGCGGTGGTCCATTTCTCCCTCCAGCTCGAAGCCGAGAAAGCCGGTGTAGAAATTGCGCGCGCGTTCGAAATCATTGACGCAGACGGCGGTGTGATGCGTGGCAAGCAGTTTGTCTTTGAGCATTTTTCTCTCCCGGGCAATGGCGCCCGCTTCAGCGGGCGCCGCCGCGGCGGCTGTCCATGGATTTCAGGGCCGTCTCCACGGCCTGCGCGTCCGCCAGCGCGGCGCGTTCCAGCACCTTGGAGACCACGGGCGAGGAGTTGGCGCCCGTGACGTGCACGATCTCGTGGTCCAGCCAGTCGAATAGCCGCGATTGCGCCTCGCTCGCGACCCGCGAACCGATCGAGGTGCCGCGCGTGGTCTGCTCCACGATCATCAGCGCCTGCGTGCGCTTGACGCCGGCCGCGATGGTGTCCCAATCGATGCCCAGTGGATCCAGCGTGCGCAGGTCTATCACCTGGGCGTCGATGCCTGTGCGCTCCGCCGCCTGGCAGCAGACCTCGACCATGACGCCGTAGGTCAGGATGGTGCAGCGCGCGCCCTCGCGCGCCACCCGGGCCCGGCCGATGGGCACGATGTAGTCCCAGTCCTCGGCCGGCACCTTGCCCATCGTCTTGAACAGGTCGTTGTATTCCACCATCAGGACCGGATCGTCGCAGCGCAGCGCGGCGTTGAGCAGGCCGATGTAGTCATAGGGACGCGACGGCGCCAGAATGCGCCACCCTGGATACTGGGCAAACAGGCCGCTGGCATCCATGGAATGCTGCGAGCCATAGCCGGTGCCCGCCGTGACCCGGCTGCGCACCAGCACCGGCACCGCGAATTTTCCGCCAAACATGTGGCGCACCTTGGCGATCTGGTTGAACAGCTGATCCGCCGCCACCAGCGCGAAGTCGGGATACATGATCTCCACTACGGGCCGCATGCCGTTCAACGCCGCGCCCAGCGCCAGGCCGGTGAAACCGTTCTCGCAGATGGGCGTGCCGATGAGGCGTGCCGGAAAATGGTCGCCTATGTCCTTGGTGGCGCCGGCCGTGCCGCCCTTCAGGCGATGCACGTCCTCACCCAGGATGAAGATGCCGTCGTCGCGCTGCATGTTCAGCAGCATGGCGCGCGAGATCACGTCCTGGAACTTGGCGTCCGCCAGGCCGGCGGGCGCCTGCTCCTCCAGCTCGATGGCTCGCTGGCCAGCCAGTTCGCCCAGGTTGCCGCGGATACCGCTGTCCACGCTGGCCGGGTCCGGCCACAGTTCGGGCCGGATGCGCTGCGCCGCCTCGTCGCCGTAGTGCTCCAGCAGCCGCTCCAGCGCGCCGTCTATCAGTTCGTCGGCACGGCGCTCCAGGCGGGCAATGCCGGCATCGTCGATCAGGCCCAACGATTTCAGCTGCGCGGGAAACGTCGACATGGGATCGCGCGCCCCCCAGGCTTCTTCCTCGTCCTTGTCGCGGTAGCGGAAGGCGCTGCCCTTCAGCGCGCCCGACTGGTGCAGGTAGCGGTAGGTCTGCGCTTCCAGCAGCACCGGTCCGCCGTCGCGGCGGATGATGGCGCGGGCCTCCTGCATGGCCAGGCGCGCGGCCACCACGTCCATGCCGTCGAACTCGATGGCCGGCACGCCCAGGGACAGGCCGCGCGCCGACAAGCGGGTTTCGCGGGTCTGTTCCGACACGTGGGTGGACACGGCGTACAGGTTGTTTTCCACGAAGAATATGGTGGGCGTGTTGTAGAGCGCCGCAAGGTTCATGGCCTCGTAGGCCGCCCCGCTCTGCATGGCGCCGTCGCCGAAGAAGGCCACCGAAACATGGTCGCGCCCGCGCAGCTTGTCGGCAAAGGCGTAGCCCACCGCATGCGACGGGTTGCCGCCCACGATGGCGTTGGAGCCATAGATGCCGGCCTCGGGATAGCGCAGATGCATGGAACCGCCGCGGCCGCCGCAGTAACCCGGCGTCAGGCCCAGGATCTCGGCATAAGTCCGGTAGACCACGTCGCGGTGCGAGTCCAGCGCTTCCGAGTCCAGCGACGAATAGTCCGCCGGCGTGGCGTGGTTCAGCGCCTTGGCAAGAAACTGGTGGTGCATGCGATGGGTGCCGTTGATCTTGTCGGCCGACTCCAGCGCCGACATGGCGCCCACGGCGGCGCCGTCCTGGCCGATGCTGGAATGCGCCGGGCCATGCAGGATGCCGGCCACGCTCAGCTTCAGCAGCTTCTCCTCGAAGCGCCGGATCAGTATCAACTGCTCCAGCATGCGGACCATCTCGCGCGGCGCGATCGCGCCCGCGTCCGCGGCGCTGGGGGTAAGCCGCCACCACGGCGTGTCGGTGTGCAGGGCGGCAAGCCGCGAGGGTTTCGCGGCAGGCGCCGCGCCTTCATTGATGTGCTTCATCTGCGCTTCCCTTCAGTGAGCCGCGGCCAGGGCGGCGTCCAGCGGTTCGGTTTCCTGCGCGCGCAGCAGCTTCCAGATGTGCGTGCGCAGGTGCACGAATGCCTCCATGTCCATCACGTCCTCGATCCGCTCCATGCTGTCCCAGTCCTCGCGCTTGCGCACGTCGGCAACGTTGATGATTTCCTTGATCTGCCCCGGGCGGCCGGTCAGCACCACCACGCGGTCCGACAGGTACACAGCTTCTTCCACGCTGTGGGTGATGAACAGCACGGTGCGCGGATTGAGTCGGGACAGCTTGACCAGTTCTTCCTGCATGACGACGCGGGTCTGGGCGTCCAGCGCGCCGAAGGGCTCGTCCATCAGCAGCACGTCGGGATCCAGCGCATAGCTGCGGGCGATGGCCACGCGCTGCTGCATGCCGCCGGACAGCTGGTGCGGATAGGCCTGCTCATAGCCCGACAGGCCCATCAGCTCGATATAGCGCGCCACCGTCCGCGCTCGCGCCTCGCGCGAAGCGCCCTTGCACTTCAGGCCGAAGCCGATGTTCTCGGTCACGGTCTTCCAGGGAAACAGCGCAAACTGCTGGAACACGACGGCGCGGTCCGGTCCCGGCTCCTCGACTTCCTTGCCGCCCACCCGCACGCTGCCGGCCGAGGGAAACTCCAGGCCGGCCGCCATGCGCATCAGCGTGGTCTTGCCGCAGCCGGACGGTCCGACGATGGAAACGAATTCCCTCTCGCCCACCTCGAAACTCACGTCATCCAGGGCCAGGAAGCTTTCCCCGCCCCGGCTGAACGTGCGCTGTACCCGCTCGAAAGTAATCTGACTCATGCTTGCGTTCCTTTGTTGAGAGCCGCGGCCGCCGGCTTACCTGGCGACATCGGCGACGAAGGCCCTGAGCTTGGGATCGTCCTGGATCATCTGCAGATACTTGCCCGTGACCATGGTCTTGGGATCGGGGATCTTCTTGACCACGCCCACGGACACCATGAATTCCCCCACGCTGTTCCACCAGCCCACGATCTCCGAGGCGCCGCCCGGACCCGGCGCGAACAGTCTGGTCTGCTCCGCCAGGTCGAATGCCGGACGGTCGCGCAGTTCCTGTGCCAGGTACTTGTCGGGGAACTTCACGCCCACGCTGCCGAAGAAGGCTTTCAGATATGCCTTGGCCTCCTCGGGATGCGCGCGCTGCCAGGCCACCGCGCGCAGGTAGACCGCCAGGAAGCGGGCAACCTTGTCGGGATGCTTCTTGGCGAAGTCCGGTGTCGTGAACAGGTAGCTGTGGATAGGCATCTTCAGCTCGGCGCCGGTGCAGATCACCTTTGCGCCTATGGCCTCTTCCAGGATGTAGGTGTTGGGCGCCCACACGGAGGAAATGTCGTACTTGCCGCTCATCACCGCGGCATTGATGTCGGGTGGCGACAGGTTCACGAAGCGGTAGTCGTCGGGCTTGAGGCCGAACTTCTGCGACAGGCATTCGGCCGCGCCCCACTGGCCCGTGGAGTTGCTGGTGACAGGGATGGTCTTGCCCTTGAGCAGCGCGGGGTTCTTGAGATATTCGTCCGCCCGGTCCTTGGTGGCCATCAGCGTGATGATGGCAGCCTCGCCGTCGGCGATGCCTATGGTCTGCAGGCCGTACTTCGACGCGCCCAGCAGCGAGGGGATGTTGCCCGCCCCGCCCACGTCCCATGAGCCGGACGCGCCCGCCGCGATTTCGACAGCGCCGGAAGCGAAGGTGGAGATCTCCGGCTTCAGGCCCACCTCCTTCCACCAGCCCTTCTCGCTGGCGATGTACCACTCCAGCGCCCACCGCTGCGGCTGCTGCCCGATGCGGATGGTGAACAGCTCCGCGCCCGCCGGCGCGGCCTGGGCCGACGCCTGTCCGGGTCCCCCCAGCCAGCACCCGATCGCGAGCGCCGCCAAGGCCTTTAGGCCTTTGTAGTGTTTCATCTGTCTCTCTCCAATATGGATGACGCTGCCTGCACTGCCTGCCTGTACTCCCTTCTTTTCTCCTGGATCAGCGCGACCAGTCGCGTTGCACCCGGCGCTGCAAGGCGCGCATGCCGTAGTCGATGCCCGCGCCTATCAGGCCGATGGTGATCATTCCGCTGATCACGATGGCGGGCTCCAGATTGCTGCCGCCCTGCACGATCATGTAGCCCAGCCCGGTCGAACCCACGATCAGTTCCGCGCCGATCAAGGATTGCCACCCGAACCCCGCTCCAACCCGGATACCGGCGACGATGTGCGCCAATGCGGCCGGCAGCAGGATTTCCGTCAGCGTCGTCCAGCGCCCCGCCCCCAGCATCTGGCCAGCCTCGATCAAGGCGCGGTCGATCTGCCTGGCGCCGCGATAGGCGTTCAGCACGCAGGGCGCGAAGGCGCCGGCGAATATCACCAGCGTGGGCGACAGGAAGCCGGTGCCGAACCAGAAGATCGCGAACGGCACCCAGGCGATGGGGGGAATGAAGCGGAAGGCTTCGAACACCGGCGCCACCGCCCAATCCAGCGCCTTGAAGCGCCCCATGAACAAACCCAGCGGCACGCCCAGCAGGACGGCGATGGAGAAGCTGATCAGGAATTTCTCCAGACTGGCCAGCAGATGCATCTGCAACACCGAGCCCGCATAGGGCTCGCGCGTGAGCTCGGCCATGCTGCGCAGCACCGTCAGCGGTCCCGGCAGGAAGGCCGGCGACACCAGGCCCAGCCCGGACAGCAGCGCCCAACCGCCGAACAGGGTGGCGAGCCCCAGCGCGGGCATCAGCCAGCGTTCCAGCGCGCGGCGCGACACGAGGACGCACGCACGGGCCGGACCTGCGCTATTCAGGCTTTCCATGGCATCACCTTGCGTTCGACCTGCGCCAGCAGGGCCGACATCAGCATGCCCATGCCGGCCACCGCGGCCATGGCCACCACGATCATTCCCGAGTTCAGGTCGCGGGTGGCGATGATCAGCACATGGCCCAATCCGACGAAGGAGCCGACCAGCTCGGCCGCCACCAGCACCATCCAGCAGGCCTGCAACGAGGTCCTCAGGCCCGTGAAGATGGCGGGCAGCGCGCCTGGAACAATGACGTCCAGCAGCATCAGGCGGCCCGCCGCACCGTTGACGCGCGCCGCCTGAATCAGCGTGTCGTCGATGTTGCGCACGCCGGTGTAGGTATTGATCACGGTCGGTGCGAAGGCGGCCAGCCAGATGACAAAGACCTTGGCGCTGGTACCCAGCCCGAACCACAGGATGGTCAGCGGAATCCAGGCGATGGGCGCGATGGGGCGGACGATCTGGAACACCGGATTGACGTAGGCCTCGACCAGCCGGTTCTGCCCCATCAGGATGCCCAGCGGCACGCCCGTCAGCGCCGCCGCCGCGAACCCGTACAGCACCAGTCCGGTGCTGGCCGCGATGTGCTGCAACAGCGTGCCGTCGGCATAGCCTTCCCCAGCGATCTCCAGCAGTGCGTCCCAGGCATCGGCGGGCGACGGCAGCTGCACCGGGCTCAACAATTCCAACGGGCCGGTGGCCAGGTACCAGGCCAGGAGCAGCGCCGCGACCGACGCGCCGCTGACCAGCCAGCGCAGGGACAGACGCCGGCGCACCGGCGCGGGCGGAGGGGCGGGGGGCCTGGCGACGGTCATGGCGGCGCTCCGGTCGAGCAGGGCCAGGGCGGCCGGGGCGCCGCCAACGGCGGGCGGGGAAAGAGGATGACGGGCCATGTCAATGCGTCCTCAGCACGATCTTTGCCGACGCCGCGCGTCCGCCGTCCAGGTCGGAGAAAGCCTCGGCGCCGGCGCCCAGCTCACGCTCCTCGATCCAGGACAGGTCGCCGAAAATGCCGCGATGCAGCGCCTGCACCGTCGCGCGCAGGTCGGCGCTGGTATAGGTATAGGCGCCGATGAGGGTGATCTCGTCCAGCGTCAGCCGCCGCATGTCGATCTCGCTGGCCCAGTCCTGCAGGCCGATGTGCAGCATGACGCCGCCCGGCTGCACCGCGGCCAGCGCGGCGGCGCGCGTGAGCTTGCCGCCCACCGCGTCCACCACCAGTTCATACGCGCCCGGTTCGGGCGCCGCCTCGCGCGGATCGAAGGCCATGCAGCCCGCGTGTCGCTGCGCCGAGGCGCGCCGCAGCGGATTGGTCTCCGCCAGGCTGACCCGGCAACCCTGGCTGCGCAGCAGCAGCGCCGTCAGGAGGCCGATGGCGCCGCCGCCCACGACCAGCGCGCGGGCTTCGGCCAACGGCCGGAACAGCGCCCGCTGCGCCAGCGCCACGCCGTGCAAGGCCGTGGCCGCGGGTTCGGTCAGCGCCGCCGCGGCGGCCGGCATGTCCTGCGGCACGGATATCAGGCAGCGCTCGGGTATGGCCATGAACTCGGCGAACGCGCCGGGACGCGTCATGCCCACCATGCCGCGGTTGCGGCAGAGATTGTTGCGGCCCTGCACGCAGAAATCGCACTGGCCGCAGTGGATCAGCGGATTGCCGGTGACCCGCTGGCCCGCGCGGCTGCCGCCCACCAGCGTGCCGACGAACTCGTGCCCCAGGATCAGCGGCGGATTGCGGCGCGGATCATGCCCATGGTAGGCGTGCATGTCCGAGCCGCAGATGCCCACGGCTTCGATGCGCAGCAACACATCGCCGTCCACTGGCGTGGGATCGGGTTCATCGCGGTAGGTCAGTTGGCCAGGCGCGGTGTAGACAAGGGCTTTCATGGCGGGACTCCACGGAGATGCCGGTCAGCGGGCCGAAAAGCCGCCGTCTATGAACAGAGTCTGCCCCGTGATGTAGGCCGACGCCTCGCTCGCCAGGAACACGGCCGCGCCGTGCAGGTCCTCCAGCCGGCCGTTGCGGCCGATCATGGTGCTGGCTGCCAAGGTCTGCACGCGGGCCGGGTCGCTCATCACCGGCGCGGTCAGCGGCGTCTCGAAGAAGCCCGGCGCGATTGCGTTGCAGGTAATTCCGTGGCGCGACCAATACTCGGCGATGGCGCGGGTCAGCTGCATCAGGCCGCCCTTGGACGCGCCATAGGGCGCGCTGTCAGGAAAGGCGCGCACGCACTGCAACGAGGTGATGTTGATGATGCGGCCCCAGCCGCGTTCGCGCATGGCCGGCGCCAGCGCGCGGGTCAGCAGGAACGGCGCGGTCAGGTTGATCGCCAGCGAACGGTCCCAGTCCTCGTCGGCCGTGTCCTCGAAGGGTTTGCGCACGTTGATGCCCGAGGCATTGACCAGGATGTCGGGCGCGCCGAACGCTTGGGCCGCGCGGGCGGCAAAGCCGCGCAACGCGTCGCGGTCAGCCAGATCGCAGGGCAAGGCGCGCGCCCGCAGGCCTTGCGCTTCGAATTCGCCAGCGGCGCCAGCCAGCTCCTGCTCGCGCCGCGCCACCAGCACCACGCTGGCGCCGGCCCGCGCCAGCGCCAGGCCGATGGCCCGGCCGATGCCGGAACTGCCGCCGCTTACCAGCGCGACGCGGCCGTCGAGATCGAACAGGCGGGACATGTCGTTCTGCATGATGGTTTCACTCCCGCACGGGTTCGCCCAGTTCGAAGGACTCTTGGGGAAAGTACTTGGCCAGGCGGTCGTCCGCCGTGCGCGCATGCGCCTCCATGCCTTCCAGGCGCGAGATCCGCGCCGTCACCTGGGCGGTGTCGCGGCTGGCCTGGCGCGTCATGCGCTGCCAGGTCACGGTCTTGATGAACTTGTGCACGGACAGGCCGCCCGAATAGCGCGCCGCGCCCTTGGTGGGCAGGATGTGGTTGGTGCCGCTGGCCTTGTCGCCAAACGCCACCGTGGTTTCCTCGCCCAGGAACAGCGAGCCATAGCAGGTCAGGTGCCGGAACCACCAGTCCAGGTCCTCGCAATGGACCTCCAGATGTTCGCTGGCGTAGCGGTCCGAGACCTCGACCGCCTCTACGCGCGTATCGCACAGCACCACCTCGCCGTAGTCGCGCCAGGCGGCGCTGGCCGCGTCCCTTGCGGTGGGCGGCAAGGACGCGATCAGTTCGGGCACCCGCTGGAGCACGGCTTCGGCCAGCTTGCGGTCGGTGGCGATCAGCCAGGCCGGCGACTCGTGGCCGTGCTCGGCCTGCCCGACCAGGTCCGAGGCGACGATGGCCGGATCCGCCGACGCGTCGGCGATGATGCAGACCTCCGAAGGCCCGGCGAACACATCGATGCCCACGCTGCCGAACAGCATGCGCTTAGCCTCGGCCACGAACTTGTTGCCCGGTCCGACGATGATGTCGGCCGGCTTGCCGGTGAACAGGCCATAGGCCATGGCGGCGATCGCCTGCACGCCCCCCAGCGTCATCACGGCGTCCACGCCCGCCACCTGCATGGCGTACAGCACCTGCGGATGTATGCCCTCGCCGCGGTAGGGCGTGGAGCAGGCGATGACCATGGGCACGCCCGCCGCCTTGGCGGTGGCGATGCTCATGTAGGCCGATGCAATATGCGCGTAGCGCCCGGTGGGCACATAGCAGCCCGCCACATTGACCGGTATCAGGCGTTGGCCCGCGATCAGGCCGGGCGCGAGTTCCAGCTCGAACTCGCGCACCGAGGCCATCTGCGCCTGCGCGAACTTGCGCACCTGGCCGGCGGCGAACTCGATGTCGCGCTTGATGCCGTCGGGAATGGACGCGGTACGCCGCTCCATCTCGGCGGCGCCGACCAGGATATCCCCCTCCCATTTGTCCAGCCGCCGGGCGTAGTCGCGCACCGCGGCCTCGCCGCCGGACTTGATGTTCGCCAGCATCTCGGCGGCGACCTCGCGCGCGGCGGCCTCATTGCCCTGGGGCTGCCTGGACGCGGACTTGAGCTTGCTTACTGCCATGGTATGGCCTCGCGGAAGAAGGGATGAAGCTCAGTTGGCCTTGTTGGCGAAGGTCTTGAGCGCCGGGGTCTGGTCGACGCGCTTCATGTAGTCGTCCGTGATGTAGGCCTTGGGGTCCGGCACCTCGGTGAGCGTGCCCACGCTCTTCAGGTAGCCCGACAGGGCCTCGTAGGCGTTGTCCAGCGTGGACTTGCCGCCAGTGCGCGACATCAGCTTGAGCTGCTCGTCGAGCGTGAAGATCGGCCGTTCCAGCTCCTGTCCCAGGTAGCCGTCGTTGAGCTTGATGCCGTTGGCCTGGAACAGCTTGCGCAGGTAATCCATGGCTTCCTTCTTGTTGTTCTTCTCGAAGCTGACGGCCCGCAGGTACACCGCCAGGAACTTGGCGACCGCATCCGGATTCTGCTGGGCGAATTCGCCGCGCGCCACCAGCGCGCCAGGAATCATCACGCCCGCGTCCTTGCCGCTGCACACGACTTCCGCGCCGATCTGCTCGTTGAGCGTGTAGAAATTGGGCGCCCAGGTGCCGGCCAGCATGCCGTTGCCGCCGGTAAAGGCCGACACCAGTTGCGCGGGGGCCAGCGTCACCACGCTGACGTCGCTGCGCTGCATGCCCCATTTCTTCAGGCAGGCCATGGTGGCGTATTCGCCCGTCGAGTTCGGACTGAGGAGGATCTGCTTGCCCTTCACTTCCTTGGCCGCGTTGCCGCGCACGGCGGCGGCGTTTTCCTTGCGCGCCATCACGCCGTTGGCGGTCGATTCGTCATTGGTGACGCCGAGCGTCACGATGCCGTAGCGCTGCGCGCCCAGCACCGCGGGCGGCGAACCCGTGCCGCCCACGTCCCAGGACTTGGACGCGGCGCCGGCGATCTGCTGCGCACCCGCCGGATACACCACGAACTCCGGTTTCAGGCCGGCTTCCGCCCACCAGTTCTTTTCCGTGGCGATGTAGATCGGCAGCGCCCAATAGGCGATCTGGTAGCTGACCTTGATGGGGGTCGGCGCCTGGGCCGACACGGACGGGCTCAACAGCAAGGCGCCCAGCGGCGCCAGGCACAGACCCAGGATGCGGGGGATTCTCGACATGCTTAGTCTCCGATAGTGGATTCCGGTCTGCATGCGCGAGCTGCCGCGACATTCCCCGGATAGCAGGCCCGGATCTGCGTCTGGGCTCGGTTTTTTGAAAGCGCATACAAAGAATAAGCGCGCAAGAATCCCATTCAACCCCGAGAAAACCCTAGAGATAGACCACAGCGTTTCAATAACTGTATATTCACACCATCAAATTTCTGAAAGCGCTTTCAAAAAATGCAGCGTAAGTCCGCGCCCCTGTCCGGGGACACCCTGAAGTCCATCGCCGCCGCTGGCGGCATCTCGTCGGCAACTTTGTCGCGGGTGTTGAACCACCCTGAAAAAGTGCGTCCCGACCTGCGCGCGCGCGCCATGGCCCTGCTGGCCGAGGCTGGCTACGTGCCGCACGGCGCTGCCCGTTCGCTCGCTTCCCGCAAGACCCGGACCATGGGCGCCATCATCCCCACGGTGGACAGCGCCCTGTTCGCCAAGCTGGTCGACGGCATGCAGCAGGCGATCCACGAACACGGCTATCAATTGCTGCTGGCCAGCACCAACTACAGCCCCGCGCGCGAAGCGGGCGAAGTACGCGCGCTGATCGAGCGCGGCGTGGACGCCATGATGCTGGTCGGCCGCAGCCGCGACCCGGAGCTCTACGAACTGCTGCACTCCAAGGGCATCCCCTTCGTCACCACCTGCCATTACGACGCTGCCGATCCCTGGCCCATGGTGGGCTGGGACAACGCCGCGGCGGCGCAGCGCATCGCCGACTACCTGCTGGACATAGGCCACCGCCGCCTGGGCGTGATCGCCGGCATTTCCAAGGACAACGACCGCGCCGCCGACCGCGTGGCCGGCTTCACGCGCGCCCTGACCCGCCGCGGCATCGAATTGCCGCCGCAGTACGTCATCGAAAAGCCCTACACCGTGCCCGAAGCCCGCCGCGCCATGGCCACCCTGCTGCGTCTGCCCGAACCGCCCACCGCGGTCATGTGCGGCAACGACATCCTGGCCTATGGCGCGCTGCAGGAATGCCTATGGCAAAACCTGCGCGTGCCCGAACAGATCTCGATCACGGGCTTCGACAACATCGAAATGGCCGCCCATTGCCGGCCCGGCATCACCACCCTGAACGTGCCGGCCTTCGAGCTGGGCCAGCGCGCCGCCCACATCCTGCTGGCCGCCGACGCCGACACGCCGCCCGAGAACGTCTGCATAGACCTGGAATTGATCGTCCGCGACACCACCGCGCCGCCGCGCAGCAGCACCAGTGCGCGGCTAGGCAGCTGACCACAACGGAGCAAGCCCCATGGAACACATCGAATCACCCCGCATCGCATTCCTGGGCCTGGGCGTCATGGGGAGCGCGATGCTGCGCAACCTGGCCGCGCAGGGGTACGCAGTATCAGGCTACGACGTCGTTCCCGCGGCCATGGAGCGCTTGGCCGACACCGGCTTGCGGCGGGCCGCCACGCCGCTGGATGCCGCGCGCGGCTGCGACGTGGCGATCACCATGCTGCCCACCTCGGACCATGTCCGCGACGCCCTGTTCGGCGCCGACGGCGCGGCGGCGGGCTTGAATCCGGGCGCCCTGGTCATCGAAATGAGCACGGGCGACGCGGTCGAGACGGATCGCATCGCCGCCGATCTCGCGGCCCTGGGCCTGCGTTGCATGGACGCCCCCGTGGGGCGCACGCCGCGCGAGGCGGCGCAGGGCAAGGCGCTGATCATGGCCGGCGGCGCGCAGGCCGACTTCGACCAGGCCGCTCCTCTCTTCGCCGCCATGGCCAACGAGATCGTGCATGTGGGCCCTTTCGGTTCGGGCATCCGGCTCAAGCTGGTCAACAACTACATGTCCATGGTCGGCATGGTGCTGACGGGCGAAGCGCTGATGTTCGCCGCCAAGCTCGGGCTGGACCGCGCCACCGTCGTCAAGGTGCTGTCCAACACCACTGCGGGGCGCGGACAGCTCCTGACCAATTTCCCCGGCAAGGTGCTGGCGGGCGACATCAGCCCCGACTTCCCCATGCGCATGGGCTACAAGGACATCAACCTGGCCATGAACCTGGCCGCCTCGGTGGGCGCGCCGCTGGGCCTGGGCGGCTACGCCCGCGAGATGTTCGCGCTGGCCAAGTCGTGGGGACGGCAGGAGCAGGACTGCACCGCCATGCTCCTGCTGCTCGAGGACGTGGCCCACCTGGAGCGCCAGGCGGCGGGGGCCGGCCATGAGTGAGCACATCGCAACCTTGCCCGCGCGGCGGCCGCGCGCATCGCGCCGCCGCATCACCGTGGGCGTGGCCGCCGTCGCCATCGCCTTCGCCGCCTGGTGGGTCGTGTCGGCGCTGGGCCTGGTCAATGGCGCGCGCTTTCCCACCCCGCTCACCACCTGGCAGGCCGCGGCGCAGCTCTCGCGCGATTCCGGCTACGCCGGCGGCACGCTGTTCCAGCACATCGGCCACAGCCTGCGCCTGGTATTCCTGGGATTTCTGGTCGCGATCGGCACCGGCGTGCCGCTGGGCCTGCTGATGGGATTCAGCAAGCGCATCGACGCCCTGGTCGGGCCCGTATTCTCGCTGCTGCGCCCGATTCCGCCGCTGGCCTGGATTCCGCTGGCCATCCTGTGGCTGGGCCTGGGAGACCCGGCGAAGATCTTCCTGATCTGGGTTTCCTCGTTCACGCCCGCCGTGATCAACACCTACGCGGGCGTGCGCAACATCGACCCCACGCTGATCGAGGCCGCGCGCGTGCACGGCGCGGGCAATCCGGTCCGCATGCTGCGCGAGGTCCTGATACCCGGCTCCCTGCCCATGATCTTCACCGGCCTGCGGCTATCGCTGCAGACCGCGTGGATGACGCTGGTGGCAGCGGAACTCATCGGCGCCTTCATCGGCCTGGGCAAGGTGCTGGACACCGCGGCGCTGGACATCCGGCCCGGCATGATCCTGTACGCCATGATCTGGGTGGGCCTGCTGGGCGCGGTGATGACGCGCGGACTGGAATGGATCGAAAAGAGGGCCTTGCCATGGCTACGCTGACACGCGCCTCGGGCGACCCGCCCGCCTTCACCTTCGGCTTGTCCTGCCTGGGGCTGGCCGGCTTCTTCCTGGCCTGGCACCTGCTGAGCGTGGCAGGCGTCTTCCCGCCCAACTACCTGCCCGGTCCGCTGACCGTGCTGCAGACCATCGCGCAGTACAGCAGCGAACCCTATTCCGGCGCCACGCTCTGGACGCACCTGGGCGCCAGCCTCTACCGCTTCGCCTGCGGCTTTCTGCTGGCCGCAGCGGTGGGCATACCGCTGGGCCTGCTGATGGGCTGGTACCGCTGGCTGGACGACGTGGTCAGTCCGTTCTTCGATGCGCTGCGCTTCGTGGCGCCCATCGCCTGGGTGCCGTTCGCCGGCCTGTGGTTCGGCACCGGCATCGGCGGACCCACCCTGATCATCTTCGCCGGCGCCTTTCCGCCCTGCCTGATCAGCGCCTACCGCGGCGCCAAGTTCGTCGACACGCGGCTGCTGGAAGCCTCGCGCACGCTGGGCGCCAGCGGCCCGCGCATCGTGGCCGAAGTGTTGCTGCCGGCCTCGCTGCCGTCCATCCTGGCCGGCCTGCGCGTCAGCGCCGGCATCGGCTGGCAATCGCTGGTGGGCGCGGAACTGATCGTGGTGGGCAACGGCATCGGCTACATGATGG
>JALDYL010000289.1:0-5198 GCA_032153965.1 Achromobacter sp. | reverse complement strand
AGAAGTTGCGAATATGCTGCATGCTTGAAATTATAAGGGACGGAACACTCGGCACTGGGCCGGAAGACACCGCCGCCGGAGTACGCACGGCTGACGAGGGGGGCGCCAACGGGCCAGGCCCGGGCAAAACAAGGGGGCGCCATGCGCCCCCTCTTGCGGCAACCAGCCATTTTAGCCGGTCTTGCGCCTTTTTTCTGCGAACGCGTGGGACCGGCCCGGCATTACTTGGATGCCGGCACCGCCACCCACTGCGTCTGATCGCCGCGGCGCACCAGCAGCCCGGCCGCGCGGCCCTTGTCCAGCTTGGCCACGAGTTCGCCGAACTGCTTGGCGCCCGTGACGTCGGTGTCGTTCAGGGCCAACACGATGTCGCCTTCCTGCAGGCCGGCCTTGCCGGCAGCGCCTTCGGCCACCTTGACCTGGACGCCGCCCTTGATGCGCAGCTTCTTCTGCACGTCGGCCGGCACGTCGATCACGCCCAGGCCCAGCGCATTGGTGACTTCCGGCACCGGCGCCGCGCCCTTCTTGTTGGCGGCGGCGGACTTCTCGGTCGGGATCTCGCCCACCTTGACCGACAGCGTCAGGTTCTTGCCCTTGCGCCACACTTCCATGTCGGCGCGCGTGCCCGGCTTGGTTTCGCCCACGATGCGCGGCAGATCGGACCAGCGCTTGATGGGTTCGCCGTTGAACTTGAGGATCACGTCGCCCGGCTGCACGCCCGCCTGCTCGGCGGGACCTTCGGCTTCCACGCTGCTGACCAGCGCGCCCTCGGCCTTGGGCAGGCCGATGGCTTCGGCCACGTCCTTGCCCACTTCACCGATCTGCACGCCGACACGGCCGCGCGTGACCTTGCCGGTGGCGCGCAACTGGTCCACGACGCGCATGGCTTCGTCGATCGGGATCGCCAGCGAAATGCCCATGAAGCCGCCGCTGCGCGAAATGATCTGGGAGTTGATGCCCACCACCTCGCCCTGCAGGTTGATCAGCGGGCCGCCCGAGTTACCCGGGTTGACCGCCACATCGGTCTGGATGAAGGGCAGGTATTCGCCGGTATCGCGGCCGATGGCGCTGACGATGCCGGAAGTCACGGTGGAATCCAGGCCGAACGGCGAACCGATGGCCAGCACCCACTGCCCCTTCTTCAGCTTCTTGGGATCGCCGATGACCAGCGGGGTCATGTCCTTGGCTTCGATCTTGATCAGCGCCACGTCGGTGCGCTCGTCCGTGCCGATGACCTTGGCCTTGAACTCGCGGCCGTCGGTCAGCGTGACGTAGATGTCCGTCGCGTCCACCACCACGTGGTTGTTGGTCAGGATGTAGCCGTCGTCCGAAATGAAGAAGCCCGAACCCACGCCGCGCGGCACGGTGCGCTCTTCGGGCTGGGAAGGCTGGGGACGCTGGCGCTGCGACGGGCCGGGCTGGCCGCCGCCGGGCGGCTGGAATTCGGGGCCGAAGAACCAGCGGAACAGTTCGTAGGGATCGTTGCCGCCGCCGGGGCCCATGCCGCGCACCGGCACGGTGGCCGTGGTGCGGATGTTGACGACCGCAGGGTCGGCTTTTTCGACAATGCTGGTGAAATCAGGCAGTCCCTGCACCTGGGCCTGCGCCTGCGCCTGCGCCGCCGGCACATAGGCGGCGGACATCATGACGCTGGCCGCGGCTGCCACCAGAAAGCGCCGGAAGAATGCATTCGACACTGTCATTGCTTTCATAAGTGTTACTCCGAAATTGCTGCTTGCCGCACCTGGCCGATCACTTGGGCTCAGCTGGGGGCGTTGCTGCCGCAGGCGCGGCGGGCACATATTCAGTGGCTTGCGCCAGCTGTTCCAGCGTCGCGACGGGCACTTCGCCCACGGCGGTCAGCCAGAAATCAGCGATGCGCGTGCCATAGACCGTGATCGCCCCGCGCTGCGCGGCGCCGTGGGGAGGACGGTGGCCGCGCTGGCTGTCGTAGGGTTCGATGAACACGGAAATGGCGGCCAGTCCATCGGACAATACCATCTGGTTGACCGTGACGCCCTTCCCCATGGACCGGGCCACCTGCATGACAGGCTTGAACCCCTTGGGCGCCGGGATGCGCCAGCCCTGGGCGGCCAGATCCACCGGCTTCATCGAGGGTTCCAACACCTTCCAGTCGCGCGTGCTCCAGCGCGAGGTCAGCAATTGGGGATCGACTTCGGGGCCCAACCGCAGCGAGGTGAACGACACCTGCTCGACCACGCCGCGGGCGGCGTTCAACGTCTGAGCCTTGAGCAGCAGATTGGTTTCGATGTCGGCGCACAGCCGGTAGCCGTAGCGCAGCTTGTCCAGCGGTTCGATCGTGATCAGGCGGCACTCCCGCCCGGCCACTCGGTGCAGGGCGGACTCGGCGCGGATCTTGTAGTGTTCGGACAGGTTCGCGGCGTCTCCCAGCAGCAGGCCGGGGAAGCGGTCGCCGCGGCGGCGCTCCAGCAGCACGGTCTTGCGCTCGGGGAGAAGGCACTGCACGTCTTCGTTGTGGCGCAGGTACTCGCGGGGCTGCCCGTCGAGAATTTCCAGGCGTTCGCGTTCGCCCGTGCCATCCACCACGTGCACCAGGCGCGAGGACTGGATCGTTTCGCCCTGCTGATACATGAAGACGCCCGCATAGTCCTGCTTGCGGGCGGCTTGTTGGATGCGGGTCAGCAGCTGGACCACGTCATCGCTGGCGGCGGGAGCGGCATCGGCGGCGCGCGCGGGTTCGTGCGCGGCCAGGAAAGCGGTCAGAAGCGTTACGGCAAACCAGCCGGCGCGGTGGGCCTGCAGCGTGGCGGCCCGGCCCAGCACCGGCCAGCGCGAAGGGAGCACCAACGCCATCAGCGCCCCACTCCGGTATCGAAGGACACCTGGCGGACGGCGCTGGGGCCGGCCATCTGGCGATGCGCCTCCAGGTAGTCGCGCAGGCCCGAATCGTCGGCGGCCGCGGCCGGCGTGGTGCTGGCATCGGCCAGCACGCGCACCTCGGAGGCCGGCTCGCCGGTCAGGTAAGGCTGCGCTACCCAGGCGACGGTCGCCACGGCAGCGGCCACCGCCAGGCCGGACAGGCCGACCCGCAATGGCGAGCGGCGCCGAGGCGCCGCAACAATGGGCAATTCCGCGTCCAGCGCCCGTGCCAGGCGGGCCTGGAAGGCCGCGCTGGGGGTCAGCGCCAGATCGGCGTTGCGCAGGGAATCACCGATCAGATGATAGGTGTCCCAGGTCTCGCGCCCCTCGCGGGACAACAAGCCGGGAAATATGTCGTCGGATTCTTCTCCGTCCATCCAGGCGGAAACCGATTCCTCCCAGGAGGACTCGGCGATCACAACGGATTTGGCTGCTGTTTGCATGACTGCCACTCCTTACCAGCGACGCTCGGCATCGGTGCCTAGCAACGGACGCAACTTGGCGGCAATGGCTTCACGCGCACGAAAAATGCGGGAGCGCACCGTACCGATCGGGCAATCCATGCTTTGGGCGATGTCTTCGTAACTCATACCTTCGATTTCACGCAGGACAATTGCGGTGCGCAACTCTTCGGGCAATTCCTCGATGGCCGCGTTCACCGTCTCGGCGATTTCGCGGCTGGCAACCATGGATTCCGGCGTGCTTATGTCGGTTAGGTTGTCGGTTTCGTTAAAAGTTTCACCGTCTTCCGTTTCTATCGCATTGGGCGCGCTGGGACGCCGGCCCTGCGAGGCCAGCCAGTTGCGCGCCGTGTTGATGGCGATCCGGTACAGCCAGGTGTAAAAGGCGCTCTCCCCACGGAACTGGGGCAAGGCGCGGTAGGCCTTGATGAAAGCCTCCTGGGCCACGTCCTCGATTTCCGAGGGGTCGCGGATCATGCGGGCCAGCAGACGGAGAATCTTGCGCTGGTACTTGAGCACCAGCAGGTCGAAAGCCTTCTTGTCGCCCCGCTGGACGCGCGCGACAAGCTCGGCGTCGACTTCGCGCTCGCTCATGACGCCTCCCGCAGGCTGGCCGCCGGACGCGCGGGCCGCGCCGCGCCGGCCAGCAGGCACAGGCGCCGCCAGGACTCGGGTCGCAACGTCCGCTGCCAGACGGTGAGGGTGATTTTGCTGTTGGTGAAGGCCGTACTCCCGGTGGGCTGCAAAGTGAGCGTCAGCCAGCGCGGCCCGCGCTGTCCTTGCAACAGCATCGCGTCCTGCCAGCCTTGCGGCAGGCGGACCTGCCAGCTCCCTGCCCCGGCGGCCGCGCGCAAGGCGGATACGGGGGACAGGCTGCTCCGTGCCGAGTGTAACAGCCCGGCCAGCACAAGCAGGAGCGCGATCGCCGCACCCGCCGCCCATGCCATGCCGTGCCAGGCCGCCGCCATCAGCATGCTGGCGCCAGCCGAAGCCAGCGCCAGGCCAGCAAGCGCGCGAGCGCTTCCTGGCCGCCGGACAGGCACGCGAAACGCCCAGCGTCCCCCGAGCGGCTCTTCCAAATCAGACCCGGCGAACGGCCATCGAGCCGTTGGTGCCGCCGAAGCCGAACGAGTTGGACAGGCCGACGTCGATCTTCATCTGCCGCGCCTCGTTGGCGCAGTAATCCAGATCGCATTCCGGATCTTGATTGAAGATGTTGATCGTGGGCGGCGAGATCTGGTTGTAGACCGCCAAGGTCGTGAACACCGCCTCGATGCCGCCGGCCGCGCCAAGCAGGTGCCCGGTCATGGACTTGGTCGAATTGACCACCAGCTTCTTGGCGTGGTCGCCGAAAGCCAGCTTCAGCGCATCGGTCTCGTTCTTGTCGCCCAGGGGCGTCGAGGTACCGTGGGCGTTGACGTACTGGATGTCTTCGGCGTTCAAGCCGCCGTTGCGCAGCGCGTTCAACACGCCGCGGCGCGGACCGTCCTTGTCGGGAGCCGTGATGTGGTGAGCGTCCGAGCTCATGCCATAGCCTGCGAGCTCACCGTAGATGCGCGCGCCGCGTTTCTTGGCGTGTTCGTACTCTTCCAGCACCAGTACGCCTGCGCCCTCGCCCAGCACGAAGCCGTCGCGGTCGCGGTCCCAGGGACGCGAAGCCGTTTCAGGATCGTCATTGCGGGTCGACAAGGCGCGCATGGCGGCGAAACCGCCGATGCCCAGCGGCGACACGGTCGACTCGGCGCCGCCGGCCACCATGACGTCGGCATCGCCGTACTCGATCAGGCGCGCGGCATCGCCGATGCAATGCAGGCCGGTGGTGCAAGCCGACACCAC
>JALDYL010000057.1:0-25978 GCA_032153965.1 Achromobacter sp. | reverse complement strand
CCTGCTCAGTACTTTGTTGTTTCCGCACCATGGCCATCCAGTCCGATTCGCTTTCGTCCCGTCCCGACGCCCCCCGTATCGTGGCGCCGCAGCCGGTCTCGCCCAACGAGGAGTCGATCGAACGCGCCCTGCGGCCCAAGGCGTTGCAGGAGTACGTCGGCCAGCACCGCGCCCGCGAACAGCTGGAGATCTTCATCGCCGCGGCCAGGAAGCGCGGCGAAGCCCTGGACCACGTGCTGCTGTTCGGCCCCCCAGGCCTGGGCAAGACCACGCTGGCCCACATCATTGCGCATGAAATGGGCGTGCAGCTGCGCCAGACCTCCGGCCCGGTGCTGGAACGGCCGGGCGACCTGGCGGCGCTCTTGACCAACCTGGAAAAGAACGACGTCCTGTTCATCGACGAAATCCACCGCCTGTCGCCCGTGGTCGAGGAAATCCTCTATCCGGCGCTGGAGGATTTCCAGATCGACATCCTGATCGGCGAAGGCCCCGCCGCGCGCAGCGTGAAGCTGGACCTGCAGCCCTTCACCCTGGTCGGCGCCACCACCCGCGCTGGCATGCTGACCAACCCGCTGCGCGACCGCTTCGGCATCGTGTCGCGGCTGGAGTTCTACAACGCCGCCGATCTCGGCCACATCGTCACGCGCAGCGCCGGCCTCCTGAACGCCGGCATCACGCCGGACGGCGCGGCGGAAGTCGCGCGCCGCGCCCGCGGCACGCCGCGCATCGCCAACCGGCTGTTGCGCCGGGTGCGCGACTACGCCGAGGTCAAGGCCGGCGGCACCATCGACGCGGACGTCGCCGGCCGCGCGCTGGCCATGCTGGAGGTGGACCCGCAGGGCCTGGACCTGATGGACCGCAAGCTGCTCGAGGCCATCATCCACAAGTTCGACGGCGGGCCCGTCGGCGTGGACAGCCTGGCGGCAGCCATCGGCGAAGAGCGCGACACCATCGAGGACGTGATCGAACCCTACCTGATCCAGCATGGCTACCTGCAGCGCACGCCGCGCGGCCGCACCGCCACGCTGACCACCTGGCGCCACCTGGGGCTGACCCCGCCGGCCGGCGCCGCGGCGGGTTCGGGCGATCTCTTCGGCAAGTAGGCGGCGGGCGTCCCGGACGCCGCGGGTTTATCATCCGAAGGTTTTGATTTCCCTTCGCGATCAAAGGACCCGATCCCATGCAGCCCGAATTGCCCACCTATGACGACGTCGTGCGCGCCAGCGAGCGCCTGGCCGGCAACGCGCACCGCACGCCCGTACTGACCTCGGCCACCGCCGACGCGATCAGCGGCGCGTCGGTCTTCTTCAAGTGCGAGAACTTCCAGCGCATGGGCGCCTTCAAGTTCCGCGGCGGCTACAACGCCATCGCGCGCCTGACGCCCGAGCAGCGCGCCGCGGGCGTGGTGACGTTCTCGTCGGGCAACCACGCGCAGGCCATCGCCCTGGCCTCCAAGCTGCAGGGCGTGCAGGCCACCATCATCATGCCGCTGGACGCGCCGGCCGCCAAGCGCGCCGCCACCGAGGGCTATGGCGGCAAGATCGTCACCTATGACCGCTACACCGAGGACCGCGAGGCGATCGCCCGGCGCATCCAGGCCGAAACCGGCGCCGCCCTGATCCCGCCCTATGACCACGAAGACGTGATCGCCGGGCAGGGCACCGCCGCGAAGGAACTGTTCGAGGAAGTGGGCGAGCTGGACTACCTGTTCGTCTGCCTGGGCGGCGGCGGCCTGCTGTCGGGGTCGGCCCTGTCCGCCTACGCGCTGAGCCCGCGCTGCCTGGTCTACGGCGTCGAGCCCGAGGCCGGCAACGATGGCCAGCAGTCCCTGCGCAAGGGTGAAATCGTCCGAATCCAGGCGCCCAAGACCCTGGCCGACGGCGCCGCCACGACGCACCTGGGCAACCTGACCTTCCCGCTCATCCAGAAGCATGTGCGCGACATCGTCACGGTGACCGATGAACAGCTGGTCACCGCCATGCGTTTCTTCGCCGAACGCATGAAGATGGTGGTGGAGCCCACCGGCTGCCTGGGCGCGGCCGCCGTCATGCAGAACGTGGTGCCGGTGCGCGGCGCGCGGGTCGGCGTCATCATCAGCGGCGGCAACGTCGACCTTCCGGCCTACGCCAAGCTGCTGGCGGGCTGATTGCCGTTCGGGCGGCCCCTTTGCGGGGCCGCCGATGCGCGCTTGCGGTTGTAGCGCGTGCAAGGCAGAATCGGAACTGAATCCTGACGAACAGGGGGCTGCGGCATGCGTATCCTTGTCATCGGCGGTACCGGTTTCATAGGCCGTCATCTGGTAGCGCGGCTTTCCGCGGATCAGCATCAGATCGTCGTGCCCACCCGGCTCCATAGCCGCGGGCGCGACCTGCAGATTCTCCCCACCGTGACCTTGCTCGAAGCCGACGTGCACGACGACGCCACGCTGGACGGCCTGTCACGGGGCTGCGACGCGGTCGTCAACCTGGTGGGCATCCTGCACGGCAACGCCGGCCGGCCCTACGGCTCGGACTTCGCGCGGGCGCACGTGCTGCTGCCGCAGCGCATCGCGCAAGCCTGCCGCCGGCAGGGTGTGCGTCGGCTCATCCACATCAGCGCGCTGGGCGCGGATTCCAACGGCGACAGCATGTACCAGCGCTCCAAGGGCGACGGCGAAGCCGCCATCAAGCAGGAATTCCAGGGCAATCAGGACGGAGGCTGGACCATCTTCCGGCCCTCGGTCGTCTTCGGCCCTGACGACAAATTCACCAATATGTTCGCCGGCCTGGCGCGCTGGCTGCCGGTGCTGCCGCTGGCCGGCGCGCACGTGCGCATGCAGCCGGTCTATGTGGGCGACGTGGTCACCGCCATCGTCTCCGCCCTGGGCAATACGCACACCTGTGGCAAGACCTATGAACTGGGCGGGCCCCAGGTCTACACGCTGGGCGAGATCGCTCGCTTGTGCGCCGCCTGGAGCGGCCATCCGCGGCCGGTGGTCAGCATGCCCATGGGCGTGGGCCGCATGCAGGCCCGGCTGTTCGAATGCCTGCCCGGCACGCCGCTGATGTCGCGCGACAACCTGGACTCCCTGCGCCGCGACAACATCTGCAGCGGGCCGATCGCGCCCGAACTGCACGTGGTGCCGACCGGCCTGGAAGCCGTGGCGCCGCGCTACCTGTAGGCCGCTTTCAGCGCACCAGCGCCTTCAACGCCTGCTTGATGCCGTCGGACACGCCCACGCCTTCGGGCAGCGTTTTCAGCGCCGAGAGCGATTCCTTTTCTGAATAGCCCAGCGCCAGCAGCGCGTTCAGGATGTCCGACTGGTTGTCGGGCGCCGCGTGCGGCGAGGCGCCGATGTCCGCGCCCAGCTTGCCGCGCATTTCCAGCAGCAGGCGTTCGGCGGTCTTCTTGCCGATGCCGGGCACGCGCGTGAGGCGGCCCGATTCCTGCAGCGTAATGGCCTGCGCCAAGTCCGCCACCGACAGCCCCGACAGCACCGACAGCGCGGTGCGGGCGCCGATGCCGCTGACCTTGATCAGTTCGCGGAATGCGCTGCGTTCGCCGGCCGAGGCGAAGCCATACAGGATGTGGGCGTCTTCGCGCACCGTCAGGTGCGTGTAGAGCGTGACGCGCGCGCCCGTGTCGGGCAGCGAGTACAGCGTGCTCATGGGCACGTCGATGTCATAGCCCAGACCGCCCACGTCCACGCAGATGGTGGGTGGGAGTTTCTCGATCAGGGTTCCGGTGATGCGTCCGATCATGGTAATGGTGGCCTGGCAATGGTGAGGCCGCTGAATGCGCGGCGGATGCGGGGATTCTATACGCGCGGGGGCGCAATCGGCGGGAACCTGCTCCGCCCCGCGGCAAACCGCGGCGCGTCAGGGCTTCAGCCGATCAGGCGGCCGTTGCGGATGCGGGTCTTGCCGCTCATGCGCAGGGACGCGCCCAGGCGCTCGAGCTTGTCCTGCATGGGGCCGGCATGGGCATGGCAGATCGCGCAGGCCAGCGCGTCGGCCGAGTCGGGCGCGGGGGCGCCGTCCAGCGCCAGCAGGTGCTGCACCATCATCTGCACCTGCTCCTTGGCGGCGCGGCCGGTGCCGACCACGGCTTTCTTGATCTGCAGCGCGGTGTATTCGTGCACGGGCAGCGAACTGTCGGCCAGCGCGCACAGCGCGGCGCCGCGCGCCTGGCCCAGCAGCAGGGTGGAAGCGGGGTTGGTGTTCAGGAAGATGATTTCCAGCGCGGCCACGTCGGGTTGCGTGTCGCGCGCCACCTGGCGCAGATTGTCCAGGATGACCTTGAGGCGTTCGGACAGCGCCAGCGCCGGCGGGACCACGATGGTCCCGCTGGCCACGTAGCGCAGCCGCGGGCCGTCGGCATCGATCACACCGAAGCCGGTGCGGCGCAAGCCGGGATCGATGCCGAGGACGCGCATCAGTGGCGGAAGTGGCGGGTGCCGGTCAGCACCATGGCGATGCCGTGCTCGTCGGCTGCGGCGATGACTTCGTCGTCGCGCATGCTGCCGCCCGGCTGGATCACGCAGGTCGCGCCAGCCGCCACCACCACGTCCAGGCCGTCGCGGAACGGGAAGAAGGCGTCCGACGCCACGGCCGAGCCCTTCAGGGTCAGGCCGGCGTTTTCCGCCTTGATCGAGGCGATGCGGGCCGAGTCGATGCGGCTCATCTGGCCGGCGCCCACGCCCAGGGTCATGCCGCCGCCCACGAACACGATGGCGTTGGACTTGACGTACTTGGCGACCTTCCAGGCGAACGCCAGGTCGTTCATTTCCTGTTCGGTGGGCTGGCGCTTGCTGACCACCTTCAGCGCATCGCGCGGCACGTTGTAGGCGTCCGGCGTCTGCACCAGCCAGCCGCCGCCCACGCGCTTGATGTCGAAGGCGTTCTGGCCCGTGCCCATCGGCACTTCCAGCACGCGCACGTTCTTCTTGGCGGCCAGGATGGCCAGCGCGGCGCCGTCATAGGCGGGGGCCAGCAGCACTTCCAGGAACTGCGCGCTCACGGCTTCGGCCGTGGCGGCGTCGACCGGACGGTTGAAGGCGATGATGCCGCCGAAGGCCGAGGTCGGGTCGGTCTTGAAGGCTTGCTGGTAGGCGCCCAGCGTGTCGGCCGCGACCGCCACGCCGCAGGGGTTGGCGTGCTTGACGATGACGCAGGCGGGCGCTTCGAAGCTGCGGGCGCATTCCCAGGCGGCGTCGGCGTCCGCGATGTTGTTGTAGGACAGTTCCTTGCCCTGCAGCTGGCGGTAGTTGCCCAGCAAGCCGGCCGGACGCTGCGCGTCGACGTAGAACGCGGCGGTCTGGTGCGGGTTCTCGCCGTAGCGCAGGGCCTGTTCCTGCTTGACCTGCAGGGTCAGGGTGCCGGGCCATTCGTTGCGGGCCGGCACGGCTTCCTGCTTGGGCTCGGCTTCGGCCAGGCTGGTCAGGTAGGCGGCGATGGCGCCGTCGTAGGCGGCGGTGTGGGCGTAGACCTTGGAGGCCAGCGCCAGGCGCAGGCCGTAGGAGGTGTTGCCGCCCTTGTCCATTTCCGACAGCACGCGCGAGTAGTCCACGGGGTCGATCACCACGGTCACGCCGCCGGCTTCGGTGCCGTGGTTCTTGGCCGCCGCGCGCAGCATGGCCGGGCCGCCGATATCGATGTTCTCGACGGCGTCGGCGAAGGTGCAGTCCGGCTTGGCCACGGTTTCGCGGAAGGGGTACAGGTTGACCACCAGCATGTCGATGCGGTCGATGCCCGCCGCCTTGATGGTGTCCATGTGCTCGGCGCTGTCGCGGCGCGCCAGCAGGCCGCCGTGGATCTTCGGGTGCAGCGTCTTGACGCGGCCATCGAGAATTTCGGGCGAGCCCGTGTGGGCCGCCACTTCGGTGACGGTCAGGCCGGAGTCGGCCAGCAGCTTGGCGGTGCCGCCGGTGGACAGCAGGCGCACGCCACGCGCGGCCAGGGCGCGGGCAAATTCAACGATGCCGGTCTTGTCGGACACCGAAAGCAGGGCGGTTTCGATTTTCATGGTGGGGGACGGGAGTCGGGCGGTGCGCCTTTCTCGTTCAGGTCAGGATGGGAAATCGGCGTAGAAGAGGGCGGCGCCCGCCGGGGGGCCGCCCTCGCGGAAAAGCTATACCTGGATATTGTGCGCCAGCAACTTCTTGCGCAGGGTGTTGCGGGTGATGCCCAGCATTTCAGACGCGCGCGACTGGTTGCCGCCCGATCGCTCCAGCGCCACTTCAAGCACCGGGCGTTCAACGCAGCGCATCACCATGTCCCACATATCGTGGGGCTCGGATTCACCCAAGTCTTCGAAATAGCGCTCCAGGCTGGCGCGCACGCATTCTTCCAGGACATCTTTCTTGCTCATTTGAGTACAGATATTTTTATGTTGGTGTTGAGGCGGTTATGCCGCCAGCAGGGCTTCTGCGACCGGCGCCGGATGGGATCCGCCGTCGCGCGAGATGAGGTCGAACCAGTCCGACACGGCCCGCCACTGGTCGCGGGTGTTGTCGATCAGATTCATGCGGGCGCAGAACGAATCCGCCCCCGGCAGGCCGTCCAGATACCAGCCTATGTGCTTGCGCGCCGTGCGTACGCCGGTGTGCTCGCCATAGAACCGGTAGTGGTCGTCGAGATGTTCGAGCAGCAGCTCGCGCATTTCCCCATAGGAGGGAGGGGCCAGTGTTTCGCCCGTGCGCAGGTAGTGGTCGATTTCGCGGAAAATCCAGGGACGGCCTTGGGCCGCCCGCCCGATCATGACCGCATCGGCGCCAGTGTAATCCAGGACGTGCCTGGCTTTTTCGGGCGTGGTGATATCTCCATTGGCGACAACGGGGATTTTCAGCTCGGCCTTGACGGCGCGGATAGTGTCATATTCCGCCTCGCCCGTATAGAGGTCGGCGCGGGTGCGGCCGTGCAGGGTCAGGGCGGCGATGCCGGCGTTTTCCGCCATTTTCGCCACTCGCAGGGCATTGCGGCTTTCGCGGTCCCAGCCGGTGCGGGTCTTCAGGGTCACCGGCACGTCCAGGGGCGCGCAGGCGGCCACCACCGCGTCCAGGATGCGGGCGATCTGGTCTTCATGGCGCAAGAGCGCCGACCCGGAGGCCACGTTGCAGACCTTCTTGACCGGGCAGCCCATGTTGATGTCGATGATCCGGGCGCCCTTGCTGGCGTTGAATGCCGCCGCTTCCGCCATCATGGCGGGGTCGGCGCCCGCGATCTGCACGGAAATGGGGGCGATCTCGCCGTCGTGGTTCAGGCGCCGGGAGGTCTTGACGCTATCCCATAGCTTGGGATTGCTGGCGGCCATTTCCGACACGGCATAGCCGGCCCCCAGCTTCTTGCAAAGCTGGCGGAAAGGACGGTCCGTCACGCCCGCCATGGGCGCGACCAGCACGTTGTTGGGTAGGGTCCATTGACCTATGCGCATGCTCACATTTTAACCGGGTCGATCGCGCCCCCTTTGTCACCTGGAGAACAATTCGTAACAAAGGAAGGCGAAAGCAGACAATCCGCCCCGTTATCGGGGGCGGATGAGGAAGAATTCAGGCGCGGAAACCTTGCAGCAGATGCTGCGCCAGCGGCGCGCGCAGCGGGGAGGCCAGATCCATCCCCAATAAGGCCAGGCCACAAGCGTGCTCCACCGGCGCCAGGCCGGTCGAGAAGATGCGGGGCATCAGGTCGGTCAGGCCGGCGGTGATGAAGCGGTCCATGTGGCGCGCTCCGGCGAATTCCGCCAGCGCGGAACCGGGATTGACCTGGGGATGCGTCAGCCAGCTGCCCAAGGTCTGGGCCAGGCGGGCGGCGTCGCGCAGGCCCAGGTTCAGGCCCTGGCCTGCGACCGGATGCAGGGTCTGGGCGGCATTGCCGATGGCCGCCACGCGGCCGTGCACCTGGGCGCGGCGGGCGCTGAGCGCCAACGGGAAAACATGCCGCGGCGCCTGGCTGGACAGCCGTCCCAGGCGGTCGCCGAAGGCTGCCGACAGCGCCCGCGAAAATGCGGCGTTGTCCAGCGCCGCCAGTTCGGCGGCACGTTCGGGCGCGCTGCACCAGACGATGGAATAGGCGTCCGGGGTCTGCGGGTGGGGCAGCAGCGCCAGCGGGCCTTCGGCGGTGAAGCGTTCCCAGGCCCAGCCGCGGCGGGGCAGGGTGGCGTGCGCCGTGGTCAGCACCGCATGCTGGTCATAGTCGCGGCGCACGTCGGTCGCGCCCGCGCCGTCGGATTGCACCGCGACCCGGCACAGCAGGGTCGTGTCGCCTTGTTCGACGCGCACGCCGTCGGCATCCTGCATGCCGATCCGGGCAGGCGGGCCTTGCAGCACGGTGACGCCGCAGGCGGCCACACATTCGTCCAGCTTGGCGTGCAGGCCGGAATAGGCGACCACGCTGCCCAGCTGCGGCACGCCGAAATCGGTGTTCTGGATCAGGGTGCGGCCCAACCGGCCGCGCTGCGACACATGGATGTTGCGAATATCGGCCGACCGTTCGGGCCAGGCATGCAGCGATTCCAGCAGCACGCGGCTGCCGTGGTTCATGGCCAGCACGCGCGGATCCGTGGCGGGCGCCGCCGCCGACGGCGCGACCGGGGCGGGCGAGCTGCCCGCAAGCAGCGCGATGCGCGCAGGGTCGGGCGCCACGCGGGCCAGCATCAGGGCCAGCACGCGGCCCACCGGGCCCGCGCCTAGAATCGCTATGTCGAAGGCGGATGAAGTCATGACCGGATTTTACCCGTCCACTACAATCCGCAGCAGCCGGCGCGCCTTGGCGCCGTGGTCCCCTTTCCGGTCGATCGACATGACGCAGCTCCAGGCCTCATCCCCAGTGTCCGCCGCTTCCGCCGTTTCCGCCCGCCGTCCGCGCGGCAAGGTCGCGGTCGGACTGCTGGCCTGCCTGTTCGGCGCGGTGGGGGCGCATTGGTGGTATCTGGGCCGCCGCCACGCCTGGCTGGTGACCGCGTACACGCTGGTCAGCCTGTTCTGCGCTGTCAGCTTCTACCCCGTCTGGTACGACAACCCCGCCTTCTTCCTGGTGTTCATTCCCATGGTCGACGGCTTTATCGAGAGCGCGGTGTTCTCGCTGATGCCGGACGAGAAATTCGACCGCCTCTACAACGACGGCCTGGGCCGGCCGACCCGGACCGGCTGGGGGCCGGTGCTGGTCGCGATCCTGGCCTGCCTGGTCGGGGCCATCGTGTCCATGTTCGCCATCGCCATGGTGGTGGTCTACACCTGGATCGCCATGGGCTGGCTGGACGGCTACGTCTTCTAGCGCGGACCTGGCGCGCCGCCAGCCTATTCGCGCATCAGCGCTTCGATTTCGCCGGCCTGCACCGGCACGCCGCGGGTGATGAGCTCGCAGCCTTCGTCCGTGACCAGCGCGTCGTCTTCGGTGCGGATGCCGATGTTCCAGTAGGCCTCGGGCACGTCGTCGGCGGGCCGCACGTAGATGCCGGGCTCGATCGTCAGCATCATGCCCGCTTCCAGCTTGCGCCAGGGCCGTTCGGCGCCGTGGGCCGGGCCGGGTTGGCGGTAGTCGCCCACGTCGTGCACGTCCAGGCCCAGCCAGTGGCCGGTGCGGTGCATGTAGAAACGGCTGTAGTCGCCGGATTCCAGCACGCCGTCCAGCGAACCCTTCAAGAGCTTCAGGTCCAGCATGCCCTGCGCCAGCACGCGCAGGGCGGCCTGGTGGCCGTCATTGAAGCCGCGGCCGGGCGCCGTGGCCTGGGCGGCGGCGTCCTGGGCTGCCACCGTCAGGTCGTACAGCGCGCGCTGCGGGCCGCTGTAGCGGCCGTTCACGGGAAAGGTCCGGGTGATGTCGCTGGCGTAGCTGTCGACCTCGCAGCCCGCGTCGATCAGCACCAGGTCGCCGTCGCGCAGCACCGCTTCGCCAGCCGGATAGTGCAGCACGCAGGCATTGGCGCCGGCGGCCACGATGCTGTTGTAGGCCACCGATTGCGCGCCGTGGCGGCGGAACTCGTACAGCAGTTCGGCCTCGATCTCGTACTCGCGCATGCCGGGGCGGGCGACGCGCATGGCGCGCACGTGGGCGCCGGCCGAGATCTTGGCCGCGCGCCGCATCGCCGCGATTTCGGTGGCGTCCTTGATCAGCCGCATCTCGGCCAGCAGCGGCCGGATGTCCTGTTGGCGCGCGGGCGGCGCATGGCCGCCGCGGCTGGCCTCGCGGGCCGCCGCCAGCCAGCGGTGCAGGCGGCCGTCGTGGCGCTTGTCGCCGGCCAGCGGGGCGTACAAGGTGGCGTGGTCCTGCAGCAGCGCGGGCATCAATTCGTCCAGCGCATCGAGCGGATGAGCGTCGTCGAAACCGAAATGCGCCGCGGCCGCCTCCGGGCCGAAACGCTTGCCCTCCCAGATTTCATGTTCGATGTGGCGCGGACGGCAGAAGAGCAGGGCGCGGTCGGTCGCGCCGGCGATCAACACCAGCCAGGCGCCGGGTTCGGTGAAACCGGTCAGGTAGAAGAAGTCGCTGTCGTGCCGGTAGGGATATTCCGCGTCGCGGTTGCGCGTGGCCTCCGGGGCGGTGGCCAGGATGGCGATGCCGCCGCCTTCGGCGCGCATCTGCGCCATCAGGCGTTGGCGCCGCGCGGCGTAAGGGGCGATGTCGTCGGGAGGCAGGCTCATGGCGGACTGGGGCGCGAACCCCGGCAAGGTGATGATGCCGTTTACTTTACCCGCCATCCCGGGGATACGACACCCCGCGCGGGCTGCGCGGAATTCGCTGGACCGCGCGGGTCAAGCTGCTACAATCGCCGCTCTGTCATTGGGGAGTAGCCATCCTTTGTCCCCGCAAAGGAGCTAGCGTCAACAGACTTGGTGGTTCAGCGCTGCGCAGCAGCCGCTAGAACTCCATGGCGCTAGTAGCGGTATCCATGCACGGCGGCACCCGCCGCATGGATCAGCCAGGCGAGACCTTTGGCCGCGTTGCGTTCACCCCAGCCGGGCGAGCCGCAACGTCGCGCCAATTGGTTTCTGCTCGTCCGGCTCGCCTATATGTTTCTCACCCTGTTCCTGTTTTTCCTGTCAGCGGCAGTGATCTACTTCGCCTGCGAGTTCTTCGTGAACGGCGTCGAGTGGGTCGGCCATCGCTTTCAGCTAGGTGCCACCGCCACCGGCACCGTGCTCGCCGCGTTCGGCACCGCCCTGCCGGAAAGCGCCGTGACCTTCATGGCCGTGGTCTTCGGTGAAACCCCCGAGCAAAAAGACATAGGCGTCGGCGCCGCCATGGGCGGCCCGCTGGTACTGGCCACGCTGGCCTATGCGGTGGTCGGCCTGGCGCTGTGGCGCGCGCGCCGCGGACGGGCCACGCAGGCGGACTGTATCAACGCGGACCAGCGCCGGCTGGCCCGCGACCAAGCCTGGTTCATGGGCATCTTCATCTTCAAGGTCGGCCTGGGCCTGCTGGCCTTTGCCTGGAAGCCCTGGCTGGGCATCCTGTTCCTGGTTACCTACGGCCTCTACGTCAAGCGTGAACTCAGCCGCGACGAGGCGAGCCTGGATGCCGAGGAGCTGGAACCGCTGAAGCTGCGTCCCCGCGATGAAGACCCCGCCATGTCCTGGGCCGTCGCGCAAACGATCCTGGCCCTGGTGGTCATCGCCGGGGCATCGCATGTGTTCGTGAACCAGATCGAGCTGCTGGGCGTGGCCATGGGCGCATCGCCTCATGTGGCCGCCCTGTTGCTGGCGCCGGTGGCGACCGAACTGCCGGAAATCATGAACGCGCTGATCTGGGTCCGCCAGGGCAAGGAACGGCTGGCGCTGGCCAACATCTCGGGCGCCATGATGATCCAGGCGACCATCCCCAGCGCGCTGGGCATCTTCATGACGCCCTGGCTGCTGGACGCGCCCCTGCTCGCGGCCGGCCTGTTCACGATGCTGTCTATCGGCCTGCTGTGGCTGCGCTTCCGCCGCTCGGCCATGAGCGTGCCGGCATTGTCGGCGGTGGGTGGCCTGTATGCCGTGTTCGCCGCCTATCTGGGCTGGCATTTCTACGCCTGACGGCGTTTGGTGCGCGGGGCTTCGGCCCCCGCGTTTTTTCCGCATTAAGGCTCGATTTAGCGCCAAAAACCTTGTCCATAAGTGGAAACCCGCGTAAACTCTTGCCCGTTATCCATCCCAGGAGCAGTCTTCGTGAATACCGATTCCGGCGAAAGTTGTCGATCTTGCATCGACGTCGCTGTTTAACAGGTCCACGCAGAACTCCGTCTGCCGCAGCCTGTTGAACAGGTTGCGGTTGTATCCCAAGCTCCAGGCGCAAGCCCGGGCAATCGCGCAAGCCAGCGGCTTGCCGGGACACTCCCCAACGTAAACCGCCAGAACCGCCGCTTCAGCCGCAGCGTCAGCGTTCGCGCACGTTTTTCTCGTGCCTGTCCGCCACGCGCAGCGCGGGTGCGCGCGTATTCGCGATCACGCTCCCCATTCTTGCAATGGAGGTCGTTATGCGTTTCTTCGACTTGTTCCTACGCCGCGCCGGCGTGGACCGCGCCACCGCCCTGGGCCGCCGCCGCGGCACTTCGCGCCTGACGGTCATCTGTCCGCGCGACGAGCTGGGCGCCTTGCGCAAGCAGATCTGCCTGGACTTCAGCGCCGCCGGCCTGGACGTCTCGCAAGTGCAGATCGACCAGGGCCGGGATCCTGGCATGGCGTCGGCCTGCATCACCGTCAATTGCCCCCCTGAGCTGCGGGGCGAACTGATGTCGCAGGCACGCCGCCTGAGCGCCAATCCCGCCGTGCGCCACGTGCATTTCGGCACCCAGACCACAACGCCGGCCGCGCAGGCCGCGCTGGCCTGAAGCCGCCTTTTCTTCCACAGGAGAGATCATGCCCAGTGCCTTAGACCCCGAGCCTCGATTGCGCCCAGTGCGCGGCGCCGGCATGCCTGCCTGACCTGTCCACTCGCTGCGAGCCGACAGGCAGGATAGCCATCCTGGCCCGTACGGAGTCCGCAGCCAAGAATCACCGGCCTGGCCCACGTTTCGTGCGCTTCCGCCGCCGGTACCGATTCCCCCGCTAGCTCCCTTCCGTTTTCCGCACCCGGCGCATTCCATGCGATCCGGATACCGGCAACATTGCTCCGGTGCCTGCGCACGCCTGCATGCGGCGGATTGACGGCTTTCTGCACGAAAGCCGCTGATCCTCTGCTGCCCGCGCGCGGGCAGCAGAGGGCAGGGTCGTCCGTGTCTCCGACAACTACACGTACAACCGGAGCACTCCGATGTTCAAGTTTCTCAAGTCCTTCTTTACGTCGGCGGCGGGCCTGCGCCATAGCGCCAGACACTTCCGCCGCTCGCCCATGCCCGAGCGCGGCGCCACGGCCGCCGCCGCGGCCTCGGATGCCGCGCGCCATGCCAACCGCCAGACGCTGGACCTGTCGCGCATGGGTTTCGGCACCTTGTTCGCCCTGTTCGGCAGCAGCCGCGGCGGACTGTCGGAAGCCCAGGCCCAGACCGCCCGCGAACGCTACGGCGCCAACGAGGTCGACCACGAAAAGCCGCTCGCCTGGTACACGCATCTGTGGCTGTCCTACCGCAATCCGTTCAATCTGCTGCTGACCGCGCTGGCGGCGCTGTCCTGGCTCACCGACGTGCGCATGGCCGTGCCGGACGACCAGTCCTGGACGGCGGTCTTCATCATTGGCGCGATGGTGCTCATCTCCACCGTGCTGCGCTTTGCGCAGGAACAGCGCTCCAGCCGCGCCGCCGAGGCGCTCAAGGCCATGGTGCAGAACACCGCCACCGTGCTGCGCAGCGACCCCGCAACCGAGGCCGAAGGCGATGCCCGCCGCTACTTCGGCGTGGCGCTGCATGTCAGCGGCTCGCGGCAAGTCGAGGTGCCGCTGGCGGAGCTGGTGCCGGGCGATGTGGTGCTGCTGTCCGCGGGTGACATGATTCCCGCCGACTGCCGCATCCTGAATGCCAAGGATTTGTTCATCGCGCAGGCCGCGCTGACGGGCGAATCCCTGCCCGTCGAAAAATACGCCACGCAGCGCAGCGAGACCGCCAACGCGCTGGAACTGGAAAACATGGCGTTCATGGGCACCAACGTGGTCAGCGGCTCGGGCAGCGCCCTGGTGGTGGCCACCGGCTCGCGCAGCTATTTCGGCCAGTTGGCCGGACGCGTCACGCAGACCAGCCGCGCGCCGACCCAGTTCCAGCAGGGCATCAACCGCGTGAGCTGGGTGCTGATCCGTTTCATGCTGGTCATGGCGCCCATTGTCATGCTGATCAACGGCTTCACCAAGGGCGACTGGATGGAGGCGCTGCTGTTCGCGCTGGCCATCGCCGTGGGCCTGACGCCCGAAATGCTGCCCATGATCGTCACGGCCACGCTGGCCAAGGGCGCGGTGCGCATGTCGCGCCGCAAGGTGGTGGTCAAGCGGCTGGATGCCATCCAGAATCTGGGCGCGATGAACGTGCTGTGCACCGACAAGACCGGCACCCTGACCCAGGACCGCATCGTGCTGGAGCGCCACACCGACGTCTACGGCGCCAGCAGCGACGACGTGCTGGCCTACGCCTATCTCAACAGCTACTACCAGACCGGCTTGAAGAACCTGCTGGACGTGGCGGTGCTGCAGCACGCGGAGGTCGAGCGCAAGCTGGATCTGGCGGCGAAGTACCGCAAGGTCGACGAGATCCCCTTCGACTTTTCCCGGCGCCGCATGTCGGTGGTGGTGAACGAGACCGAGAACGGCCGCGAGCACCACGAATTGATCTGCAAGGGCGCGCTGGAAGAGATGCTGGCGGTCTGCACCCGCCTGCGCGTGGGCCACGAAGAGCATCTGCTGACCGATGCCCGTCGGGCCGACATCCGCCGTGTGACGGCGGACCTGAACCGCGACGGCTTGCGCGTGATCGCGGTCGGCGTCAAGGAACTGCCGCCCACCCAGCAAATCTATGGCGTTGCCGACGAGTCCGACCTGGTGCTGGTCGGCTACATGGCTTTCCTGGATCCTCCGAAGGAGTCCACCGCTCCTGCGCTGAAGGCGCTCAAGGATTCCGGCATCGAAGTGAAGGTGCTGACCGGCGATGTCGAGCTGGTGACGCAGAAGGTCTGCCGCGAGGTGGATTTCGAGGTGCGCAAGGTCTACCTGGGCGCCGAGATCGAGGCGATGGACGAGGCGCAACTGGCCGCGGCGGTGCGCGAGGCCAATGTGTTCGCGCGCCTGACGCCGGCCCACAAGGAGCGCATCGTGCGCAGCCTGCGGGCCCAGGGCAACACCGTGGGCTTCATGGGCGACGGCATCAACGATGCGCCGGCCCTGCGGGCGGCGGACGTGGGCATTTCGGTGGATTCGGCGGTCGATATCTCGAAAGAGGCCGCCGACATCATCTTGCTGGAAAAGAGCCTGATGGTGCTGGAGGACGGCGTCATCGAAGGCCGCAAGACCTTCTGCAACATGCTCAAGTACCTGAAGATGACGGCCAGCTCGAACTTCGGCAACGTCTTCTCGGTCCTGGTGGCCAGCGCCTTCCTGCCGTTCCTGCCCATGTTGCCCATCCATCTGCTGGTGCAGAACTTGATGTACGACATTTCCCAGACGGCAATCCCGTTCGACAATGTCGACGAAGAACTGCTGAAGAAACCCCAGCAATGGGACCCGGACGGCCTGGGCCGCTTCATGGTGTTCTTTGGTCCGATAAGCTCCCTGTTCGACATCGCGACCTATGCGCTCATGTGGTACGTTTTCCAGGCCAATGCACCCGAACACCAGACGCTGTTCCAGTCGGGCTGGTTCGTCGAAGGCCTGTTGTCGCAGACGCTCATCGTCCATATGATCCGCACGCGCAAGATCCCGTTCCTGCAAAGCCGCGCCGCCTGGCCGCTGCTGGGCATGACCCTGATGGTGGTGACGATGGGGATCTTGCTGCCGTTCTCGCCCTTGGCCGAATATCTCCAGCTGCAGGCGCTGCCCTGGAGCTACTTCCCCTGGCTGGTCGGCATCTTGTTAGCCTATTGCACGCTGACGCAGTTGCTGAAGGGAATCTGGGTCCGCCGCTACGGCTGGCAATGAGCAGATGAGGCCCACGGCGGGCGCAAGCCCGCCGCGCAATCAGGAGAAACGCATGAGAATCGCTACTTTTGCCGCGCTGATGGCGGCGGGCCTGGCCCTTCCCCTGGCGGCGCGCGGCGCCGATACCGCGCAGGGACTGAGACTGTATGGCGTGGTGGACGCAGGCGTGGCCATCACCACGGTCTCGGGGCAGGGCAGCCATGGCGGGCTGCTAAACGGCGGCTTGACCGACTCGCTGTGGGGCATGACGGGGGCGGAAGACATGGGCGGGGGCTGGAGCGCCAGGTTCCAGCTGGAAAGCGGCTTCGACCCCTCGTCGGGCAAGCGGGCTGACGACGACCGCCTTTTCAACTACGCCGCCTGGGTCGGCCTGGGCCATGACAGCTATGGAGAATTGCGGCTGGGGCGCCAGCACACGATAGGCCAGGTCTACGGCAATTCCCTGGAAATCGCGTCCTGGAAGGAAATGGGCATGGGCGCCACCTTCAAGGCGTCCGACAACTACCAGTTCAGCAATCTGGTCAATTACTACACTCCGGTCTGGCAGGGGTTTCAGGCCGGCATCGGCTATTCCTTCGACGCCGACGACCGGAGCCGTTTTCATACGGCCAACAACAACCGCGCGCTCAGCCTGGGCCTGAAATATGAGGACGGTCCCCTGCTGGCGGTCGCCACCTGGGACCAGTTGCGCCTGGCCGAGGCCCCGCCGGGCAGCAACGGCCGGCCGCAGGCGGTGCAGCTGGGCGTCTCCTACGACTTCGAGGTGCTGAAGCTGTCCCTGGCCTGGTCGCGCCAGCGCAACGGCGACGTCGGCCTGGATGGCGGCGACCCGGACGGTCTGGGCCTGGGCCTGGGACCGGCCGCCTTCGTGCGCGGCGGCACGGTCAATGCCTGGCTGGTCGGCGCCAGCGTGCCGGTCGGTCCAGGCGCCGTGCTGCTGCAATGGTCGCTGGCGCACCCGGACTGGCATTGGGACAACGGCATGACGGCGCGCAATGCGCAGGTGGTGACGCTGGGCTATACCTACGGCCTGTCCCCGCGCACGACGCTCTATGCCTTTGCCGGCTATGCGTCGAACTACACGCTGGACGATCAGTTCGATCCTGCCCATTCGCACACCACGCGCGTGGGCACGGGCATTTCCCACCGTTTCTGAGCGCCGGGGCAGGGCGGGCCGGGGTCAACTACAATCGGCGGGTGCGGCGCAGCGCGCCCGTCCCCGTACAGCCCCGACGTTTTCCGGATGGTTTGCATGGATAGTCTCGAATGGCTCATACCCTGGGAGTTTTCTCCCACGCTGGTGGCCTCCTTCCTGGTGGCCATCGTGCTATTCGTGCGCGGCCAAAAAGTCCATCACGTGACCGCCGCCCGCCGCATCCTGTTCTGGACGGGCATGGTGCTGCTGTACCTGTCCATGCATACCCGGCTGGACTACTACGCCGAGCGCATGTTCTTCATCCACCGCATCCAGCATCTGGTGCTGCACCATCTGGGGCCGCTGCTGGTCATGGCAGCGTTTCCGGGGCAGGTCATGCGGGCGGGCCTGCCCATGCGCTGGCGCATCCGGCTGCGTGACTTCCTGCGCACCGGCGCCGGCCGCGCCACGGTGACGGTGCTGACCCACAAGATCTTCGTGCCGACGCTGTTCGTCTTCCTGGTGCTGGTCTGGCTGATCCCCTCGGTGCAGTTCTATTCCATGCTGGATTGGCGTCTGTACCGCCTGATGAACTGGTCGGTGGTGATCAGCGGCTTCATGTACTGGAACCTGATCCTGGACCGCAGGCCGGCGCCGCCCGCGGCCATGACGCCGGGCGGCCGGGTCATTTCGCCCGTGCTGACGATGCTGCCGCAGATGGTGGCGGGAGCGGTCATCGCCTTCACCGAAAGCGACATCTATCCCTTGTTCGAGCTATGCGGCCGGGCCATCGCCATGTCGGCCCAGACCGACCAGACCATAGGCGGCCTGACCATGTGGATTCCGGCCGCGTTGGTCGAGGTGATCGGCCTGATGGTGGCCCTGGGCACCCTGATGCGCCTGTCGGCCAAGGGACGCTTGCGCAAGGTGGACCGCGATGCGCTGGCGCGGGCCAGGGCCAAGGCCCGCGCGGTGTCCGCCTAGCGGCGGGCCGCCGCAGGCTTGCGGCTATTCCGGCAGCAGGCCGTGGTACTTCTTGCCCAGCGCCACGGTGGCCTGGAACATGCCGGCCTTGCTGCCGCAGTCGTAGCGCACGCCTTCATAGCGGTGCGCATACACGGCGCGCTCGCGCATCAGCGAGGCGATGCCGTCGGTCAGCTGGATCTCGTTGCCGGCGCCCATCTTGGTCGAGCGCAGGTGGTCGAAGATCGCGGCTTCCAGTACGTAGCGGCCGACCACGGCGAGCGTCGACGGCGCGGCTTCGGGATCGGGCTTTTCCACGATATGGGTGACGCGTTCCGTGCGGCCATTGGCGCTGGCATCTCCCTGGCGGGTGGCCACGATGCCGTACTTGCGGGTATCGGCGCGCGGTACGTCCTGCACCCCCAGCACGCTGGCGTTCTGCGTCACGGCCACGTCGATCAGCTGCTTGAGCGCCGGCTGGTCGGAGTCGATCAGGTCGTCGGCGAGCAGCACGGCAAAGGGTTCGTCGCCCACGGCCGGCGCGGCGGACAGTACCGCGTGGCCCAGTCCCAGCGGCGCCGACTGACGGATATAGAGGCAATTCACATGCGCGGGTAGAATGCCCCGCACCATGGCCAGAAGCTCGTGCTTGCCCTTGCTTTCCAGGTCCGATTCGAGTTCCGGCGCGGAGTCGAAGTGGTCTTCGATGGCGCGCTTGTTGCGTCCCGTCACGAAAATGAGGTCGGTGATTCCGGCGGCCACGGCTTCTTCCACGGCATATTGGATCAACGGCTTGTCGACGACGGGCAGCATTTCCTTGGGCATCGCCTTGGTGGCGGGCAGGAAGCGCGTGCCCATGCCGGCGACAGGGAAAACAGCTTTACGGACAGGACGCATTGAAACCTCGTTGGGCTATCGATGAAACATTTTAAGCGCATCGCTATCATAGGCTTATGAACCGCAGGAAAAAGCCATCCATTTGCTCGATTGCGAAACGGGGCGCAATCGTCGGGCTGTCCGTGGCCCTGGCCATGCCCGCCATCCCCATTGCCGCCTGGGCGCAGCCCGTGGGCCTGCCTTCGATGGGCGCGGCCTCCGCAGCCGAACTGTCCCCCGCGCTGGAGCGCAGCCTGGGCGAGGCCATCATGGCCCAGGGGCGGCGCGACCCGACCTACGTCGACGATTCCGAACTCAGCCAGTACCTCACCACCATGGGGCGCAAGCTGGCGGCTTTCGCGCCTGGCGGGGTGCCCGAGGTCGAGATGTTCGGCGTGCGCGACCCTGAAATCAACGCCTTCGCCATGCCCGGCGGCTTCATCGGCGTCAATACCGGCCTGATCGTGGCTTCCGCCAGCGAGTCCGAGCTGGCCGCGGTGCTGGCGCACGAAATCGGCCACGTGGTGCAGCGCCACATCGCCCGCGGCATGACCCAGCAGAACCAGAACAGCATGGTGATGCTGGCCAGCCTGGCGGGGGCGCTGCTGGCGGCCCTGGCCGGAGGCGGGGGCAATCTGGCGGTGGGCGTGGCGGCATTCGGCCAGGCCGCGGCCATCAACCGGCAACTGGGCTTTTCCCGTGATGCGGAACGCGAGGCCGACCGGGCCGGACTGCAGATGCTGACCAAGGCGGGCTACGACGCCGAGGGCATGGCGCAGATGTTCGGGCGCCTGATGAACGCGTCGCGCCTGAACGAAGGCGCGGGCGGCGGCTCGTGGGCCAGCACCCACCCGCTGTCCATCGAGCGCATGTCTGACGTGCAGAACCGGGTGCGCAACCAGTCCCCCGTGGCTCGCCACGTGGACAGCGACGACTTCTGGTACATACGCGCCAAGATGCGCGTGGTGCAGGGCCGCGACGCGGTCAGCCTGCGCACCGCCGGCCAGCAATTGCAGGACGAGGCCCAGGCGCTGTCCGGCGTGCGCAAATCGGCCGCCTACTACGGCCTGGCGTTGCAGGCGTTCCAACGCAACAACCTGGCCGATGCCGAGCGCAACTGGAACCTGGCGTCGGCGGATGGCCGCAGCTCGGCCCAGCTGGCCAAGCTCAGTGTGGATATCGCCCTGGCCCGCAAGGAGTACCCCCGGGCGCTGGAGCTGGCCCAGGCCGGCACCAAGCGCTGGCCCGGCCACCGCGCCCTGGGCATCGCCTACGCCCAGGCGCTGCAAAGCGTCGGCCGCCACACGGACGCGCAGGACTACCTGCGGGCCAAGATCAAGCAATGGGGCAGCGACGAGCCCAGCCTCTACCAGATGCTGGCGCAGAGCGAAGACCGCAACGGCAAGCCCGTGGCCGCGCGCCGCGACCAGGCGCGCTTTTATGTCATGACAGGCGCGTACGCCGCCGCGGAATCGCAGCTGCAGCAGGCGCGCAACATGTCGACCGACTTCTACGAGCAGTCGCAGATCGACGTGCAGATCAAGGAAGTGAAGGACAAGCTGGCCGAAGAGCGCCAGTTGCTGGAACGCTTCAAGTCGGGCTGAGCGCCGGGCCGGGCAGGGCGCCGGCGCGCCCTACTGGCCGGTTTCGAAGAAGCGGCCCAGCCGCTGCGGCAGCCAGTTCAGGTGGGCCGGGAAGCTGCCCGTCGGAAAACCGGCATGGCCGCCGTCCGTCGGCTGGTGCAGCAGGATGCTGGACGAGCATTCCTCGGGCGTGGGCAGCGATGCCGCCGGCACGAACGGGTCGTTGCGGGCATTGAGCGCCAGCGTGGGCACCGATATCTTCGGCAGCCAGGGCTTGCTGGACGCGCGCGTCCAGTAGTCCAGCGCATTGCGAAAACCATGCATGGGCGCCGTGTAGGTGTCGTCGAATTCGCGCAGATCGTGCGCATGGGCGATGCGCATGACGTCGACGGCGCCGGGATAGCGATGCGCCTTTTCCAGCACCTTGTGCTTGAGCGTCTTCAGGAAATGGCCGGTGTAGACCCTACGGTTGAATATGCCGGTGGACAGCGTCTTGCCGCAAGCCACCAGGTCCAGCGGCACGGAAACGCCCGCGCAGGCCGTCAGCCAGCCGGTGTCCTCCTGGTGTTCGCCCAGGTACTTGAGCAGCGCGTTGCCGCCCAGCGATACGCCGACCGCATGCCAGCGCGCATGCGGGATGCGCCGGCGCACGGTTTCCAGCATGAAGCCGACCTCGGCCGAGTCGCCGGAATAGTAGGCGCGGGCCAGGCGGTTGGGCACGCCGGAACAGCCGCGGAAATGCGCAATCACCACGATCCAGCCGCGCGCGCGGAAATGATGCGCGATGGATTGCGCATAGCGGCTGTTGCTGCCGCCTTCCAGGCCATGGAACAGGATCAGGGCGGGGGTGTCGGGCGTATGCGGCAGGGACTTCCAGTCCGCATCCGTCATCCACCTGGCGGCGGCGGTCTTGCCGTTGGCGACCGGGCGCTGGCCGCTGACGGGCGCGCCGTCGGCGGCCTTGTGCGGGAACAGGCCCGGGCCGGTCCAGTCGAAGTCGACGAAATCGGTGTCGGGCGTGTCCACTCGTTCGCGCACGAACGCGATGCGGTGATACTGCGCGAACAAGGCGGCATAGACCGTCTGGCTGTCGCCTCCGGGCAACCAGGAGGGAACGGGGCAGGGCGTGGTATCAAGACGAGCAGCGGCCAACTAGAAATCCACCCGATTCAGTGCAGCATGTCGGGTACGTCGTGCAAGTCGAGCACCCCGGCTTCCGTGGGCGCCGGCGAGGCGTGGTGCATGACCATGCGCCAGCCGGTCGGGCCCTTGTGGTAGATGTTGGTGGCGTAGCAATTGGCGAATTGCGTGCCTTCCCGCGTTTGCACCGCCACTTGTTCCACCAGCACGTGCACGGCGCACATCATGCTCAGCATGACCAGCGGCCGTAAAGGGCGCACGTGCAAGGGGCCGTTGGCCAGCACCTGCTGCCAAGAGTCCTGCACCGCCGAATGGCCGACGATGCGCAGGCCTCCCGGGTGGATGCAGACGACTTCCTCGTCGTCCGCCCAGACTTGCATCAGGCGAACGACGTCCGCCTGATCGAGGGCTTCGTAGAACGCGTGCTCTGCTTCTTCGGGCGTGGCGAACATGGTGGCGGAAACGGGTGGGCGTTGTAGAGCGGGTGACTCAGTGTCAGTGCCCGTGGCCGTGCAGCACGGTGCCGGGCTTCAGGCGGTACTCAGCGCCACAGTAGGCGCAGCTGGCGGAGCCGGTGCGGGCCACGTCCAGGAACACGCGCGGGTGCATGCTCCAGAGCGGCGCCTTGGGGCCCGGACAGAACACGGGCAGGTCGTCGGCGCCGACCTCGATGACTTCGTGGGGGTGGGGGACGGCGGCCGGAGCAGCAGCGGTCATGGATATTCCTGAAAAAAAACCGGTAAACGGCAGGTTGGGGCAATGATGCGGCCTGGTCATGGACCGGGCCGCGCGGATCAGACTTTACTCAGCCAGTGATGGTACTTCGGGTTGCGGCCATTCACCACGTCAAAAAATGCTTTCTGCAGCTTCTCCGTCATCGGGCCGCGCCGGCCGCTGCCGATCTGGCGGTTGTCCACTTCGCGGATGGGCGTCACTTCGGCGGCCGTGCCGGTGAAGAACGCTTCGTCGGCGATGTAGACGTCGTCGCGCGTCAGGCGCTTGGTCACCACGCGCAGGCCCAGGTCCGCGGCCAGCGCATGGATGGTGGAGCGGGTAATGCCGGTCAGGGCGGAGGCGATCTCAGGCTCGCAGAGCACGCCGTCCTTGACGATGAAGAGGTTCTCGCCCGAGCCCTCGGCCACGAAGCCTTCGGTGTCCAGCAGCAGGGCTTCGTCGTAGCCGTCCTGCAGGGCCTCGGTATTGGCCAGGATCGAGTTGGCGTAGGTGGTGGCGACTTTGGCGCGCGGCATCGTGACGTTCACGTGCTGGCGCGCGAACGAGGACACCTTGACGCGGATGCCCGCGGACAGCGCTTCTTCGCCCAGGTAGGCGCCCCAGGGCCAGGCGGCGATGGCCACGTGCACCCGGGCGCCCTTGGGCGATACGCCCATTTTTTCGGGGCCGTAGAACACCAGGGGGCGCAGGTAGCCGGTTTCCAGCTGGTTCTCGCGCACGACCGACCGCTGCGCTTCGTTGATCGTGTCGCGATCGAACGGCATGGGGATCTGGTAGATGTGCGCCGAATTGAACAGGCGGTTGGTATGGTCTTCGAGGCGGAAGATGGCGGTGCCGATCTCGGAGCGGTAGGCCCGCACGCCCTCGAATACCGACAGGCCGTAGTGCAGGGAGTGCGTCAGGACGTGCGTGGTCGCGTCTCGCCAAGGTACGAGCTTGCCGTCGTACCAGATGAAGCCGTCGCGGTCTGCCATCGACATGGTCTACTCCCAAGAGCCAGGAATCTCGAGGTCCGTATTGTATCAAGCAGCGAGGTTACAATACGCGCCTATTCGCGCCCCGGCGCGGCGCCGCCAGGCCCGCGCGTAGTGATCCCGGCGGGCGAACGGGTTGTCGTGCGTTCCTTTTCCTTAGAGTTTCCATGTCGTCCTGTCCGAATCGCCAGGGGTCTGCCGTTGTCCTCTGAATCTGCGCTTCCTGAAACCGAAGACCCCGCCGCGGTCCGCCAGGAACGCGTTACCGCCTTCCGCGCAGGCGTACACGCCATCGTGCCCGCCCTGATCGCCACCGCCACCTGGGGGCTGGTCACCGGCGTGGCCATGGTCAAGTCGGGCCTGACGGAGACCATGGCGCTGGCCATGACCCTGCTGCTGTACGCAGGCTCGGCCCAGCTGACCTCCCTGCCGCTCATCGCCACTGGCGCGCCGCTCTGGCTGATCTTCGCCGCCGGCTGCGTGGTGAACCTGCGCTTTCTCATCTTTGGCGCGGCGCTGCATCCGTATTTCCGCCACCTGTCCTGGCCCAAGCGGCTGGGGCTGGGGTATTTCACGACCGACATGGGTTTTGTGCTGTTCATGCCGCGCTATGGCGATGCGGCCGTGCGCGGCACGCGCGAACAGCTCTGGTTCTTCCTGGGCGCCATCGCGCCGGGCTGGTTCGTCTGGCAGACGTCCTCCATCGTCGGCATCTATCTCGGCACCATGGTGCCCACGGGCTGGTCGCTGGACTTCGCCGCGGTGCTGGCGCTGCTGGCCATCACGGTGCCGCTGGCCAGCAGCAAACCCATGCTGATTTCCATGCTGGCCGCCGGCGTGGTCGCCTGGACCGGGCAGGTCTTGCCGTTGCGCCTGGGCCTGGCCGCCGCCGTGGTGGCGGGCGTGGTCGCCGGCATCTGGGCGGAACGCTACTTCAAGGCCCGCGCATGACCTTCTGGCCCGCCGAAATCTACGTCTATTCCGCCATCCTGCTGCTGGCGCTGTGCAGCGTGCTGACGCGCGCCGGCTTCATGCTGTTTGGCGACTATATCCCCCTGCCGGAGGGCGTGCGGCGCGCTTTGCGCTACGCGCCCGCCGCCGCTTTGACCGCCATCATCGTGCCCGACCTGCTGCCCTGGAAAGCGGGACTCGGGCCGGTGTTCGACTACAAGCTGGTCGCAGGCGTGGTCGCCATCCTGGTTTTCCTGCGCACCCGCAGCGCGGTGCTGGTCATCATTGTGGGCATGCTGGCGCTCTGGGGGCTGCGCTGGCTGGCCGGCTGAGGGCTGCCGCTGAAAACGTCCATCCAGTGGACGCCCTTGGTATGCCCGGCGGGCGCTTCCTGGCGACCGGCGGAAGGCGTTTGCAATGCCTTTCGAACTGAGGTCGGACCGTGTGGTAATGCGGCTGCGCTAAAATCATGTTATCCACAGCAATCCGGGCCTGGTACTGCCCTCATAAGTATCGAATCCAGAATGCGCCGTCTGGCCTGCAAGGCAGGATGCAGATTGCGCGTGTTCAGGCTGTTCCGATGCATATGTAGTGCAGTGCGCGTAGCACTCTCGTTTTGTTCTTTTTCACTGGTCCCGGTATCTGCCTAACCCTGATGACTGAATCCACTCAATCCGTAGCACCTGCCGCTGACGCACCCGCGCCGACGTTCGCCGATTTTGGGCTGCACCCTCTGCTGCTGCAGTCCATCGCCGAAACCGGCTACACCACGCCCACGCCCATCCAGGCCCAGGCCATCCCCGTCGTGGTGGGTGGACGCGACGTCATGGGCGCCGCGCAGACCGGCACCGGCAAGACGGCTGCCTTCACGCTGCCCATTCTGCATCGCCTGATGCCCTCGGCCAATACCAGCGCATCGCCCGCGCGCCATCCGGTGCGCGCGCTGATCCTGACGCCCACGCGCGAACTGGCCGACCAGGTCTACGAAAGCGTCAAGCGCTACAGCAAGCAGACGCCGCTGCGTTCGGCAGTGGTATTCGGCGGCGTGGATATCGGTCCGCAGAAGGAAGCCCTGCGCCGTGGTTGCGAAGTGCTGGTGGCCACGCCCGGCCGCCTGCTCGACCACGTCGAGCAAAAGAACGTGAACCTGAGCCAGGTCGGCATCCTGGTGCTGGACGAAGCCGACCGCATGCTGGACATGGGCTTTCTGCCCGACCTGGAACGCATCATCCGCCTGCTGCCCGCGCAGCGCCAGGGCCTGCTGTTCTCCGCGACGTTCAGCAATGAAATCCGCAAGCTCGGCCGCTCGTACCTGAATCATCCGGTCGAGATCGAAGTCGCGGCGCGCAACGCCACCGCCAACACGATCACCCAGATCGCCTACAAGATGCCCAGCGACGCCAAGCGCGCCGCGGTCGTGCATCTGGTGAAGTCGCGCGGCCTGAACCAGGTCATCGTGTTCTCCAACACCAAGATCGGCACGGCGCGGCTGGCCCGCGACCTGGAGCGCGATGGCGTCAAGGCCGAATCCATCCACGGCGACAAGACCCAGGCCGACCGCATGAAGGCGCTGGAAGCCTTCAAGGCCGGCGAACTGGAAGTGCTGGTGGCCACCGA
>JALDYL010000288.1:0-5241 GCA_032153965.1 Achromobacter sp. | reverse complement strand
CCCCCCGAGGCATTGACCGAAATGACCGTGGCCGCGGCCCGGCGCATTTCGGCGAAGTTGCAGGTCCATTAAGACAGCCTTCGTCCCTTCCACGCCGTACCCATACCCACCCGACCGCCGCATCCATATTCCATAGAGGACCCACCATGACCACTCGCCGCACACTGCTGACCGCCGCCCTGACGCTGGGCCTCGCCTGGAGCGCCGGTCCGGCGTTCGCCCAGGAAACCATCCGCGCCGTGACCGACGCGACTTTCCCGCCGATGGAGTTCGTCAAGGACGGCAAGCGCACCGGCTTTGACATCGAACTGGTGGAAGCCCTGGCCGGCGCCATGGGCAAGAAGGTCGAGTGGATCGACATCGACTTCAAGGGCCTGATTCCCGCCCTGCAGGCCGGCCGCGCCGACATCGCCGTGTCCGCCATCTACATCACGCCGGAACGCGCCAAGGTCGTGGACTTCACCGATCCCTACTACGCGGGCGGCCTGGTCGTGATGACCAAGAAGGACGGCCCGGTCAAGACCCTGAAAGACCTGGACGGCCGCAAGGTGTCGGTGCAGGTGGGCACCAAGTCGGTCAACTACCTGAAGGAACACTATCCGGCGGTGCAGCGCGTGGAAGTCGAGAAGAACCAGGAGATGTTCAACCTGGTGCAGATCGGCCGCGCCGAAGCCGCCGTGACGGGCAAGCCCGCCGCCAAGCTGTTCGCCCAGAGCACCACCGACCTGACGGTGCTGAACGACCAGATCACGACCGAGGACTACGGCATCGCCGTGCCCAAGAACAAGCCCGAGCTGACTCGTGAGCTGAACGCCGCGCTGCAGAAGCTCAAGGCCGACGGCAGCTACCAGGCCATCGTCAACAAGTGGTTCGAGGCCCCCGCGAAATGAACCTGGATTTTTCTCCCGTCTTCGCCGACTTCGGCGAACTGATCAATGGCGCCGTGGTCACCGTCGAGGTGACCGCGGGCGCCTTGTTGCTGGCTTGCGTCATCGGCCTGCTGGTGGGCGTGGGGCGCCTCAATCCGAAGCGCTACGTCATCTACAACCTGTGCAGCGTCTACCTGCTGCTGTTCCGCGGCACGCCCTTGCTGGTGCAGCTGTTCATCTGGTTCTTCGGCCTGCCGCATTTCGGCATCACCCTGCCGGCGTTCGCTTGCGGCGTGCTGGGCCTGGGCATGTACTCCGGCGCCTACGTGTCGGAAATCGTGCGCGGCGCGATCCAGTCGGTGGACCGCGGCCAGACCGAAGCGGCGCGTTCGCTGGGCATGTCCTCCGGCCAGGCCATGCGCATCATTGTGCTGCCGCAGGCGGTGGTGCGCATGATCCCGCCGCTGGGCAACGAGTTCATCGCGCTGATCAAGAACTCGGCGCTGGTGTCGCTCCTGACCATTCACGATCTGATGCATGAAGGGCAGAAGATCATCAGCGTGTCGTACCGTTCGCTGGAAACGTATCTGGTGGTGGCGCTGATCTATCTGATCCTGACCACGGCCACCATGTTGGTGCTGCGCCAGGTTGAAAACCGCCTGCGCGCGGGAGGGATGGTGCAATGAACACCGCAATGAACTCGGCGGCGACCCGCGCCGCGAACCCGCAAGAAATGATCCGCATCCGCGGCCTGCGCAAATCCTACGGCGACCACGAAGTGCTGCGCGCGATTGACTTCGACGTGCTGCCGTCCCAGGTGGTGGTGGTGATCGGGCCCAGCGGCTCGGGCAAGAGCACCTTGCTGCGCTGCTGCAACGGCCTGGAAGTGGCGCAGGCCGGCACCATCGACATCTGCGGCCAGACCCTGCTGGACCACGGCAAGCTATTGCCGGAAGCCCACCTCAACCAACTGCGCATGCAGGTGGGCATGGTGTTCCAGGGCTTCAACCTGTTCCCGCACCTGTCGGTGCTGGACAACGTCACGGTCGGTCCGCGCACGCTGCGCGGCATGGGCCGCGAGCAGGCCAATGCGCTGGCGGCGGACTTGCTGGACAAGGTCGGCCTGAGCCAGAAGATGGCGGCCATGCCGGCCAGCCTGTCCGGCGGGCAGAAGCAGCGCGTGGCCATCGCCCGCGCCCTGGCCATGCAGCCCAAGGTCATGCTGTTCGACGAGCCGACCTCGGCGCTGGACCCGGAACTGGTGGGCGAAGTACTGCAGGTCATGAAGCTGCTGGCCCGCGAAGGCATGACCATGATGGTGGTCACGCACGAAATGGGCTTCGCCCGCGACGTGGCCGACGTGGTGGCGGTGATGGACGGCGGCGTGATCCTGGAATCCGGCTCGCCCGACGTGATCTTCACCCAGCCGCGCGAGCCGCGCACCCGCGAATTCCTGCAGGCGGTGCTGAACGCGGGGCAGGGGGCGGCATGAGCGTGGCGCAATTCGACCGTAGCCTGTGGAAGGCCCGCGACGACAGCGCCGAGCAAGGCGACACGCGTCGCCTGGCGCATATCGTCGAAGCGGCCGATGGCCAAACCCGCAAGGGCGAGCCGGTGCTGCTGGGTTTCGCCTGCGATGCCGGCGTGGCCCGCAACCAGGGTCGCATCGGCGCGGCCGAAGGCCCGTCGGCCATCCGCAAGTTCCTGGCGGGCCTGCCGGCCCACGGCCTCACGCGCCTGCTGGACGCCGGCGACGTGGCCTGCGAGGGGGACCGGCTTGAGGACGCCCAGGAACAACTGGGCCTGCGCGTGGCGGAACTGATGGAGCAGGGCGCCCGCCCGCTGGTGCTGGGCGGCGGCCACGAGATCGCCTGGGGCAGTTTCCAGGGCCTGGCGCGCTGGCTGGACGCCCGCGGCGACACGGAACCCGTGCTGGTGCTTAACCTGGACGCGCACTTCGACCTACGCACCGGGCGGCCCGGCAGCTCCGGCACGCCGTTCGACCAGATCTCGCGCTATTGCGAGGAACGCGGCCGGGCCCTGCAATACGCCTGCCTGGGCGTATCGCGGCTGGCCAACACGCCGGCGCTGTATGCGCGCGCCGCCGAAGTGGGCGCCATCTGGGTCGAGGACCGCGACATGCAGGAGCGCCACCTGGCGGCGCGCCTGGCCAACGTCGACGCCTTGCTGGCGCGGGCGCGGCACGTCTACCTGACCATAGACCTGGACGTGCTGCCGGCGGCGGTCATGCCGGGCGTGTCGGCGCCGGCGCCCTATGGGGTGCCGCTGACGGTGATCGAGGAAATCGTGCTGCGGGTCAAGGCCAGCGGCAAGCTGCGGCTGGCCGACATGGCGGAGTTCAATCCGCGCTTCGACCAGGACGGACATGGCGCGCGGGCGGCAGCGCGCCTGGCCTGGCAGTTGTTGCAGGATTGAGCGGACCGGCGCCTCATCCTACGGATGGGGCAGGATCAGGCGGGGCGGCTTCCTGGCAGGAAGCCGCCCCGTTTTTCGTCCCCCTTATGGCGGGCGCCTGGGCTTGCTGCTTATGGCTGGCAGGCTGGACGCTGCCGATTTGGCGGCTTAGGATAAGGGCAGCATCAGGCTTGGGTTTGCAGCCCGTTCAATAGCCGCAACAGTTATGCGTCCCTATTTAAAATATTTTTGTTTTAAATGGGGACGTTATAACTTTCGTGGATAAAATGGCGCAACTTTGTCAGGAGAGCCAGCTCATGTCTCAAACTCCCAACCACGCATTGCCGTCTTATCTGAACGCCGAGGACCTCGGCCCCTGGGGCAACTACCTGCAACAAGTCGACCGGGTCACCCCGTATCTCGGTTCGCTGGCGCGTTGGGTCGAGACCCTGAAGCGCCCCAAGCGCTCGCTGATCGTCGACGTGCCGATCGAACTCGACAACGGCAGCATCGCCCACTTCGAGGGCTACCGCGTCCAGCACAACGTCTCGCGCGGCCCCGGCAAGGGCGGCGTGCGTTTCCACCAGGACGTCACGCTCTCCGAAGTGATGGCGCTGGCGGCCTGGATGTCGATCAAGAACGCCGCGGTGAACCTGCCCTACGGCGGCGCCAAGGGCGGCGTGCGGGTCGACCCGCGCAAGCTGTCGTCCTCGGAACTCGAGCGCATGACGCGCCGCTACACCTCGGAAATCGGCGTCATCATCGGACCGTCCAAGGACATTCCGGCGCCCGACGTGAACACCAACGCCCAGACCATGGCCTGGATGATGGACACGTACTCCATGAATGAAGGCGCCACCGCCACCGGCGTGGTCACCGGCAAGCCGATCGCGCTGGGCGGCAGCCTGGGCCGCGTCGAGGCCACCGGCCGCGGCGTGTTCGTGGTGGGCTGCGAAGCCGCGCGCGACATGAACATCGACGTGTCCAAGGCGCGCGTGGTGGTGCAGGGCTTCGGCAACGTGGGCGGCACCGCCGCCCGCCTGTTCCATGAAGCCGGCGCCAAGGTCATCGCCGCGCAGGACCACACCGGCACCGTCCACAATGCCGAAGGGCTGGACGTGCACAAGCTGCTGTCCTACGTGTCGCAGCATGGCGGCGTGGGCGGCTTCTCCGGCGGCCAGGCCATGGACCGCGACGAGTTCTGGACGCTGGAAACCGAATTCCTGATCCCGGCCGCCCTGGAAAGCCAGATCACCGCCGCCAACGCCGCCAATGTGCGCGCGAAGATCGTGGTGGAAGGCGCCAACGGCCCGACCACGCCGGAAGCCGACGACATCCTGGCCGAACACGGCGTGTACGTGGTGCCGGACGTGCTGGCCAACGCCGGCGGCGTGACGGTCAGCTACTTCGAATGGGTGCAGGACTTCTCCAGCTTCTTCTGGAGCGAGGACGAAATCAACCAGCGCCTGGAGCGCCTGATGCGCGAAGCCTACGCTTCGGTGTCGCAAGTGGCCAAGGAGCACAAGGTCACGCTGCGCACGGCGGCGTTCATCGTCGCTTGCACGCGCATCCTGCAAGCGCGCCAGGTGCGCGGCCTGTACCCCTGATACCCGATACGGCGGGGCGTCCCCGGACGCCGCGCCGAGGAGGGCAGGAGACAAAAAAGGAAATCGCCCCGCAAGGGGCGATTTCCATTTGCGCGTCCGCAGGCGCATCGCGCATGAATAGCACATCGGCATTGCAGGCTTGCGCGCGCAGCGCCATTGCTTGCGGGCTGTCGGCGCGGCGCGACATTCCCCGCCTTTTTCGCGGCCTAGGGAATTTCCCAGCTTGCGTAACCAGAACTGACACATTGCGTCCCTAGAATTCGTTCCTGCCATGCGCCGGGCGCGCCGCACGCGCTGCGTGCCAGCCCGGATGCGCATGTCTGTTCAATCAATGGGAATTTGCAATGAAA
>JALDYL010000287.1:0-5243 GCA_032153965.1 Achromobacter sp. | reverse complement strand
GCACGCCGCTCATGCTGCAGATGCTGTTCATCTACTTCGCGCTGCCGTTCGTGCCCGTGATCGGCATCCGCCTGCCGGACTTTCCGGCCGCCGTGGTGGCCTTCGCGCTGAACTACGCGGCCTATTTCGCCGAGATCTTCCGCGCCGGCATCCAGTCGGTGGACCGCGGCCAGTACGAGGGCAGCAAGGTCCTGGGCATGACCTATCTGCAGACCCTGCGCCGCATCGTGCTGCCGCAGATGGTGCAGCGGGTGTTGCCGCCCATGAGCAACGAGACCATCACCCTGGTCAAGGACACCTCGCTCATCTACGTGCTGGCGCTCAACGACATCCTGCGCACCGCGCGCGGCATCGTGCAGCGCGATTTCACGACCACGCCGTTCCTGGTCGCCGCCGCCTTCTATCTCATCATGACGCTGATCCTGACGTGGTTCTTCCAGCACATGGAAAAGCGCTATGCCAAATATGACCAGTAATTCTCCGTCCGCGCGTCCCGTCATGATCGAGGCCCGCGAAATCATCAAATCCTTCGGCTCCAACCGCGTGCTGGACCGGGTATCGCTGAGCCTGGGCCAGGGCGAGGTGGTCGCCGTGATCGGGCCGTCCGGTTCCGGCAAAAGCACCTTCCTGCGCTGCCTGAACCATCTGGAAACCATAGACGAGGGCAGCATCGAGGTCGAAGGCGAGGCCATGGCCCGCGCCGTTCCGGGCGGACGCAGCCAGTACGCCAGCGACGCCGACGTGCGCCGCATCTGCCGCAAGATGGGCATGGTGTTCCAGTCGTTCAACCTGTTCCCGCACATGACCGTGCTGCAGAACATCATCGAGGCGCCCATCACCGTCAAGGGCATGACCCGCGCCCAGATCGTGCCCAAGGCGGAAGAGCTGCTGCGCAAGGTCGGCCTGCTGAACAAGCGCGACAACTATCCGACGCGCCTGTCCGGCGGCCAGAAGCAGCGCGTGGCGATCGCGCGCGCGCTGGCCATGGAACCGGACATCATGCTGTTCGACGAGCCGACCTCGGCGCTGGACCCGGAGCTGACCGGCGAAGTGCTGCGCACCATGAAGCAGCTGGCCGACGAACGCATGACCATGCTGGTCGTCACCCATGAAATGGGTTTTGCGCGCGAAGTCGCGCACCGGGTCATTTTCATGGACGAAGGCCGCATCATCGAGGAAGCGCCCTCGGCCGATTTCTTCCGCGCGCCGCGCGAGGCCCGCAGCCGCGAGTTCCTGGCGCATATGCTCTGAGGCGCCGGCGTTGCAGGGAAAAGCCCGCTTAGGCGGGCTTTTTCATTTCACAACGGCGCTTGTCACTGCCGGGCGATGCCCAGGGAAGCGCTGACCGTCTCCGCAATGAGCGCAAAGGGCAGCTTCTGGGCGCTGCGCGGGAGCTTGGCCGAACGGAAGCCGTCGGCCAGCCAGCCCTGCACGGCCTGGTCCGGACGCGCTTGCGGGGAGGCTGCCGCCACGGCCTTGGGCACGGAGATGACAAGCAACAAGGACTCTTTCTTCGCGTAGTACCTGGCGGTGGACGAAAAGCCCTCTGGTCCGTAGTCGGTGATGCTGCCGCCGATCCACATCTCTACGTCCATGGTCCGCAGGCCGGCGACCGCCAGGTCGGCCAGCGCGGACTTCAGCCTGGGCCGCAGCAGGACGATTCCGGCGAGCCAGGCCACGCCGGCCTCGGGGCCGCCCATTCTTCCACTCAAGGAAACTTCCATTGACCCTCCTGAATAGCTAGCGTGCGCGCCGAGGCACGACCATGGGGCTGCCGGTCTCGGGGTCGGGCATGACGCGGCAATCCAGATCGTAGACTTGACGCATCATGTCCTCGGTCACGACCGAAGCGGCATCGCCGTGCGCCGCGATGCGCCCATCGCGCATCATCACGATCCTTTCGGCGTAGCGCAAGGCCAGGTTGAGGTCGTGCAGCACCACCACCAGTGTGCGGCCAGCGCGGTGCAGCCGGGCGCACAGCTCCAGCAGGTCCAACTGATGGCGGATGTCGAGGAACGTGGTGGGTTCGTCGAGCAGCATGATGCCGGCCTCCTGGGCCAGCACCAGCGCCAGCCAGGCGCGCTGGCGCTGGCCGCCGGAGAGCGTGTGCACGGGCTCCGCGGCAAGGCCGTCCAGATCGGTCGCCGCCAGGGCGGCGTCGACGGCGCTGGCGTCCGCCGCCGACCATTGCCGCAACAGGGACTGATGCGGATAGCGGCCGCGGGCGACCAGGTCGCGCACGGTGACCATCTCGGGCGCAACCGGGTTCTGCGGCAGGTAGGCCAGGCGGCGCGCCACCGCTTTTCGGCGCAGGGCGGCGAGGTCGGCGCCGTCGAGCAGGGCGTGGCCATGGCCGGGATGCAGGGCGCCGCCCAACACGCGCAAGAGCGTGGATTTGCCGCAGCCGTTGGGGCCCAGGATCACGGTGAACGAGGCTGGCGCAATGTCCAGCGTCAAGCCGTCGAGCACGCGGCGGGCGCCGTAGGACAGGCTCACGTCCCGGAGCTGGAGGACGGGTGTGGGCGTTGCGGCAGTCACGTCGAGACCTTGCGCCATTCGAGCAGCAGCAGAAATGCGAGATAGAGGCCGCCGATCCCGGCGGTAAGAACGCCTACCGGCAAGCCGTTGGCGCCAGCCGAACGCGACAGCAGATCGGCGCCCGCCAGCAGCACGGCGCCGGTCAATGCGGCCAGCAGGGGTTGCGGGCCGCTGGCCGGGACGCAGCGCCGCGCGATCTGCGGGGCCGCCAACGCAATGAAGGCGATGGGACCGGCCACGCTGACGGCCGCGGCGGCGGCCAGCACGGCCAGCAGCGTCGCCGCGAGCCGGCTGGGCCCGGGGGCGACGCCCAAGGCGTGCGCCACGTCGTCGCCCATTTCCAGCAGCCGCAGGCGCGCGCCCAGCCCGAGGGCCAAGGGCAGCAGCGCCGCGCAGGCCGCGACGATCAAGGCGACATCGTTCCAGGTCCTGCCGGCCAGATTGCCGTTGAGCCAGGTTGCGGCCAGATGCGCCTGTTCGCGGCGCAGGTTGGAAAGGCCGTATTGCACGAAGGCGAAGGCGATGGCGGCCACTGCGATGCCGGCGACCACCATGCGATGGGGCGCGGAGAACCCGGCGCCGGATCCGAACCAGACTCCTGCCGTCGCCAGCAGCGCGCCGCCGGCGGCGCCCCAGGCCAGCGGCATCGCCCCCGGCCAGACCATCGTCACCGCCACCGCGCCTGCCGAGGCGCCCGCGGTGAGGCCGATGATGTCGGGGCTGCCCAGCGGGTTGCGGGTAATGCTTTGGAACAGCGCGCCCGACAGGGCCAGCGCGGCGCCGGCGCCCAGCGCGGCCAGGGCGCGCGGCAGCCTGACGGTATAGACCAGCCAGTGTTCGACCGCCGTGCCGCCGCCCGCCAGGATGCGTCCAATCCGGGACCAGGCGGGTCCTTGCTCTCCCGTTAACAGGGCGCCCGCAAGCGACGAAACGGCCAGCGCCGCCAGCAGCAAGGCGTAGGCCAGCGCGCGTGGCGAGTAGGGCAGCGACAGCCAGGCGCCGACGCGCAACGTGCGCCGCTGGCCGCTCACGAGCGGCTCCCGGGCTGGCGGCGCAAGGCCGCCAGCAGGAACGGCGCGCCTAGGAACGCGGCCACCACGCCGGTCAGCAGCTCTGCCGGCGCGCGCAGCAGGCGCGCCAGAATGTCGGCCGCGAGCATCAGGATGGGGCCCAGCAGCAGGCAGTAGACGAGTTGCCAGCGCAGGTCGGGACCGCCGATACGGCGGGCGATATGCGGAACGGCCAGGCCGACGAAGGCGATGGGACCCGCGGCGGCGGTGGCGGCGGCGGCCAGGACGGCCACGCCGAGCAGGCCCAGCGCGCGGTACCACCCGGCGCGCACCCCGAGCGCCCGGGCAAGCGCCTGCCCCAGCGCCAGGACGTTCAAGGGCCGGGCCAGCGCCAGCGCCAGCAGCAGGCCGGCGCCGATGTAGGGGGCGGCGCGGGCCGCTTCGGCCATGGAGCGTCCCGCCAGCGAGCCCACGGCCCAGAATCGATAGGCGTCGAAAATGTCCTCGCGCAGCAGGGCCACGGCCTGCACGTAGGCGAACAGCACCGCGTTGACCGCCGCGCCGGCCAGGATCAAACGCACCGGCTGCAGGCCCCGGCCGCCTGCGCCGATCAGGTACACGGCCACTGCCGCGGCCAGTGCGCCGGGCAGGGCCGCCCAGAACGGATGGGCCGGCAGGCCGCCGAGCGCGAGGGCGGCGGTCACGATGGAGGCGGCGGCGCCGGCGTTGACGCCCAACAGCCCGGGCTCCGCCAGCGGATTGCGGGTCAGGGCCTGGATCAGCGCGCCGGCCACCGCCAGCGCCGCGCCGGTCAGCACGGCCAGCAAGGTGCGCGGCACGCGCGAGGCGACCACCAGGGCGGCGTAACTGTCATCGGGCCGCAACAGGGCTTGCCAGACCAAGCCGGGCGACAGGTTGCGTGAACCGAGCCAGAGGCTGCCCAGGATGGCGGCGGCGAGCAGCAGACAGGCCGCGCCCAGGCCGGCGGCACGGGACGGCTTATTCATGTTGGGCGCCGGGTCCGGCTTCGGCCCGCTCGGCTGCCGCGGCCAAGGCCGGCGCCAGCCTGCCCAGCATCCAGGCCACGGCCAGCGGCGTGCCCGAGGACGAGGCCATGATCAGCGCCGGGTCGCTCAGCGCCACGTAGGCGCCGCGCTTCACGGCAGGGATGGAGGCGTACAGCGGCAGCGCCGCGGTCCGGTCGCGTTCCTGGGGGGTATAGAACCAGGACACGAGCACGTCGACGTCGCCCAGCGCATCGGCATGCTCAAAACCCAGGTAGTGGGCGAAATGGCCGGCGCTGGCGTGCAGGCCATGCATGGACGGCGCCAGTTTCAGGCCCATGGCGGCAATCGTGTCCACGCGCGGATCCCCCGCCACATAGGCCGCGAAATTGCCCGAACCCAGGTCGGCGCGCACATAGGCGAAAGTCTTGCCGGCCAGCACGGGGTGGTCGCGCGCGGCCTGCGCCAGTGTGCCGCGGATCTGCGCCTTGAGCGCCGCGGCCTGTTCGCGCCGGCCCAGCGCGGCGGCGATCAGGTCGATCTGGGTCTCCACCGGAGTCAGGAATGGCTGTTCCGGATAGGCCACCACCGGCACCAGCCGCGACAGCTGCGCATACGCTTCGGCGCTGACGCCGGAAAAGGGCGCCAGCACCACGTCCGGCCGCAGCGCGACGATGGCTTCGACGTCCAG
>JALDYL010000286.1:0-5252 GCA_032153965.1 Achromobacter sp. | reverse complement strand
GTGTCGAACCGCCCGCGGCCGCGCGCAAAGCCCTACTGTGGCTCCAGCCCCGTCGCCTTGACGATGGCGCCGTACTTGGCCATTTCAGCGCCGATGAAGGTCTTGAATTCCTGCGGCGGCTTATAGGAAATGGCCAGGCCCTGGCCTTGCAGTTTCTCCTTGACGTCGGCGGCCTGCAGCGCCTGGGCCGTGTCCTTGGAAATGCGCTCCACCAGGGCGGGCGGCATGCCGGCGGGGCCGAACAGGCCGAACCAGTTGGAGATGTCGAAGTCGTCCAGGCCCACTTCCTTGGCGGTCGGCGTCGAGGGCAGCACGCTCTGGCGCTGGGGGCCCGCGATGAACAGCGGATGCAGCTTGCCGGCGCCGATCTGGCCGATGATGGCCGGCGCCGTGGCGAAGAAGATGTCGATCTGTCCGCCCACCAGATCGGCCACGGCCAGGGCCGTGCCGCGATAGGGCACGTGGGTCAGGTTCATGCCGGAGCGCACCCGCAGCAGCTCGCCCGCCAGATGCTGCTGGCCGCCCATGCCGGGCGAACCGTACACCAGCGGCGCCTTTGCTCCCTCGCGTTTGAGGTCGCCGTAGGTGGTGGCGGGCAGCTTGGGGCCGCTGACCAGCACCAGCGGCGCATCGGCCACCAGGGCGATGGGCTGCAGGTCCTTCATGGGGTCGTAGCGCATCTGCTTGTAGACCAGCTTGTTGATCGACACCTCGGGCGTGTAGGCCAGTAGCAGGGTGTAGCCGTCGGGCGTGGCGCGCGCGACCTGTTCGGCGCCTATCATGCCGCTGGCGCCGGACTTGTTCTCCACGATGACCTGCTGGCCCCAGCTCGTGCTCAGCTTGGCCGCCAGGATGCGGGCTATCACGTCGGTGGCGCCGCCGGGGGTGTAGGCGACGATCAGGCGCACCGGCTTGTCGGGATAGGGCTGCGCCTGGGCGGCCGGCGCAAGACAGGCCACGGCCAGCATGCCCGCGAGTTTGATTACGTGTCGAAACATGGGATGGCTCCTGTGCGGAAGTAGGGATTCAGCTGCGCTGGATCAGCAGCAGCGCCTGGTCGGGCAGATGGCGGCGCGAGTAGTCGGCCCAATCGTCCTGCCCTTGCAGCACGCGCTGGGCGGTCAGGTCGACGACTCGCTTGAACGCGCCGGCCTCGACCTGGCGCTTGAGGGCCGGGCCGGGTCCGTAGGCCAGTTCGTAGGTCTGTTCGCCGTGGCGGTAGCGGCACAGGCGCAGGCCGGCATCGCCGTCGATCCGTTCCACCGATCCGGCGCCTGCGGCCTGGCCTGCAAAGACCGCGTTCAGCGCGGCCAGCGCCAGGCCGGCGGGCCGCGGATCGTAGCGGCGGTCGATCAGGCCGTTGCGCGGAAAGTAGCCGCGGTCCACGTCCATGAAGGTGTCGAAGGAATAGCTCACCGCGTCCGTGGTCCGGGCTGCCAGGAAGGCTTCCGCCACCAGCGCGGCGATGGCGGTGTCGTCCGTGTTCGCCGCCGCCAGGCGGTCGGCCAGCTTGACACCCACGTTGACGGACGCGCCCCAGTCGCGCGCCCGGGCCGCCAGTTGCTGATGCGTGGCGATCAGGTCGGAACCCCAGTCCAGGCGCACGGTGAAGCCGTCCAGGTGCTGCTGCGCGAAATGCGGCAGCAGGGTGGATTGCGCCGCTTCGAGTTCGGACGCGCGCAGGCCGGTGTTGACGAAATGGCTGTAGTGCTTGCCGTCGAAATGGGCGTCGTCCGCGCCCGTGCGGATCTTGCAATAGACGAGGCGGGCGTCGGTGTGTTGGCGCAGGCGTTGCAAGGCCGCGCCCGCGCCTTCCAGCGCCTGGGCGTTCAAGTTGATCTCGATGGCGGCGATGGCCACGCCGTGCTCGCGCGCCTGTTGCAGCAGCCCGGCGTCAGGCAGGCCCAGCGAGGTCAGCACGAAGCGGTGGCCGACGTCGGACATGAGGCGGGCGCGGCGCAGTGTTTTGTCGTCGCGCAGATCCTGCACCGGGATCTTGAGGGTGCGCAGCCCCATTTCCCACATGGCCATCAGGGGGTAGTCGTTGCGCGCCAGCTTGCGGCCGAACTCCTGTACGCCGCCGGTGCAGGGGATTTCGACGATCTCGGCCCAGGGGTGCCGCATCTCGACCGCGATGCCGTCGCAGGCGGCGGTCTTGGTGTGGACGGTGGGCAGCGTGCGCGCCGCCGCCCGGCCCGGTTCGGCCTCGCCGCGCATGGCGCCGTGCGTGCGGATCAGCTTGGCCACATGCCCCTGCTCATGCACGTCGACGATGAAATAGCCGAATTTTTCCACGTCGCCGCGGCCGAATTCGTCGGCCGGCGGCACGCGGTAGAACTCGGAGAAGTCGTGCCGCAGGAAGGCGGTCGACGGCAGCATGTAGATCTCCGCGTCGCCGATGACGTCGTACCAGAAATTGTGGACGTGGCCGGCGAAAACGCCTTCCACGCGCGCATCGGCCAGGCGCGACAGCAGCCAGCCGCGGCCGGGTTCGTCGATGTTGTCGTAGGAGCCGCGTTCGTTGGCATCGTGCAGATAGGGCGGGTAATGCAGCGACACGAATACGCGGCCGCGGGCGTCTGCCAATTGCTCGTCGATCCAGGCGCGCTGCGCGGCGTCGGCCGCCAGTCCGGAATTGAACAGCAGCGAATTCAGGAACAGGAAGCGGACGTTGCCATGGTCCACCGCGTAGTAGTCCGGTCCGAACACCTGGCGGTACTTGTCCAGGTAGTCGTCGCAGACGATGTCCGCCGGCATCCAGTCGATGCGCTTGTCGCCCACGTCGTGGTTGCCGGGCACCAGGTGCAGCGGCATGTCGATCTGGCCGGCGATGGCCTTGAAGCGGTCGGCAGCCTCGTCGAACGAGGGCATGCTGGGCACCGGATGGACGATGTCGCCCAGGTGGATGGCGAAGGCGGGCGCGGGGTCGAGACTGGCGATGTCGGCGAAGACGTGGCGCGCCCGGGCATTGGCGCGGGCATTGGTGGCAAAGGGCGATGCGCAGGTGTCTTCGGATTCATTGACGTGGGTGTCTGCCACGACGGCAAAGCTGAACAGGCGGGCGCCCAGCGGCTGGCGGGGAAAGCGGGAATTGGTCATCGACTGCCCTTTTCAATTTCAATAAATGGAATTCAAGTGTGTATAGTGAACGGAATGTTTGTATTTCGGCAGGCGATATACTGTCAATGCTCCGAATCCCTAGGCCGCCATGCATTCCAAAACGCCGCTCAACTACGAACTCGAATCCCGCGCCTCGCTGGAAGCGCACCCGCGATTTGCCTCCACGCTCTCCAACGGCCTGGACGTGCTCAAGTGCTTTTCCGCGGCCGAACCGCAGCTGGGCAACAAGGAAATCGCCGAAATGCTGGGCCTGACGCGCCCGACGGTGTCCAGGCTGACCTTCACCCTGGTGGGCCTGGGCTATCTGCGGCGCGACGAACGCACCGGCAAGTACTCGCTGGGTCCGGCCGTGCTGACGCTGGGCTATCCCTTGCTGGTGCACCTGACGCTGCGGCAACTGGCGGCGCACGACATGATCGAACTGGCGCGCTATGCCAAGGGGCCGGTGTCCATGGCCATCCGCGACCGCCTGCAGGTGGTCTATGTGGAAACGGTGCACGACGGCGCGTCGAACGCCTCGCGCCCGGACATCGGTTCGGCCCGCCCCTTGCTGCGCACCGCCACCGGGCGGGCGCTGCTGTATGCGCAGACGCCGGACGAGCGCGAGCTCATCTGCGGGCGGCTCGCGGAGGAGTTTCCCGAGGACTGGGAGCGTTTCGGGCCGTCATTGCAGCCCGCGTTCGAGGCCATCGATCAGCACGGGTTCTGCGTCGTCAGCAAGGACTGGCGGGCCGAGCTGTGCGGCATCGCCACGCCGATGCGCTATCGCTCCAATGACCTGCCGCTGGCCTTCAACGTGACGATTCCGGCCAACAACCTGGACGAAAAGCACGTATACGAGACCCTGGGCCCGCGCCTGCGGACCCTGGTGAAGAACCTGGAATACCGCATCGGGATCATGTGAGCGCAGGCGGCGCTTATCGCGCGCGGCGGATATGCGGGATAATCGCGTGCACTGATCTGGAGATACACATGCATTGGAAACTGGTCGCGGCTTCGGCGCTGGCCCTGGGCCTGGCAGGCTGCTCGATGGGCATTTCGTCCGGCACGTCGCCGCACAGCGAATTCAAGGCCCCGGTGGCCTTCAAGGACGCCTACGACGCGGCGATCCGGCAGGCCAACGCCTGCCTGCGCAGCACCGACAACGCCTACCGCGTGGTGGACACCCTGAACGAAAGCGCGCAGTCCGGCGTGGTGCAGGTGCTGGCGCCCTACAGCGACAACGAGATGACGCGGGTCGAATTGAAGGCGGCCGGCCCCAAGACCACCGATGTGCGCATCGTGGTGTGGGGCAAGGGCACCTGGGACGCGGCCGCCATGCGCGCGATGCAGGACGCCGTCTATTACAGCCTGGTGTCGTGCAGCAGTTACATGCCGCTGGATCCGCGTCCGCCGGTCAAGCCCTCGCGCGACCTGCCCAACTGAGGCGCAGGCGCCGGCGGCTTGGCGCCGCTGGCGCGTTCAGTCGCCGCCCGGGCGGCGGCGGATGATCTTGAAGGTGGCGGTGGCGCGCGCCACCAGTTCGCCATCGACGCGCCGGACTTCGCCTTCGCAGAAAGCGATCGAGGCCCCGCGCCGCAGGCAGCGCGCCTCGATCACCAGGTCGCCCGTGCCGGGCGACAGGAACGAGGTATTCATGTCTATGGTGGCCATGCCTTCCTGGCCGTCGGCCGAGCCGCGGGCGGCGGCGCTGAGCGTGAAGTCCAGCACGCTCATCAGCGTGCCGCCGTGCACGTCGCCGCGGCTGTTGGTCAGGTCGGCGCGCCAGGGCAGCGAGGTGCGGGCATAGGCCGGCGCGATGCTCTCGGGCACCAGGCCGATGAAATGCATGAAGGGAATGGTCAGGCCGAAGTAGTCGGTTTGGGGCGTTGAGGCTGCAGTCATGGACCGTTGCGGGCAAGAATGGAAAGTCGGTTGTCGCCGGTCATAATATAGGTTTTGCCACGGGGTTTCAGGCGATGAACGGCTCATGGGGGCATCACCACCATGATTGAAATACGGAAGATCGTGCATGTGGACATGGATGCGTTCTACGCGTCCGTGGAGCAGCGCGACAACCCGGAACTGCGCGGCAAGCCCGTGGTCGTGGCCTGGACCGGACCGCGCTCGGTGGTGTGCGCCGCGTCCTATGA
>JALDYL010000285.1:0-5263 GCA_032153965.1 Achromobacter sp. | reverse complement strand
GCCGCTGTACGCGCAAGTGCATCGCGGTGATCTGGTGCTGCATCTGAGCGAGCACCACGGCGACGCTACGCCCGGATCCGCGGTGTTCGTGCGGATGCAGGGCGTGGACGAGTTCCAGGCCGAGGTGAACGCCAAGGGCTATGGCTATATGCGGCCGGGCGTGGAAGAGATGCCGTGGGGGCGGGTGATGGCGGTCATCGATCCGTTCGGGAATCGGCTGAGTTTCTGCGAGTCGTCCGACTAGACGCCCAGGTAGCGCTGCGCGAGTTCGGGCTGCGCGGCGAGTTCCGCGGGGCTGCCTTGCCAGACCACGCGGCCTTTTTCCAGGACGTGGTGGCGGTCCACCAGCGTCGCCATTTCCTTCAGGTTCTTGTCTATCACCAGGATGGTCTGGCCTTCTTCCTTCAGGCGGCGCAGGCAGTTCCAGATTTCGTGGCGGATCAGCGGCGCCAGACCTTCGGTGGCTTCGTCCAGGATGAGCAGGCGCGGGTTGATGAGGAGCGCGCGGCCGACGGCGAGCATTTGTTGTTCGCCGCCGGACAGGGTACGGGCGGATTGGGCGCGGCGTTCCTTCAGGCGGGGGAACAGGTCGAAGACGCGGCCCACGTGCCAGCCGGCACGGGTGTTGCGGGCGGTGGCGATCAGGTTTTCTTCGACGGACAGCGAGCCGAAGACGCGGCGGCCTTCGGGCACCAGGCCTATGCCCAGCTGGGCGATGCGGTGCGGCGCCTGGCCTGCTATGGGCTGGCCGTCGAGCAGGATGCTGCCGCCCTGGGCGGGCAGCATGCCCATGATGGTTTTGACGGTGGTGGTCTTGCCCATGCCGTTGCGGCCGATCAGGGATACGACCTGGCGCGCGGCGATGTCCAGGTCCACGCCGAACAGCACTTTGCTCGCGCCGTAGCCGGCCTGCAGTTGCTTGAGTTGCAGCATCAGTCCTCCTCGCCCAGATAGGCGGCGCGCACGTCGGGGTGATGGCGCACCTCGTCGGGCGTGCCGGTGTAGATGGTCTTGCCGTAGACCAGCACGGTGATGCGGTCGGCCAGGGCGAAGACGGCGTCCATGTCGTGTTCGACCAGCAGGATGGCGTAGCGGCCTTTCAGTTCCTGCAGCAGCGCGGTCATGCGTTGCGATTCCTCGGCGCCCATGCCGGCCATGGGCTCGTCCAGCAAGAGCAGCGATGCGTCCAGCGACAGCGCCATCGCCAGTTCCAGTTGCCGCTTTTCGCCATGGGCCAGTTCCGATACGCGCACGTGGGCGCGTTCGCCCAGGCCCACGCGTTCCAGCGCCTGCCGGGCGGGCTGGCGCAGTTGCGGCAGGCGGCGGGCGTTCTTCCACAGGTTGAAGCCGCCGGGGCTGTGCGCCTGCACCGCCATGGCGACGTTGTCCTCGGCGCTGAAGGCGGGATAGAGCTGGCTGATCTGGAACGAGCGCGCCAGCCCGGCTGCGGGCCGCTTGTGGGCGGGCATGCGGGTGATGTCGCGGCCGTCCAGCAGGATGCCGCCGGCGTCCGGCAGGATTTCGCCGCTGATCTGCGACAGCAGCGTGGTCTTGCCCGCGCCGTTGGGGCCGATGAGCGCGTGCAGTTCGCCGGGACGGACTTGCAGGTTGACGCCTTGGGTCGCGCGCACGGCGCCGAAGGACTTCTGCAGATCGCGGATCTCCAGCTTGGGATGATCAGTCATGATGCTTGCCTCCCACCAGCCAGCCATAGACGCCGCGCTTGCCGAACAGCACCACCAGCACCAGCACCGGTCCCAGGATCAGCATCCAGTGTTCGGTCCACGCGGTGGCGACCTGCTCCAGGCCCAGGTACACGGCCACGCCCAGCACGGGGCCGAAGATCGAGCCCATGCCGCCCAGGATCACCATGGCCATGAGTTCGCCGGATTTTTGCCAGGCCGACATGTCGGGGCTGACGAAGAGGGCGTAATTGGCCCACAGCGCGCCCGCCAGGCCGGCGCCCGCGGCGGACAGCACGAAGGCGGTGAGCCGGTAGCGCAGTGGCGCGAGGCCCAGGCCGATGCTGCGGCGTGGATTCTGCTTGATGCTTTGCAGCGCCATGCCGAAGGGCGAGTTGACGATGCGGCGGCATGCCAGCACCCAGGCCGTCATGAGCGCCAGGCAGACGTAATAGAACGTCGTGGGGTTGTTCACGTCCAGGCCGGGCAGGGTGTTGCGCGCGTCGATGGACAGGCCGTCGTCGCCGCCGTAGACCATCAGGCCGACCAGGATGAAGTACAGCATCTGCCCAAAGGCCAGCGTGATCATGATGAACTGCACGCCCGAGGTGCGCAGCGACAGGAAGCCCACCACCAAGCCCGCCAGCGCGGCGCTGGCGACAGCCAGCGGCCACATCACCAGCGCCGCGTTGCTGCCGCTCCAGCCGAACAGCGTGTCGCCCTGGGCCAGGTGAAAGCCCGCGATGCCGATCACGTATCCGCCCAGCCCGAAGAAGGCGGCATGGCCGAAGCTGACCATGGCGCCATAGCCCAGGATCAGGTCCAGGCTGACGGCGGCGATGGCGTAGATGAGAAAGCGGGTCATCAGGTTGATCAGGAAGCTCTCGCCGGTGGCCGACGCGATCGCCGGCACCAGCACGAACAGCAGCAGTCCGATCGTGTTGACGATGGTTTTTCTGGTCATGGATATCGTTCCTATCGCTGCGCGGGCACCAGGCCGCGCGGCTTGAACAGCAGCACGATGGCCATCAGGATGTAGATGCTGGCCGAGACCAGGCTGGAACTGGCCGAATCCGACAGCTGCGGCGGCAGCAGCCGCGACATCCAGAAGGGGATGTAGGCGCGTCCCAGCGCATCGGTCATGCCTATCATCAGCGAACCCACCAGCGCGCCGCGCACCGAGCCCACGCCGCCCACCACGATGACCACGAAGGTGGTGATCAGGATGCGCTCGCCCATGCCGATCTCCACCGCCAGGAGCGGCGCCGCCATCACGCCGGCAAAGCCGCAGAGCAGGGCGCCCAGCGTGAAGATCAGCGTGAACAGGCGCTGGATGTTGACGCCCAGCGCGTCGACCATTTCGCCGTCGTCGGCGCCCGCGCGCACCAGCATGCCGACGCGCGTGCGTGAGATCAGCAACCACAGCCCGACCGCCACCAGCACGCCGGCGCCGATGAAGGCCAGCCGCATGAGGGGATAGTTCAGGCCGGGCAGGATCTCCACGGAGCCCGACAGGAACGGCGGAATGTCCATGAAGGGCGGACTGCGGCCGAACAGCACCGTCACCATCTCATTGGTGAACAGCGTCAGGCCCAGCGTGGCCAGCACCTGGTCAAGATGATCGCGGCGGTACAGATGGCGGATCACCAGCAGCTCCACCACCAGACCATAGAGCGCTGCGCCCGCCAGCGCCGCCAGCAGCGCGGCGGCGAAGGAACCGGTGGCGGCGGCCGCGCTGGCGGCGCAGAACGCGCCCACCATGTAGAACGAGCCGTGCGTCAGGTTGATGACGTTCATGATGCCGAACACCAGCGTCAAGCCCGCCGACAGCAGGAACAGCAATGCGCTGTACTGCAGGCCGTTCAAGACCTGCTCCAGGAACATCAGCATGGGGACTCCTTGTGGAGTGGGTCCGGCGGACTGCGCGCAATCCGCCGGACGCGGTGCGGACTTACATCTTGCAGTCGGCGGCGTGCACGTCGGTGTGATCGCGGGCGATGACCTTCAGGTTCTTGTAGACCAGCTTGCCGTCGGGGCCGGCCTCGATGTGCAGCAGATACCAGTCCTGGATGGGATGCTGGTTGGGGCCGAACTTGAACTTGCCGCGCACGCTGGGAAAGTCGGCGCGGCGCAGCGCATTGCGGAAGTCGTCGGCGCGGCCGGTGATGTCGCCGTCCACGGCCTTCAGCGCCGAGCCGATCAGGTTGGCGGTGTCGTAGGCCTGCGCCGCGTAGGCGGTGGGGGCGCGGTTGTAGGCCTTGGTGAAGGCGTCGACGAAATGCTTGCTCTGCGGATTGTCGAGGTCGGCGCTCCACAGCGAGCTCAGGTAGAAGCCCTTGCCGGCGTTGCCGGTCGCGGCCAGCATGCGGTCGTCCATCGAGTAGATGGGCGTGATCATGCGGATCTTGTCGGCCAGGCCGGAGTTGGCGAACTGCTTGGTGAGGTTGATGCCGGCGCCGCCGGGATGGAACTGGAAGATGGCGTCGGGGTTGAGCGAGCGGATGCGCGCCAGTTCCACCGAGAAGTCGGCCTGTTCCAGCTTGGTGTAGATCTCGTCGGCGATCTCGCCCTTGTAGGTGCGCTTGAAGCCGGCCACGGCATCGCGCCCGGCCTGGTAGTTGGGCGCCATGATGACCACGCGCTTGGCGCCCAGTTCATTGGCGGCCAGGCCGGCGGTGTCGGCGTAGGAGTCGTTCTGGAACGCCACCGCGAAGTAGTTCGGGTTGCAGGCCTTGCCGGCGTAGTTGGACGGGCCTGCGTTCAGGCTGACGTAGAAGGCGCCCGCGTTCAGCACGGTCGGGCCCACGGCCGCCATCACGTTGGAGAAGTTGATGCCGGTGAACAGCCGCACGCCGCCCTGCACCATCTTGTCGGCGATCTGCTTGGCGTTGGCGGGCTTGAGCGCGTCGTCCTCCACGCGCACATTGACCGGCACGCCGCCCAGCTTGCCGCCGCCTTCCTTGACGGCCAGCATGAAGGCGTCGCGCTCGTCTTCGCCGATGTAGCCGGCGGGCGTGGACAGGGTGCCGATGAAGCCGATGTCTACCGGCTTCTGCTGTGCGCCAGCCGCGAACGCGGTCAGCGCAAGCATGAGGGCGGCGCTGCCGCGGATTGCGGTTTTTCTCATGGTTGTCTCCTTGGGTGCCTGCATTTTTTCTATTGAGAGGAAAGCCCCGCGAGGCAGTTTTCCACCTTCCAGCCGTACAGCCACTGCAACGCGTCGTAGAACTGGGACTGGCTGCGGCCGGTCCACAGCATGTTGCGCACGGTGCGTTCGACGCCCCGCGCGTGATAGAGCCTGCCCATTTCCCGCGTGGACCACACCACCCGCGCGCTGCGCGGGATGCGGACCGATTCGTACAGGCGGAACGCGGCCTCCAGGTCGTGGCCGCACTGCCTGACGGCCTCGCCCAAGGTCACCGCGTCCTCCAGCGCCATGCAGGCGCCCTGGGCCATGTATTGCGTCATGGGATGGGCGGCATCGCCCAGGATGGTGACGCGGCCCTGGCCCCAGCGCTCCACGGGTTCGCGGTCGGCGGTGGCCCAGCGCTTCCAGGACGTGGGGCGGTCCAGCATCTGGT